>OMOG01000257.1:0-41464 GCA_900290305.1 Candidatus Sulfopaludibacter sp. SbA4
TGCCGCTGTTCGAAGGCGCCGCGGAGCAGAAGGCCAAGGAATACCGCCCGCGGTACTACCTGGCCGAGGCCCAACTGCAGACCGGCGCGTTCGACAAGGCTGAACAGAACTACCGGCTCGCTCTGGAGCTGGATCCGAAATCGGCCAACGCCGAGCTGGGACTGGCCCACACCCTCGCGCGCCAAGGCAAACTGGGGGACTCGGAGCCGCACTTCCGCCAGTCTGCCCAACTGGAGCCCAAGTACCACGAGTATCTCCTCGAACTCGCGCAGTTTTATGAGGAGAACAAGCAGCCCGCCGAAGCCATCGCCATCTACAAGGAATTCCCCGACAACGTCGCCGCGCAGGAACACCTGGGCGAGCTGATGCTCGAAAACAAGCAATACGCCGACGCCATCCCGCGCCTGGAATCGGCCTACGCCAAAGACCCCACCCAGGCAAACCGTGCCGCTCTGGCCGCGTCCTATATCTTCGCGGAGCAGATCGAGAAGGCCCTCCCGCTGCTCGACCAGGCGGTGGCCGCCGAGCCTTCCAATTACGACCTGCGCATGATGTACGCGCGGGCCCTGCGCGACCGCAAACAGTTTCCCGCGGCGGCACGGCAGTTTTACGAAGCGGCCAAGCTCAAGCCCGCCGAGTCCAAGACCTGGGACCAGTTGGGCGGCATGCTCTACATGATGGGCGACTACCAGCAATCTCTACAGGCCTACGCCAAGGCCCACGACCTGGGTGACGACACGCCCGGAAACTGGTTTTTCCGTGCGATCGTCTTAGACAAGCTCAAGCAGTTGAAGCCGGCCGTGGAAGCCTACCAGCACTTCCTTTCCGTCAGCAAAGGCAATGAGAACCAGGAAATCCAGGCGCGTGCGCGTGTGAGAATCATTCAGAGGGAACTGGAGAAGCGATAATGGCCAACCATCGTAGCACAGGCTTTCCAGCCTGTGTGTTTTCCCGTGGCACAGGCTTTCCAGCCTGTGTGTCTTTCCTGACAGCCTTCGCACTGTGCCTCATCCCCGCCCCTCTCGGTGCCGACCTCAAGCCCGCCCTGGCCGAGCCCAACCTGGAAAAGCGCTCCAAACTGGCCCTCGACAATGCCGCCGCTGTGTACCAGGAGTCCCGCGCCGCCTATCAAAAGGGCGACAACGATCGCGTGGTATCGGCCATCGCGGAAGTCCTGGAGTCCGTGGACCTCGCCTACAAATCCCTGACCGATACTGGCAAGAACCCACGGAAAAGTCCAAAATGGTTCAAGAGGGCCGAGATCGAAACGCGCGACCTGTTGCGCAAGTTGGAATCCTTTGAGCAGGAAATGAGTTTCTCCGAGCGCCCCATGCTCGAAAAGCTCAAGGCGCGCGTGCAAGAGGTGCACGATGACCTGCTCCTGGGATTGATGGAGGGCAGAAAGAAATGAAGAACCTGCTGCTACGTTGTTGCCTGCCGGGTTTGTTGCTGCCGGGTTTGTTGCTTGTGCTGGGAACCTGCGCCGTTCCTCTGGCCGCCCAGCATCGCGACTTTCTCACCGCGGACGAGATCGATCAGATCAAAGAGGCGCAGGAGCCCAACGCCCGCATCGTGCTCTACGCCCGCTTCGCTAAAGAGCGCATCGACCTGGTGAAGAGCCTGATGGCCAAAGACAAGGCCGGCCGCTCCGTCCTCATCCACGACGCGCTCGACGACTACGCCAAAATCATCGACGCCATCGACGACGTCACCGACGCGGCGCTCTCCCACAAGGCGGACATGAAGCCCGGATTGAAGGCGGTGGAGTCCACGACCAAGGAAGCGCTTCCCATCCTGCAGAAGGTCCAGGACAGCCACCCCAAAGACTTCGACCGCTACGAATTCGTCCTGCGCACCGCCATCGAAACCTCGACCGACAGCCTGCAAGCCGCCCAGGAGGACCTGGGCAAGCGCACGCAGGACGTCGAGGCGCGCGAGCAGAAGCAAAGGAAGGCGTTGGAAGAGTCCATGACGCCGGTGGAGCGCGAGGCCAAGCAGGCCGACGACAAGAAGGCCGCCGACCAGGCAGCCGCCGAAGCCGCCAAGCCGGCCGCCAAGAAGCCCCCGACACTCTTACGCCCCGGCGAGAAAAAGGATCAGCAATAATCCATGGCCGAGCATGATTGAAGTCGTGCTTGATACCAACGTACTTGTCGCCGCCTTCCGATCAAGCCTAGGCGCTTCCTTCCAGCTACTCCAGACACTCGAGGGGCGGCTATGGCGTCCGGTCATTTCACCCACTCTCGCGTTCGAGTACGAGGCAGTGCTGAAACGGGGAGCCTCGGACGCGGACCTGACCTTGCAGGACATCGACGACTTCGTGGAGTACCTTTGCAGCCGATCCCATCTGGTGCAGATCTACTCCCGCTGGCGGCCGGCATTGCGAGACCCGGACGATGATCGTATTCTGGAGGTGGCTGTCCGGTCGAGGTCCGCACTGGTGACGTTCAACGCCAAGGATTTCACGGGCGCCGAACGGTTTGGAGTCCGGGTGATCAGCCCGAGGGAGATGCTCACTCTCGTTGGAGGCCAAAGGTGAACCTGACCATCAGTGTTTCCCAGGAACTGTATCAGCGCGCCGCCGAGATTGCCGCTGCGGAGAATGTTTCCGTCGAGGATCTATTTGCCGCGGCCTTCGAAGAGCGCGTTCTCGAGTTCGAACGCCTCAAAGAAAAAGCCGCCAGCGGAAGCTACGAGAGATTCCGGCAGGTGATGGCGAAGATTCCACCTGCTGAACCCGCCGAGTACGATCGCCCATGACTACTCGATGCCCCTGGGCAACCGGCGATCGCTACACCGCCTACCACGATACCGAATGGGGTGTCCCCCTCCACGACGATCGCGCCCTGTTCGAATTTGTAATCCTCGAAGGCGCCCAGGCCGGGCTGAGCTGGTCGACCATCCTCAACAAGCGCGAGAACTACCGCAAGGCATTCGCCGGTTTCGACCCGCGCAAGGTCGCCCGCTTCGACACGCGCAAAGTCGCTGCCCTGCTGGCCGACGAAGGAATCGTCCGCAACCGCCTCAAGATCGCCGCCGCCATCCGCAACGCCAAGTCGTTCCTCGCCATCCAAGAGGAGTTCGGCAGGTTCGACCGGTACATCTGGCAGTTCACCGGCGGGCAACCCATCCTGAACGCCCGCCGCACCATGAAGGACCTGCCGGCCCGCACCGCCGAATCCGACGCCATGAGCAAGGATCTCCGCAAGCGCGGTTTCACGTTTGTCGGCTCGACCATCTGCTACGCCTTCATGCAGGCCACCGGCATGGTCAACGACCACCTCGTCGATTGCTTCCGCTACCGCGAAGTCGGCGCCGTGGTCAACGACCACCTCGTCGATTGCTTCCGCTACCGCGAAGTCGGCGCCGGCAAGCCGAACGCGTAGACGTTCGAATCGTGGTCCACCGCGAACACCCGTCCGTCCGAAACCGCGAGGCCGCTGAAATGCACCCATGACTCGATAGCCGTCCCGCTGTTGAACAGTTCCTTGCCGGTCTTCAAATCGAGCGCCTTCAGCACCGACGGATGATTGCTCTTCACCCGCACGGCCTCGCCGCCGCGCTGCACCTCGTTCGACCCCGTCGATTGCGCGAAGACCACCCCGTTGGCGATCACCGCCGGGTCCGGCATGTCGAAATCGCCCGACACCCAAACCGGCTCGAGCCCGGGACTGCCCTTCGCATCGGCAACTACCTTCAGCGCCATCAAGCTTCCGTGCGGCGCCGGCCCGTTGGCGATCGGAAATCTCGGACCGTCCGCCGCCGGCGGTCCGCCCATCGGCACGATCAACCACGTCTGCCCGTCCAGGTCCCGCGCCGTTGAAATGCCGCCCCAGATACCCAGCCCCTCGCAGCACACCTGCTTGTCGTTGCCCAGGCGCGGACTCGTATAGAGCGTCGACTGGTGATCGCTTCCCCCCAGGTTTTCCGCGTCCAGCAGGTACACCAGCCCCTCCTTCGCCCCCGCCGCCAGCAGATTTCGATTCTTCCAGCCGAAGAACACCGGGCTGGCCGCTCCCAGGTCGAAATCCTTGCGCCGGATGTACTGCCAGTTCAGCGGCAGAAAGTAGTCCAGCAGCGTGAGGTCTTTCTGCGACACCGCGATCTCCGTGTCGGAGTAATCTCCCGCCGCCGGATCGAACACCCCGTCCGCCGTCGAGCCGTACACGCGGCCATTGGTCCCGATCACCGCCCCGCCGCGGCCCCAAACTCCACCCGTATCGGTATTCGAAAGCAGCATCTGGTGAATCACGGGATGATGGCGGTCGCGCACGTCCACCGAATAGAATCCCGAGAGCCCCTGGCCGCACCCCTGCGCCAGCACCGTGTAGAGGACTCCATCCACCAGGTTCAGGCTCGAGTTCTTCGAGAACGCCGCCACCAGTTGCACCGGCCCGTAGCGCACCGTGCCGCTTCCCAGGTCGAGCCCGTACAAAGCGCCGTTCCCTGCAATCACGTAGAGCGTGTTCGTGGTCTTATCGATCACCGGCGTCGCCGTGATCCCGTTGGGGCAGAGAAACGTGCCCTGGTACCCGCCCTTCCCCGGCAGCACCACGTACTTGAACGCGTGGTTCCACAGTTCTTCGCCGGTGGCCGCGTCCAGCGCGAACACCGTTCCCGTAATTCCCGCGACATACACCACGCTGCGCACGCCCTTGCTGGTCGAAATGCCGCTCGCCACCACGGGAGCCGTCAACGCCGAAAGACTGTACGGCTCGTTCTTCAGCTTCGTCTTCCAGGCAAGCGTCATCTGCGCCACGTTCTCGGGAGTGATCTTCGTCTCCTCGAACGCCCAACCCGTCCGTTGCGGATCGTGTCCGAAGGTCAGCCAGTCGGCGCCCCAAGCGGCTTGGCAGAGGGTGAGAGCAAGGATAATTCGCGCGCGCATCAATGCCTGTCAATATATCACCCGCCAACGCCGGCGTCGCCGCCGGCCCGCAACCCTCCCGCAACCTCGGTGAGACGGTGCTGAGGAGCGCATGATCGACTTGCGATCGTCCAACACCATTGACTTGCATCCATCCAGCATCATATACTTGTACCGGTACAGCAATAAACACTTGCAATTCTCCGCAAGGAGCTCACGATGGCCACACCGAACGAAAAGCTCGCCCGCTCCCTGACGGCCCTTCGCCACCTCCAGAAAGGCGGACGGCGCGTCTTTCAATCGCAGGACCTCGGCCGCACCGATCGTGAACGGCTGCTGCACAACGGTTTCCTGCAGGAGGCCATCAAGGGATGGTTGATCTCCTCCAGTCCGGGTGCGCGAGACGGCGACAGCACGCCGTGGTATGCGTCCTTCTGGGAATTCTGCGCCCGTTACTGCGGCGAGCGCTTCGGGGACGAGTGGTACCTTTCGCCCGAGCAGTCGCTCCTCCTGCATGCGGAGAACACCGTCATTCCGGCACAGGTCATCGTTTATAGCCCGAAAGGCTCCAACAACAAGGTCGCGCTGCTGTTTGGCACATCGCTCTATGACCTCAAGCAGCCGCACATGCCGCCTGCCGCCGACCTGACGTCGCGCGATGGCCTGCGGCTCTTCTCTCCGGCGGCGGCAATCGTCCGCGTGTCGGAGGCTTTCTTCGCCAGCCATCCCATCGAAACCCAGGTCGTGCTGGCGAGCTTGCGCGACCCATCGGAACCGCTCCGGCGTCTGCTCGAGGGTGGACATTCCGTCGTTGCGGGCCGGCTGGCCGGGGCGTTCCGCCACATCGGCCGCGCCGACGCCGCCGATGAGATCGTCGCCACCATGAAGGCCGCCGGATACGGCGTGCGGGAGACCGATCCTTTCGGGAACCGTGCGGCGCTCGCGCCATCCGCGGCGGCCGCGCCTATTGTCGGGCGGATGCAGGCGATGTGGGAATCGATGAGGGGGAAGGTTCTCGAAGTCTTTCCATCGCCGCCCGGTCTCCCGGCTGCCAAGGCCAAGTATCTCAAGTTCGTGCAGGATATCTATCGCAGCGATGCCTACCACTCCTTGTCCATCGAAGGCTACACCGTTTCGCCGGAGCTGATCGAGCGCGTGGGGGCGGGCAACTGGGACCCGGAGCATCATGACGCGGACCGGCAGAGCCGCGACGCTCTGGCCGCGCGCGGTTACTGGCAGGCCTTCCAGGTCGTGAAGGCAAATGTCGGCGAGATTCTGGCGGGAGCCAATCCCGGCCGCCTGGTCCGGACCGCCCATCGCGACTGGTACCGCGAGCTCTTTCAGCCCTGCGTGGGGGCCGGTCTGATTGCGCCATCCGCTCTGGCCGGCTACCGCAACGACGCGGTCTATCTGCGCACTTCGCGCTACGTGCCGCCGCGCTGGGAAGCAGTGCGCGATGCCATGCCCGCCCTGTTCGACTTGCTGGAGAAAGAGCCGGACCCCGGCGTGCGCGCGGTTCTCGGACACTGGCTCTTCGGCTACGTTCACCCCTATCCCGATGGGAACGGCCGCATAGCAAGATTCCTGATGAATGCCATGCTCGCCTCGGGAGGCTATCCCTGGACCGTCATCCGCATCGAGGACCGCACCGCCTACCTCACGGCGCTGGACCGCGCCAGTATCGAGATGGACATCGGACCGTTTGCCGGTTTCATAGCGGAACGCGTCAGATGGTCGATGGAGAAGGCGCCCCTCCGAACAGACGCTCACCGTTCCAGCCCCAGAAAAACTCGCATGCGATCCAGCTCCGCCTCGAGTTCCCGCTTGAAGACGCGATCGCCCGGTGGGCGCGATCCCACATAGCCGAGCTCGGACTGGAGCTCGCCGTTCTTCACGGACCCGCCGTCCTTCACGGACCCGCCGTCCTTCACGGACCCGCCGTCCTTCACGGAAAGGTTGCCCCATCCAATCACCGCGTCGCGCCAGAGGAAGAGAGATTCGCGTGCGCATCGGTGTCTGTCGATATATTACCGGCGACGCCGGCGTCTGGTCGACCGGCACACAGTCCGGCCTCAGTGAGGCAGGCCTATTCTGACGCCTTTGCCCCCTTGCGCTTTGGCGAGCCCACCTCCCGCTTCTCCCGCCCAATCCGGAACGGCAAGTGAATCCGCAGCACGCGCTCCCGCCGCCGCTCCTCTTCGAGCGAGCGGGTCCGGGCCCGCAGCAGGTCGTTCAACGAAACCATTCCCACCAGCGTACCGCTTTCGCCGCTCTCCACCACCGGCATGCGTGTGAAACCCGTCTCGGCCATGCGGTATACCACCGCCCGCAGCGGCTCGCCGGCGTAAGCCACCTGGGGATTGCGGTTCGCCATCTCGCCCAGCGGCCGCTCCGGCGAGGCCCCGTCCTCCACCAGTTCTTCGAGGCGGGTGCGCGTGATCACGCCGGCCAGCGTGTGATCTCCATCCACCACCGGATACAGAAACTGGCCGCGCCGTTCGTGATCGGGCTTCAGGGCGCTGGCCAGTTCCGCTCGGGTGGTCTTCGCCGGAAGAGCGACGATGTTGCTCCGCATCACCTCGCGGACCATCAGGATTTCCAATGGATCCACCGCATACTCTCGGCTCAAATGGTAGCCCCGCCGCGCGACTTTTTCGGTGAGAATCGACCGCCGCAGCGTCAGCACCGTGAAACCATGCGCGATGGTCACCGCCAGCAGCAGCGGCACCAGCATGTTGACATCGTGAGTCAGTTCCAGCGCGAAGATCACGCCCGTGAACGGCGAGCGCATGGTGCCGCCCAGGATCGCGCCCATGCTGACCAGCGGCCAGAATCCCGCGCCTTCATGCGGCAGAAACCCGGCCTCCAGGCCGCCCAACGCCCCGCCCATCATGAGCAGCGGCGCCAGCACCCCGCCGGACGTTCCCGACCCCAGCGACACCGCCCAGATCACCGACTTCACCAACAGAATGCCTACGATCAGCTTCCGCGGCACGTCGCCCTGTAGCAGCGCGCCGATGGTGTCGTACCCCACCCCCAGCGCCTGCGGGAAGATCAGCCCGCCCAGCCCGATCGCCATGCCGCCCAGCGCCGGCCACCACATCCAGTGGATGGGAAGCAGCCGGAAAAGGTCTTCCGCGCCGTACACCGCGGCTGTCAGAAGCGCGGAAAGCGCGCCCGCCAGCACCCCCGCCACCACGCACCCCAGCAGTCCTTCGGGGCCGATGAACACCGGATGCGGCGGCACCGGAAACAGCGGGCCCAGCCCCAGGATGTACCTCCGCGCCGCGCCCGCCGCCACGCTGGCCAGCGCCACCGGGATCAGGCTCCGCGGCTTCCACTCGAACAGCAGCAGCTCCACGGCCAGCAAAACTGCCGCCACCGGCGACGCGAAGGTCGCCGACATGCCGCCCGCCGCCCCCGCCACCAGCAGCGTCTTCCGCTCGGTACTCGAAAGGTGGAAGAGCTGTGCGATCATCGATCCGAACGCGCCGCCGGTCATAATGATCGGCCCTTCCGCGCCGAACGGCCCGCCCGAGCCGATCGAGATGGCGCTCGAGAGCGGCTTCAGTATCGCCACTTTCGGCTCCACGCGGCTGCCGTTGATCAGGATGGCCTCGATGGCCTCCGGGATGCCGTGCCCCCGGATGCGCTCCGAACCGTAGCGCGCCATCACCCCGATGATCAGCGCCCCACCCACGGGAACCAGCACCTCCCAAAGCCCCAGCCGGTTCCCCGCGGGCGAAACCATCGCGGTGCTCCAGCGCCCGAAGAAGAACAGGTTCGTAAACAGCCCGATCAGTCTCAGAAGCGCCAGTGCGATGAAGGCGCTGGCCAGCCCGATTCCGGCGGCCAGCAACGCGAGCCACACCACCCGCCGGGTGGTAGTGAAATCGCCCAGTGTCTGTAAAGTATCTGCCTTAGTTTTGGTGTACATTTTCGCTATTTTGTGGACAGCAGCCCGCCCAGCGTCTCCACCAGCATCCGGCCGGAGGTGCGCAGTTCCTCGCGGTGCGCCGTCGAAAGCCGCCTGAGCTTGCCTTCCCCTTCGGCGGTTAGCCGGACCCTGACCTGCCGCCGATCCTCCTGCCCGCGGGTGCGCTCCACCAGCCCCCTCTCCGCGAGCCGGTCAATCAGGCCCACCGCGCTATGGTGCCGGATGATGAGGTGCTCCGCCAGGCTTCCGACCGTCGGTCCTTCCGGCTCGTCCAAAGCCCGTACGGCCAGCAGCATCTGGTGCTGCTGCGGCTCCAATCCCTCGGCCTTGGCCGCCTCTTCGCTGAAATGCAGGAATCGCCGGATCTGGTACCGAAACGCGCCCAGCGACCGATAATCCGCCGCCGTCAAATCGTCGTCTTGCGCAGTCCGCTGTCGAACTCTCGCCACTTTTATATCGTATCACGATATTTATCCGCACCCCTTCACAACCCCAACCCCCAACCCCCTTTTTTCGGGCCCCCAACCCCCGCTTTCGATCTACGGCAATCCAATTGCTCTGCCGATCTATAGAGGTGAGAGGATTTTATGCTTGTCGCAGCGGGTCTCGCGGTTTTGGTGGTGTTTTGCCTGCTACTGTCCATCGTGCAGACTCCCCCAGCCGTCGGCCCATGAACACACATTTGGGTCAATCCGACACACGCCGGGACGCCTACGCGGATTGAGCGACCACGACCGTCAGGTCATCTTCCTGTACCGGGCTGGAAACCGCCTGGAACAACTGGTCCACGAATAAAGAAGGCTCGGCAAGCTGGCGCTCGCGGATGAACTCCTTCAACCGCTGGCCGCCGAATGGCTGCTGGTCCTGCATCGTCGCCTCGATGATGCCGTCGGTGTAGAGCAGCAGTTTGTCGCCCTGCTGGAACGGCGCGGTGACGTTCGCATAGCGGGCATGCCGGAACGGCCCCAGGAACAGCCCGTTCTCCGCCAGTTCGATGACTTCTCCAGTGCCCCGCTGCAAAAGCAGAGACGGCGGATGTCCCGCGCCCGCGTAAGTCACCGCCTGGGTTTCGAGATCGATGAACACGCACGCCGCTGTCACGAACTGACCGGCCAGCAGTCCGGCCAGGGAGGCGTTCAGTCCGGCCAGAATGGCTGCCGGGTCGCAGGCGTGGTCCGACTGCCCGGCGAACGCCACCTTCAGCATCGAAGCGATCAGCGCGGCGGGCACCCCGTGCCCGGAAACGTCCGCCACCAGAATCGTCACGCGCCGTTCGTCCACCCGCAGGAAATCGTAGAAATCCCCGGCCACCGCCGTCATGGGCTGGTAACGGGCGGCCATCCGCAAGCCCTTCAACTCGGGCAGGCTCGCCGGCAAAATCGAGGTCTGGATGCGGCGGGCCGTCTCCATCTCCTGCGCTACTGCGATCAGTTTTTGTTCCTGGTCAATGGCGTGCCTGGCCGCCGTGTAAGCCAGACCGCAGAGGAGCACGAGGAATCCCAACGGCTCGACCGAGTTGCCCGCCAATCCCAGGTTCGTGAGCAACACACAAACCAGGCCCACGGTGAGCGAGTACTTCAACACGGCTCGACCCGGGTCCGGGCGGCTGCGCCGCCAGACTTCCAGAAGAGCAGCCGACGTGCCGGCTGAGACCAGGACGGTGTTCGCCAGCTCGGCCGGCGCCGGGTAGCCACCGATCACTGCGGTCATGATCGCCAGCGGGGCAAACACCACCTGCGCCCACACCCAGATCGAAATCAATCTCTTCCAGCCGGCCCCGTACCACTCGCCGAACTCGCGGAAGAAAAGGGCATACGGAATCGGGATCGAGTACGTGATGACCCGGGTGGCCGCGAGCAGGCTCTGGCGGCTGATGCCGGTGGCCACACCCACCAGCGTGTTCTCGGTGAACAGCCGCAGGCCGTAGAGTAACGCAAAAATACCGAACCAGCGCAGCAACGGATCGCGCGATCGCAACCGGGAAAGAACGCTGGCCGCCAGCCCCGCTGCCATGACAATGGTGGCCAGCGCCACGGACGGCAAACCGGACTGCAGAGCCCGTTGCACCTCTGCGAACGGAATCGGAGGTCTCATCTCCTATTTCTTGGGCGGCGGAGTGGGACGGCGGTAGATCTCTTCGAAGTCCGGCTTGGAAGCGACCCCAACATTCGTAGACGTGGAACTCCCGGGAGAGCGCGATCCGTAAGGGCCGGGCCGCGTATCCGGATCGGTAGTCTGGGTTTTGGTCTCGGCAGTCACCCGGGACTTCACCGGGCGGTAGTCCACCCGGTCGATCTGGTCCCGGGCGATGGCGATCTGCTCGGTCTTCACCACCACGATCAGATTTTCCCCGGTCAACTGGTCCATCTTCGCAAGCACTGGCGGCGCCGTACCTCTCTTGTAGATGCGCAGTTCGGTGCCGCCCTTGAGGTCGCGAACCTTGGCCCAGGGATCGTCCGCCGCGAACACCGTCATGGCGGCCAGCAGAAAGAACACAGCTCTCGACATGGTGGTCACCTCCCCTGCCGGGAATCAGCGTACCACATCGGTTCCAGGCTGTGCGCGCCCCTGCCGGCCGGGTCTCAATCCGTCGCGGTGTCCGCTCTCTTGCGGCCGAACCCCCTTAGCATCCTCGCGGCCTCCCGCATGGCCTCAACGTACCGATCGGCAGACTCGACGATTCCGGCACAACGCGCGCATGTGATGTAGTGCTCCTCGAACGCTGCCGCCTCCGGCAAACTCAGTATTCCCATACAGTACGCCTCCGCAACCTGTGCGACATTCTTTGGATGATAAGACCATTTTCCCCTCACGCATATATGGTGCCGCAGCGGCGGCACCGTCTCAACAAAAATTGCTCCGTGGAAACCGCACTTTTCCCGGCCGCCCCCTAACCTTTTCCCGCCGCTCCGCCGATGTTGAAGTGTAGGCAATGTTCGAGCACACGCAAAAGCGGGCCACCAAAGAATCGCGGCTGGATTGGAAACCGCTGGTCGTCTGTCCCAACGCCCCCATGGGGCTCCGCATCCGCTCGGCCCTGAGCGACCAGGGGTTTGCGGATGTCCGATTTATATCGCAGTATCCCCTGGCCGGCGAGATCGCCGCCATCGTGCTGCGGGATGGCTGCAATCTCTGCTTCCTGGATGTGGCGTCCAATCCCGAACACGCGTTGCTCCTCGTCTCCGAAGCGGCCGCCAAAGTCCCGGTCGTGGCCCTGAATTCGTCCAACGATGCGGATGTCATCCTGCGGTGTTTGCGTCAGGGCGCCGGCGAATTCGTCGCGGACCCCACCACCGAACAGGTCAGGGGCGTGCTGGAGCGCCTGGCGCGCCTGCACCCGCCGGCGACACCCGCGAAGTCCGCCAAGGTCTATTGCGCGCTGCCTGGCAAGCCGGGTTGCGGAGCCAGCACCGTGGCCGCGTACCTGTCCGTCGAGATCAAACGCAGCGGCGTTCCCAAAGTCTTGCTGGTGGATGCCGACTTCGTCACCTCGAGCATCGCCTTTTTCTTCAAACTGAAGTCGGACTTCCATCTAGGCGACGCGGTGCGCGACTGGAGCCGCATGGACGATGACCTTTGGGGACGCCTGACCGTGCCCTATCAGGGAGTGGATGTCCTGCTGGCCCCGCAAAACCCGGCCACCATTGTGGATATCGACCAACAAGCGGCCGAGGAATTGCTGAGCTTCTGGCGGCGCCACTACGATGCCATCGTTCTGGACCTGGCCGGCGCCAATGCGCCGGGATTTGGATTCGCAGCCCTCTCCGATGATGTCCTGCTCGTTACCACCAACGAACTGGCGGCCCTTCACGCCACCCGCCGCGCCATGGAATGCCTGGAAAAAATCTCCGTGGACAAAGCCCGCCTGAAACTGCTGGTGACCCGCTACACCCCCTCTACCGGCCTCAAGCGCGAAGACGTGCAAACCGCCCTGAAACTCGATCCCTGGGCCCTGTTGAGCAACGATTACGAAGGCGTGCAGGCCGCTCTCCTGGAGGGGAAACCCGTCGCCCCCGGGTCCTACTTCGGGCGCAGCATCCACGCGCTTTCCGAACGGCTGCTCGGCAAAGAGGAAGCCCCCAAGAAGAAGTCTCCGTTTTTCGGACTCCTCCCCGCGCGCGGCTGAACCGAGACCGATGGCCGGCACTTAGCACATGAGCGCCGGGTTCAGATAAAACACTCCGAAATGTAAGAGCTTCTGCGGATGTTCCGGAAGGACCCGCGCTGTTAATGTCTTAATTGCGAAGACGATTCCAGACGGAATCGAGACAAGATCAAATGCATGTCTACTTGAAAAAGTTCTGGAACGACACCCAGGGGCAGGACCTCGTCGAGTATGCCCTGATGGCGGGAATGGTGGCGGTAGCCGCCGTGGCCGCCATGCCTCTGCTTAGTGCAACGGTGAACAATGTGTACTCGAAGATCGCCTCCATGGTTACGGCGGCGATGCCATGACTTCAACCCATCCGCAATGATCCCATCCGTCGCCCTTGATGTATAACACGCGAGTGGCCAGCCAACGGCACTCGCCAACCGAAACCGAAAGCGAGCCGCACCGGCTGAGGCCGGCCCGGCTGAAAGAAACAAAGGAAGGAGTGATTCCGATGATCCAACGTATTCTGAAAGCCGATTTCTGGCAGGATTGCCAGGGCCAGGACCTCGTCGAGTATGCCCTGATGGCGGGCATGGTGGCGGTAGCCGCGGTGGCGGCCATGCCGGTACTGGGTGCCACCGTCAACAACGTCTTCTCGAAGATCGGGTCCATCATCACCGCCAATGTCAACTGACGTCGCCGCGTTCCGCAATGTGTAATTCGCGAGTGGCCGGCTTGCCGGCACTCGCCAACCGAAACCGAGCCGCCCCCGGCTGAAGCCGGCCCGAGCGGGTAAATGAGGAGGAATCTGGAATGATTAAACGTATTCTCAAAGCCGATTTCTGGCAGGATTGCCAAGGCCAAGACCTTGTCGAGTATTCGTTGATGGCGGGAATGGTGGCGGTAGCGGCCGTGGCGGCCATGCCGGCATTGAGCTCCACCGTCAACAACGTCTTCTCGAAGATCGGGTCCATCATCACCGCCAACGTTCATTGACCGGTAGATCCAACAGGGCCATCCGCCGCGATGGCCCTATCCCAATCCGCTAATTCCCCGGAATTGGGTCCCCCCGATTGATCGTGTAAGCGTCCCCGTACACCGCTTTGATCCGCTCGTTCACCATCCCGCCCCACACCATGAAAAACGCCCACTTCGGCTGCGCCTTGAGCACTTCCGCCGGTGGCGGAGTTCCCACTTCACCCAGTGCCACCGGTTTCCCGTCCGCCAGCGCCATGATCTCGTAGTAGTACCGGTCGCTCAACTGCCGGTAATTGTCGTAGCTCACCACATCCACAAACTTCTGCCCCGGAAAGTAATTCACGAATTCGCTCGGGGGCGCCGGGCCGTTCTGGTTCCACACCCAAATCAGATTGTCCAGGTGGTGCACGTACACCATGCGCGCGTATACCTCCCGGTAAAGCTGCGCCGTGCCGGCCGCTCCCGGACGGCCGCCCCACCAGAAGAAGCTGCCGTTGTTTTCGTGCATGGGCCGCCACAGCACCGGAATATGAGCGTCCTGCAACTGCTTCAAATACCCCGCCGCCCGGTCCATGTACTTCTCCCATCGCTGGTGCAGCGGCGTGTCGGAGGTGATCAGCTCCTGCCACTGCTCGTCGGTGAGCCGAGCCTGCACGCTGCCCCGCCAGCTCGCGCCCGCCTTCCCCGGTTCGTCCTCGGTCGGCCGCAGCATGTGCCAGCAAAGATAAATGATGGAGCCCGCGGCGGCCTGCTTCTTGGCCTCCTCGATCATCAGGTCGCGGTGCACGATCGAGTCCTTGTCCTCCTCGTCCGTGAATCCGAAATCCGAACCCCAGATGGCCGGATACTTCCCGGTGAGTCCGTTCACCTTGTCGGTGTCCTGCGATCGCTGATTCGGAAAATTGTGCTGGCCCGACAGAATGCCCTTTCCCGAAACCGCGCACAGCGTCTTCAGCAGCGCGCGGGCCTCGGTGGTCGCGTTCGGATTCACCGGCTCGCAATTGTACGGCGGAGGCGCCGGAGGCCGCGCCGGCGGGGTCTGGCCAAATGTAGTCGCCGCGGCGGCGATGACCAGCAGCGCAGCCGAAATCGTTTTCCCCATGATGGCTCCTTCGAGGCCAACGGTATCACGATTCGACTGCCGCTGCCGCGCGCGGCCCCCCTCGCCGTTGGCGAACAAAACCCCCAGCCCCTAACCCCTATTTGGGCACCAGCACGAAACGCTCGATCGCCACGCGGGCGCTCTTGTCCGCCCGGCTGCGGTCCCGCCGAAACACCACCTTCAGCTCATTGCAGGCGCCCAGGGCCTCGTCCTCGGAAATCGAAAACTGCAGCATCTCCGGGACTGCGGCCACCGGGTCGCTCTTCAAATCGGGAGCCGACTGCACCTGCGCCGTGCCCAGGCTCACCGCAGGCGCGCCCGGCGAATCGGTGGCCATCGCCACCAGTTCCAGCGAAACCGTGCCCGGGTACCGGTCGGCATTGCGGATCTCCACCTGCACCTGGCTGCAGCAGTTCAGGTCAATCGGCTGATCCAGCTTCTGGTGCGCCTCCATATTGAGCGGCCAGTGGTCCGTGGTGCTGAAGGAGAGCGTCGAAGGATTGCCCTTGCGGTGATACGAGCTCTGCGGCGGCCGCCGGTACGGCCAGCGGAACATCCAATAATCTCCCCCGAAAAGAATGCTGTAAGGGCGCGGCGCCGCTCCCGACAAACCGCGGTTCGCCGGTACCGGCGCCACCAGCCGCGCCACCGGCCTCACTTCCGACACCAGGATCACGCCCGGATAACTTCCGTCCGGAAACGTCGTCGCATCCAGCGGCAGTTTGTCAACCTGGTCCTTGGCATCGTTAGCCGGCGGCGTCTCCTGCGCTTTCTGGTCGGGCGGCTGCTCGCCGTAGAACAACTCCCGCAGCAGGGCCCGCGTGGCCTCCACCGCGTTGGGCTCGCGGCCCGAATCCGCGTTGCCGCCCGGACCCCTGTGCCGCATCACGCGCCCGCTCATGCCGCCGATCGTCATGCCCGCCGCCAGCAACACGGTCAGCACGACTCCCAGAATCGACCGCGGCAGATCGCGCGTACGCCCCGCATCGCTGGCCCCCGAGGAGATCGCAAAAACGGTCGCGATGGAGGCGCTCGTCGCGAACAGCGCCCCGGCCAGAAGCGGAACGTGCAGCAGCATCGCCGTGATTCCGCACTGGAGGCACAGCGAGACGGCCAGCGCCGGCATCAGTTCCCTGATCAAAAGGGGCGAGGGTTCCCCTTCCCCGAAGAGCATGTCCAGCGGCGAATAGGCCGGAGCCGCCTCCATCCGCGGATACAGCAGCCGCCATTGCGAATAGATCAGCCTGGTGGCGCTGACCACCAGGACCAGCGCCGCAGCCATGGCGGCGGGAGACATTTGGGTCAGAAGAATGATGGCCGGAGCAAACCAAACCGCCGTCGTCGACGTGCGCAGCGTGGCCCATACCACGTCGCCCCGTTCGCGCCGCGGAATCGTCAAGTACAGGCCGAACGTAATCAGGATGCTCCAGGCCCACGCAAACACCGCGTAGCCCAGGGCGCTGCCCACCAGCGACGCCCACGAATAGCGGTGCAGCCGCGGCGACACCGAGGAGGCCCAGATCACCCAGCCGGTGGCGAACAAGCCGGCAACCTGGATGAACAGCCCCACCCCCTTACGCAGCGACGCGAAAGCCGGCGGCGCCGTTGGGACGCCGGACCGTTCGCGGTCGTGCATGAAGGACAGCACTGAATTTTAGTGTATACCCGGCGGCAGAGTACGGGAGCGGGTTCCCGCAAGGAATTTTAGATTCAATACATTTTGTCGAGCCAGAGGTGGGCATGCCCTCAGTTTGGTGGGGCAGGATTTTATCCTGCAGGCCGATTTGCAATCGGCCCCGCTTCGAGTCGCAAAGTTTCCGCCGCCAGAGACGTTCCCGCCGGAGATCGTCCCCGCTCGTGTCGACGCTCCTTCTTGGTGGGGCAGGCCATCGTTTCTTGTGGCCTGTCACCGCCGGCTTTTAGCCGGCGCTCCACCGGCTTTCAGCCGCTGGATGTTTAAGTGGGTGGATTACTTTACCCTGGCGAGAACCTGCCGGATCGCGGCATCCATTCCGGGTGTGTCGGGCAGCGCAAGGGTGTCGTTGGAAAAAGGGGCGACCATTACTCCTTTGGCGGGAAACCCGGCCGCCCGCGCTTCACCGCCGAGTGCCAGAATGGTCAACCCCTTTCCAATCGCGATCGCTTGCACCGGGTAGGAGGGCGGCGCCGCGTCGCGCTTCAAAAATCCGTGAGCCGGCTCGACGATCTGGAACGCGGAGCGGATGGGGCCGCGCACCAACGATGTTCGAACTGGGCCGCCCGCGCCGCAGCCGTCGAAGGTCAGCGAGGCATCCGACCGAAGCGCGCCGACACACCGCCCCTCCGGCGTCGTCACCGACAATCCCCCATCCCCGTAGCGGACCACGGCGGGCTCCAGCTTGCCGAGCGCAGCCGCGACCGCCGTCACCAGGTCGTCGGTCCGCGGGGGCGTCTGCCGGGCGGCGGCCGGCATCCCGCGCAGCAGTACCCCGGCCCGGTCGAGGCCGTACAAATCCAGCAGCCGTGCGCCGGCAAAATCCGAGACGGCACGTGTGACCGCGAAGGGCGCCTCCACGATCGCGGCGCGGTTGCCGCGGCGGTCCTCGAGCACCAGCGCTTTCACCGGCGCCTTCGCCTGCCCCGCCGCGGCCGCACCGGCCTGGTACTCGAAATCGGCTTCGAAATCGACCGCCAGCCCGCCCGCCGCCAGCAGCAACTCAATAACGATAGAGCCAGCGAACCTTCTCGATGACCTTGTCGGCATTGGGCAGGAAGGCGTCCTCCAACGGCGCACTGTAAGGGACCGGCGTATCCGGCGCGGTGACCCGCACCACCGGACCATCCAGGTACTCGAACACGCTCTCCGTGATAGTGGCGGCCAGCTCGCCGGCCATGCCGCCCGTGCGCGTGTCCTCGTGCAGCAGCAGCACCTTGGAGGTCTTCTTGACGCTCTCGCACACGGTCTCCCGATCCAGCGGCAGCAGCGTCCGCAGATCCACCACCTCGATCGAGATCCCTTCCTCCGCCAACCGGCCGGCCGCTTCCAGCGCCACCCAAACCATGGCCCCGTACGTGATGATGCTGAGGTCGCGTCCTTCGCGCACCACCTTGGCCTCCCCGATGGGAACCGTGTACTCTCCGGCCGGCAGATCCTCCTTGATGCGCCGGTAGAGACCCTTGTGCTCGAAAAACAGCACGGGATCGTTGTCGCGGATGGCCGACTTGATCAGCCCCTTGGCATCGTATGCCGTGGCGGGGCACACCACTTTCAACCCGGGCGTTCGCACAAACCACATCTCGGGATTCTGCGAGTGGTAAGGCCCGCCGTGGATTCCGCCGCCCGACGGCGCCCGAATCACCATGGGCACCGGCGCGTCCCAACGGTAGCGGCTCTTGGCGGCGAAGTTGACGATCTGGTCGAAGCCGCACGAGATGAAATCGGCGAACTGCATCTCGGCCACCGGACGCAGCCCCATGTACGATGCGCCGATGGCCGCGCCCACAATGGCGGCCTCGGAAATCGGCGTGTCCACCACGCGGCGCTCGCCGAATTCCTCGATGAAGCCCGCGGTCACTTTGAACGCCCCGCCGTACACCCCGATATCTTCCCCCAGCAGAAAGACGTTGGGGTCGCGCTGCATCTCCTCCCACAGGCCTTCGCGGATGGCTTCCAGGTAGGTGGTGGACATGGCTACCGGCTTTCGTACACGTCGTCCAGCAGGGTGGCGGGATCGGGGTACGGACTCTGCTCCGCCCACGCGACCGCCTCGTCTACCTCCGCCCGTATGCGCGCGTGCACGCGTTCCAGCTCGGCCTCGCCGGCCCAGTCTTCTTTTAGCATTCTGGTCTGCAGTCGCGTGATGGGATCGAGCTTGCCCCACTCGTCGAACAGGTCCTTGGGCACATAGTGCGCGGCATCGTGCGCGGAGTGGCCGGTCATGCGGAAGGTCTTGCACTCCAGAAGGTACGGGCCCGCCCCGGAGCGGGCGTGTGCCAGGGCGCGCTCGGTGGCGGCATGCACCGCCAGGACGTCGTTGCCGTCCACGATCTCGGCCGGCATGTTGTAGGCGGCGCCCCGGTCGGCCACGTTGGCGCAGGCCATCTGCGCGCTGAGCGGCGTGGAGTAGGCGTACTGGTTGTTGTTGCAGATGAAGATCACGGCGAGCTTCTGCACGCTGGCGAAGTTGACCCCTTCATGCCAGTCGCCGCGGCTGGTGGCGCCGTCTCCGAAGTAGCTGAACGCCACGCCATTCTTGCCCTGGTAGCGTAGGGCCAGGGCGGCGCCCGCGGCCACCGGAACCGTAGCGGCCAGCGCGCTGATGATCGAAACCAGGTTGAGCTTCAGGTCGCCCATGTGCATGTTGCCCTCGCGTCCGCGGGTGGGTCCGTCGACGCGCCCCATGTACTGGGCGAAGATCCGCCGCGCGGGGATGCCGCGAATGAGAAACGCGGCCATATCGCGGTGCGACGGGAACAGCACGTCCTCCGGCCCGGCCAGCAGCGCCGTGCCCACCGGAATGGCCTCCTGGCCGCGGCCCACGTACACACCGCCCAGGATTTTTCCCTGGCGGTAGAGTTTGCGCTCGATGCGGTCTTCCATCTCGCGCATCAGCGCCATGTAGTACAGACACTTGTGCGCCAGTTCGGCGGGCTCGCCGGCTGCTTCGTCCTGGTACGGAGTGATGGCGTGTACCGCGCTCATAGGTGTCCCCTCGCCGGTTTTAAAACAGACAGTGGTAGTATAACGCCTTTCGGTTGCCCATCGACTGGGGGCCGAGATGAGCCTGCGGCGGGCCACGGAGATCCAGGTGCCAGCGGCGAGAACGGATCCCGCTCGATCGCCCTCAGCTTCATAGCGAGCCCCGCCTCCAGCCGTCTCAGCGCTTCCAGCAGGCGTCCGTACAGCAGGCACCGGCGCCTGCCGGCCACGAAGACTCGCACATGGTGCGGTCTGCGGGCAAGAACATTCTTCTTGACATCTCTCCCCAACTGCCCTATAGCTAGCTATAGGAGGCAGCATGAGCAAGCACGGCAATGACCGCCTGCAGGGGACGCTCGACCTGCTGGTTCTCAAAACCCTGGCAGCGCGGGGGACCATGCACGGCTACGCGATCACGCTGCACATCGGGAAGATCTCCGAGGAGATCCTGCGCGTGGAAGAGGGCTCGCTCTACCCCGCGCTGCACCGCATGACCCAATCGGGCTGGCTGCGGGCCGAGTGGGGCGCGTCGGAGAACAATCGCCGCGCGCGCTACTACTCCATCACCGCGGCGGGCCGCAAACAACTGGCGGAAGAGGAGAAGAACTGGGAGCAGCTCACGGGCGCCGTGGCGCGCGTGCTGCGATTTGCATAGGAGGCGAATGGTGCCCTGGACCGATCGTGTGCGCAACCTGTTTCGAGCGAGGCGCCTCCACTCCGAAGTAGAGGAGGAACTCCGCTTCCACGTGGAATCGCGCACGCGTGACAACCTCGCCGCCGGGATGACCGCGGAGGAGGCCCGGCGGAACGCCACCCACCGCTTCGGCAACCACACCCTCATCACCGAGCGCACACGCGACGCGGACGTCATCGGCTGGCTGGAAACCGCCTGGCAGGATACGCGATACGCGCTGCGCACACTGTGGCGCAATCCAGGCTTCGCCGCGGTGGCGGTGCTGACCCTGGCGCTGGGCATCGGCGCCAACACCGCGATCTTCAGCGTAGTGCGCTCGATTGTCTTCCGGCCGCTGCCCTTCCGCGAACCGGACCGCATCGTGTGGATCGGGGACGGAGATCCGTCCTCGAGGGCGGGAAAGGTCCTGGTGCGGCAGGATGTCGTATCGTCGAAGATCTTTCAGGATTGGCGGCGCGAAAGCCGCAGCTTCGAGAGCATGGCCGCATATCACGCATTCTTCAGCTATCTCAGCTACAACCTGACGGGGCGCGGCGCGCCGGAGCGTCTGTCGGGGATCCAGATCTCGCAAGGCCTGCTTCCGCTGCTCGGCGTGGATGCGGCGCTGGGGCGGGTGTTCCGGCCGGAGGAGGACCGGCCCGGCGCCAGACCGGCGGTACTGTTGACTTACGGATTCTGGCAACGGCGGTTCGCCTCCGACGCCGCAGTGCTGGGCGAGACCATCACCCTGAATGACAAGCCGTCCACGATTGTGGGAGTGCTTCCCGCGAGCTTCGATTTCGCCGCGGTGTTTGCGCCCGGTTCCCACCTGGACGTGATCACGCCGCTGATCCTCGACAAGGCGAGCGAGGGCTACGGTCACTACCTGGGTGTTCTGGGGCGGCTGCGGAAGGACGTGAGCGTCGCGGCGGCACAGGGCGAGATGGACTCGCTCGTGACCCGCGAGCGCCTGGTGGATCGCAATGTCACCGGCGCGGTGCTCGTGCCGTTGGCGAAAAGAGCGGTGAGTGACGTTCGTTCGCCGCTGCTGGTCCTGCTGGGCGCCGTGGCCGTGGTGCTGCTCATCGCATGCACCAACCTCGCCAGCCTCTTGCTGGCGCGGGCGTCGTCGCGCCGCAAGGAGATGGCCATCCGGGTGGCCGTGGGCGCCGGCCGGTTGCGCCTGGTCCGCCAACTGCTGACGGAGAGCCTGATTTTGTCTCTCCTGGGAGGCGTACTGGGCCTGGCGCCGGCCCTGGCGGGCGTCCCGCTGATCGCCCGATTGCCGCACGTCTCGATTCCGCGGTTGAGCGAGGTCCAGGTGGATTCCTGGACTTTCGGCTTCGCGCTCCTGGTATCCGTGCTCACGGGCCTGCTGTTTGGCCTGGCTCCGGCGCTGCAGGCGTACCGCGAGCCTGCCGGGCGCGGCCAGCGCCTGCGCGAGGCGATGGTGGTGGCGCAAGTGGCCCTCGCAGTGGTGTTGCTGACCGGTGCAGGACTTCTGCTGCGGAGCTTCTGGCGGATCCTCGAAGTCAATCCCGGTTTTCGCTCCGAAGGTGTGATCGCCGCCCGCATCGACCCTGCGAGTAAGTATGGGCGTAGCGCGCGTCTCACCAGCTTTTTCGACGACGTACTGCGCCGCGTCGCGATAATCCCGGGAGTCGAGGCTGCTGCCTTCTGCGACACACTGCCGCTCGATCGCGACCGAAGCTGGGACATCCGCCCGCGCGGAACCCCACCCGAAAACGCTCCCTCCGCCTTTCCGCATGTCATCACTCCCGAGTATCTTCGAGTGATGGGGATTCCGCTCAAACGCGGCCGAACCTTCACGGACCGCGACACCGCCGATGCTCCCGGAGTGGTGATCCTGAACGAATCGGCAGTGCGCCGATTCTGGCCGGAGGGGCAGGACCCGTCGGGACAACAGGTCGCGTTGGCGCAGCAGGTATTGGTCAACGGCCGCACCCTGCAGATCGTGGGAATCGCCGGAGACGTCCGGCACTCCGGGCTCGACCAACAGGCCGGACTGGAGATGTACCTGCCGCTGGATCAGTTCCCATTCACTTTCATGGACCTGGTGGTGCGAACGACGCTGCAGCCCGGGGCGCTGGCGCCCGCGATCCGGCAGGCGGTCTGGTCCATCGATCGCGACCAGCCGGTGGCGAGCTTCCGCACCATCGATGAACTGGTCGATACCGCCTTGTCGCCGCGGCGCTTCAGTATGCTGCTGCTGGGGGCGTTCGCGGGGCTCGCGCTGTTCCTGGCGGCGGTGGGGACTTATGGAGTGATGGCTTACTCGGTGGCGCAGCGGAAGCGTGAGATCGGAATTCGCATGGCCCTGGGCGCCTCCGGGTTTGCGGTGCTCCGCCTGGTGGTGCTGCGCGGCGTCGGTTTGGCGACGCTCGGAGTGTTGCTCGGCGCGGGCGGTGCCTTGCTGGTTACCGGCACACTGGGCAGCCAGCTTTACGAAGTGCGTTCGAGCGATCCGGGAACGCTCTTCGCGGTTGCATTGCTGCTGATGTCGGTAGTCGCCCTGGCCAGCTATATTCCAGCCAGACGGGCGACGCGGGTGGATCCGGCCGCGGCGCTTCGCTCGGAGTAGCGGCTTATTTGCGGGCGCCGCGAATCTCGTCGCCGTTCTGCCGCACTACCAGCTCGATGACTTTGCCCTGCGGATCGCGCCGGAACTCCAGTTCCGTTTCCGCGGCTCGCACGAAGAACTTGTCGCGATCGTAGGGTATCAGTGGCTGCGCGCGCTGCCCTTCGGGACCGCCCATCAGCCGGTCGCCGTCGCGAGCGATGGTGAACGCGCCGGGCGGCAAAGTGTAGACGCCTGCGTAGTCGTCGAGCAGCTTGGACTCGATCTTGATTTCGCTGTGCACCACCGGGTCGATTCCGAACACCATTCCGGCCAACGCCGACCCGATCCTTCCCACGGCGGGGCTTTGCATGTTCGACAAAACGATCACCGTGACCTTGTCGTCCGGGAAGCGGCTGATGACCGTGGAAAATCCGTTGATTCCTCCGCCGTGCGAGATTTGCTTGTGGTCGAATTGCTTTCCGATGCCCCAACCATACCCGTAGCCGTTCTTGTACGGCGTGAACATTTTCTCGAACGAAGCGGCGGTGAGCGGCTTTCCCGCGTAGAGTGCCTGGTCCCAGATGAGCAGATCATCGACCGTGGAATACAACGATCCGGCGGCGTACGGCAGCGTCATAGCGAGGTAGGGAGCGTTCTGCCAGCGCCCGCCCTGGTACACGTAACCGGACGCGCGGTGAGGCAGGATGTCCTTGGTATTGTCGTATCCGGTATCGTGCATGCCGAGCGGCTCGAAAATGTGCTGGCGGATGTAGTCTGCGTAGGTCTGGCCGGAGACCTTCTCGATCACGTAGCCCAGCAGGATGTATCCCGAGTTGTCGTACTTCCACTTCTCTCCGGGCTCGAAATCGAGGGGCTTGTCCTCGGTCAGCTTGACGATTTCGGCAGGCGTCAGGTCGAACATCGCCTGCTTCTGAAAGAAACCGGGGATCTCGGTGTAGCTGGGGATTCCGGACGTGTGGGTCAGCAGGTTATGGATAGTGATTTTGGACCAACTCGCGGGGGCATCGGTGTAATATTTCGAGACTGGGTCCTCGGTCTTCAGCTTACCGGCCTCGACCAGTTGCAGGATGGCGGTGGCGGTGAACTGCTTGGTAATGGAGCCGAGGCGGAACTTGGTGTCGGGACCGTTGGGGATGTTCCATTCGCGATCGGCGAGTCCGAAGCCTTTGCGGAAAATCGGCTTGCCGTCGCGCGCCACCAACACCGAGCCGATGAACTGATTCTGCTCGACCAGGGGATTGATGTACTTGTCGGCCCGGGTTGTGAAGTCCTGCGCGTGCAGGAGCGCGGCAGCGGCTGCCGCGGTGAGGAGAAAGCGAATCATCCGCATGGAAGCCAAGAATATCACAGGGGGCGGGCGCGCAGTCGAGTGGCGAGTGGCGATTAGCTGGCGATGCGGGTGTAGCCCTCGGCGATAGCGGCGATCATGGCATAGCGGTGGGAGACGGACTTGTCGCCGGGCACCGGGATGACGCCGGGACTCGCGTCGGCGCCGGATCTCCCTCAACCACCGCAAATTCGGCGTTGACGCGCATGCTTTCTTCCCGCACGCGCCTGGAGATTTCCGCCAGGCGTTCGGTGCGCAGGCGTGTGGGCTTCTTGCGATTCACGCGTCTGATCGGCATCGGTCTTATTCTACCAAGGGGCTTGCGCGGGGCCGGTGTGAAGACAAGCCTGAGGGGTTCAGCGCAGCCGATCGAATTCGGCGGCCGAGATGCCCAACTGCTTCAGAATCCGGTTGAACAGCGGCGGTCCGATATCTTGCCCGCCATGGACCGGGATTGTCGTGGCGCGCCCATCCTCGTGAATCCANNCGCGCCCTCCTGAATCCCAGTCGCAAGGCGACCCGCCGGAATTCATCGGCTCGCGCGCTAGGCATGAACGATTTCCGTGGTGTCGGAAGGCAGCGGCAGGCCCTTCTCCTCGTACTCCGCGGCGATCATCGTGAAAACGTCTCCCAATTCGGCGAGCGCCGCTTCGCGCGTCGGCATCAGCGCGTAGCATCCTTCGATCGCGGGCACCTCAGCCACCCAACCCGACGGCTGATTTCGGTACAACACGACTTTGTAGTCATCGAGTGTCATTGCTGCTCCAATTGTATCGTGCACCGCATTCCCGCGAAGATAAGCGGTAAGATTGGCAGGGGAGACCTTGTGGACTTCAACATGAGACCGACTGCCGGCAGCGACGACTCTTCTGTGGGTGTGGAGGTCACTCAGAGCGGCCTGGTCATGGAGGACGGTCTTCTGATCTATCGAACGGGTCATCCATTGCCGGTAGAGGTCGTCGAGAACATCATTCGGCGGTCGCGCCAAGAGCGCATAGCCCATATTCTGTGTGAGCACGGTTGAGAACCTACTGCAATCCGCCTCTCAAAACGCATATCGAAACCCGTTCTCCGCAATCCCGCGCAATTCCGCTTCGCTGAACCCGAACCGCTCCGCCGCCAACCGATATTCGCCCACCAGCGTGCACCCGAACATAGCCGGATCGTCCGTATTCAGCACGATGGGAACGCCCGCGTCGTACAGCCGCCGCACGGGATGATCCTCGATCCGCTTCACCACGCCCGTCACCACATTACTCGTAATGCAGATCTCGAGCGGAATCCCGCTATCGCGCAAATGCCGCATCAACTCCGCATCCTCGATCGCCGAGATCCCGTGCCCGATCCGCTCCGCCCCAATCTCCAGCGCCGCCCACACACTCCCGGCACGCGTCCCCTCGCCGGCATGCGCGTGCAGCCTGAGCCCGGCGCGCTTCGCGAACCCAAAAACTTCTCCGAACCACTCCGCGGGACCGCGCTCCTCGCTGCCGCCGATCCCGATCGCCACGACCCCATCCGGCACGCGCGAAGCTGCCCACTCCGCTACCTGCATCGCCTGCTCGACACCGAACTGCCGCACCGCATCGAAGATCCACTTCACCTTCACCGGCGACCCGGCCGAAGCATCACGCACCGCGTCGAAGATCGGCCCGATCTCCTGCCCCTTCCACAACACCACCCCCGCCGCCAGGATGATCTCGGCATAGCGCACATTCTGCGCATCCAGCCGCTCCAGCAGCCGCCGCGTGATCAGCGCGTAATCCGCCGGCGTGCGCAGCAGCTTCCCTACCGCGCCGAAGGCCTTCAAAAACCCGTCGAAATCTGCATAACCGTACAGATCCGCGGGCGTCGCGGGGTCCAACTCGCGCAGCGTCTCGAGCTCCACCGAGCCCTCAAGGTGTACATGCAACTCCGCTTTGGGCATTTCCAGCAGGAAATCGTCCATACTTATCTATTAGGCTCTCATGACTGCTGAAGAGATTGAAGCGATCGTCGGTGGATATCACGGCGACGCCTTTCGCATACTCGGACCCCACAGCGTGCGGAAAAGGCGCGGGCAAGGACAGTGGGAGGTCCGTGCGTTCCTCCCCCAGGCGGAATCGGCTGCCATCGTGGTGGGTGACCAGCGCTGCCCCATGTTGAAGCATCACGCCGAGGGCTTCTACTGCGTTCTCTTGAACGGCGATCCGCGCCAGTACACCATTCACGCGCGCCTGTGGGACGGCCGCGAAATCGATATCGACGATCCCTACCGCTTCGGCCCGCAGCTCTCCGACACCGACCTCTACCTGCATACCGAAGGCACCCTCCACGAGGCGTACCGCACCCTGGGCGCGCACCTGGTCACGGTGAGCGGCGTCTCCGGCGTGCGCTTCGCCGTATGGGCTCCCAACGCCTTGAACGTCACCGCCACCGGGGAGTTCAACGATTGGGACATCCGCCGCCACCCCATGCGCCGGCGCAGCGGCGGGGTGTGGGAAATCTTCATCCCCGGGCTGGGGGAAGGCACGGCGTACAAATACTACATCCGGTCGCGCTTCGGAGGCTACCAGCAGCTCAAGGCCGACCCCTATGCCTTCTACTGCGAGCGGCCGCCGAAGTCCGCGTCGGTGGTGTGGGACACCGGACGGTACCAGTGGCAGGACGCCGCCTGGATGGAGGCGCGCCCCCAGACCGACTGGCTCAAATCGCCGCTTGCGATCTACGAAGTGCACCTGGAATCGTGGCTCCGCGGTCCGCTGGGGCAGCCGCTCACGTACCGCGAGCTGGCGGTGAAGCTGGTCGAGTACGTCAAGCAGATGGGCTACACGCACATCGAGCTGCTGCCCATCATGGAGCATCCCTTCTCGGGCTCCTGGGGCTACCAGATCATCGCTTACTTTGCGCCCACGTCGCGCTTCGGCACTCCCGACGATTTCAAGTATTTCATCGATTGCTGCCACCGCGAGGGAATCGGCGTGCTGGTCGACTGGGTGCCCGCGCACTTTCCCAAGGATGCGCACGGCCTGGTGTTCTTCGACGGCACCGCGCTCTACGAGCACGCCGATCCGCGTAAGGGCGAGCAGCGCGACTGGGGCACGCTGGTCTTCAACTACGGCCGCAACGAGGTGCGCACGTTCCTCATTTCGAACGCCTTGTTCTGGCTGAAGGAGTACCACATCGACGGGCTGCGCGTGGACGCCGTTGCCTCCATGCTCTACCTGGACTATTCGCGCAAGGCCGGGGAGTGGATTCCCAACCAATACGGCGGGAACGAGAACCTGGAGGCCATCGATTTCCTGCGGCGCTTCAACGAACTGGCCCACCAGGTGCCGGGCGCATTCACCGTGGCGGAGGAGTCCACCGCGTTTCCCGGAGTGTCGAAGCCGGTGTACCTCAACGGGCTGGGCTTCACCATGAAGTGGAACATGGGCTGGATGCACGACATGCTGGAATATTTCAGCACCGATCCCATCTACCGCAAGTTCCACCACAACCACATCACGTTCAGCCTTCTCTACGCCTTCACCGAGAATTTCGTACTGCCCATCTCGCATGACGAAGTGGTGCACGGGAAAAGCTCGCTGATCAACAAAATGCCGGGCGACGAGTGGCGCCAGTTCGCCACCGTGCGAGCCTTCCTGGCGTACATGTGGGCGCATCCCGGCAAGAAGCTGCTGTTCATGGGGCAGGAGATCGGCCAGCGCGAGGAGTGGAACCACGACCGCGGTATCCGCTGGGAGCTGCTGGAATTCGATCCGCACCGCAAGCTGCAGGCGCTGGTGCGCGAGCTGAACCGGCTGTATCGCGCCAGCCCGGCGCTCTACCAGGTGGACTTCCACCATACCGGTTTCGAGTGGGTGGACTTCCACGATTGGGAAAATTCGGTGATCGCGTTTCTGCGCCGCGGCGAAGATCCGGCCGATTACATCGTCGTCTGCTGCAACTTCACTCCGGTGGTGCGCAAAGGCTACGAGTTCGGCGTTCCGGAAGAGGGATTTTACGAAGAGATCCTCAATACGGATTCCGAGCTGTTCGGCGGATCGAACGTCGGCAACGGCGGCATGGTCACCTCGACGCCCACCCCCCGGCACGGCCGTCCGCACAGCATTGCGGTGACGCTGCCGCCGCTCGCAGTGGTGGCTTTCCGCAAGCGGTGAGGGTCTGTGGCAGGTAGAATGGTTGCGGGATCTGGGAGTCCCACCACCAAGGGTTTCGGAGAGTTTCAATGAAAGCGGGAATGCGATTTCTCGTGTGCTTCGCCGCCGCCGGTCTGGCCGCGGCATGGGCGGACATCGTGAACTCCTGTCCGCCCCATTTCATGGGCTTTAAGAGCCCTAACCAGCCGGAGTTTGAAACGCTTGCAGAAGTCATCCTGGTTAGCAATCCCCCTTACGAGAGGGGAAGCTACTCGCCGGCCAAGGATGAGTATCAGGTGTTTATTAGAAGCGCCAGTGGGGAGAACGGTATTCTTCCGCAACCCGAACCCCTGGTAGATCTTACCTTCAACTTCGGCGGGAATTTTCAGAACGCACTCAGCTTTTTCAATAGCTCGTGCGCCCGTGGTTTGATTGTTCCGGTGATTAACCTTCCGTCTCAGTCTGGCTCCCAGACTAAGTCCGGCGAAACCCCACGGCTGACGTCCCCCGCGCTGTCTCTCTCTCCCCAAGCCGCGCAGGGGCTCGTCGAAGCCGATTTCAACGGAGACGGCAATCTCGATTCGGCGATCCTGAATCCGCCCAATGCTACCGTCACTCTCAGCGGGCCAACGGGCAATCAACTTTCCACCTCCCAGTTCGCCATCAGCCCGACCGCGTATTTTGTCGTGGCCGGCGACTTCAACGGCGATGGCAAGCTGGACCTCGCGATCAGCGACACCGGCCCCTCCGGGCAAGTCAATACGCAAGGGAGCGTCTGGATTTACCTGGGCAACGGCGACGGCACGTTCAAGCCGGGCCGCAGATTTCCGGTCGCGGGCGAGGCGTTTGGCATCGCCGCGGCCGATTTTAACGGCGACGGCAAGCTGGACGTCGCGGTCAGCGACTTCGATCATAACGTGGTTTGGGTGCTGCTCGGAAATGGCGATGGGACGCTCCGCACCGCCGTGTCTTACCTGGTTGCCGAAGGGCCTCTGTCGATGGTCGCCGCGGATTTCAATGGCGACGGCAGGCCGGATCTGGCGGTGCATGGCGACCAAGCCATCTCGGTCCTCCTGGCCAAGAGCGACGGCACGTTCCAGCCGGCGGTGAATTCCCCCGGCGGAGGCCTGGGGCCCTCCGGATCGAACACCGGCTACCTGGCCTTCGCCGATTTCAACAACGACGGCAAGATGGATCTTGCCGCTGTCTATCAACTCTCGAATTCCATGTCTCTGCTTTTGGGCAATGGCGACGGAAGCTTCGAGGCTCCCAAGAATTATGTCAGCGGCGGCAGCCCTACTTCGTTAGCCGTTCTGCCGCTGAAAGACGGGAGCTTCTACCTGATCACACTCGACGCAAACACCGGCAACCTCCGATTCACTCCCGGCCCCGGCGACGGCACGTTGCAAACCCCGTCCATCTATCCGGCCGGGACCTTCCCCTGGGTCGCGGCCGCCACCGCCGATCTGAATGGAGACGGCATCTCCGACGTCATCGGGTACGACGGCGAAAGCATCCTGGTCCAGGCGGTGAACTCCCAGGGGGTTCCGCAAGCGGCGGCAAGTTATCCCGTGCCACCCGACACCTTAGGGCTGGCGGGCGTGATTGCCATGCCGCTGGTCGCCGCCGGCGATCTCAACAACGACGGTAAACCGGATATCGTGGTGGCCGAAGCTGAGCCCGCCGGAGGCGCCGGTGGGATTCTCACCGTGCTGCTGGGCAAAGGCGGCGGCGCTCTCGGCCCGGCGCAAAGTTACTCCGCCGGCAATCGCGCGGCCGGCGTGGTGCTGGCGGATTTTAACGGCGATGGTAAGCTCGACGCCGCCGTTATCAACCTGGCCGATCCCTCGAACCCTACAGACTTGGGAGGCGTCTCGGTGCTGATCGGCAACGGCGACGGCTCGTTCAAGACCCCGGTGAGCTATACGTTCGGCGAACGCCCGTTTTGGATTGCGGCCGGTGACTTGAACGGCGATGGCAAACCCGAACTCGTGGTCATCACCGACACCACCGCCGGCTTTGCGTACGTCGGCAGCGCCACGGCCGGAAACGTGCGGATTCTCATGAACAAGGGCGATGGAACGTTCCAGGCGGCGGGCGTCACGCCATTGGGGAGCGGCGGCACTGCTCCGGTAGCAGTCGCCATCGGAGATCTCAACGGCGATGGCAAAGCCGATCTGGCCGTGCTCGTGAACCAGGAATCCTCCGCCAATCCCTCGTCCATCCAGACCTTGATCGGCAAAGGGGATGGCACCTTCGTGACAGGACCCGTAACCTCCGGCGTGCCGTTCGATTATTGCGTGTCCCTCGCCGACCTCAACGGCGACGGATTCCCCGACCTGATTCTCTCCAACGGCGAAGGCGCCGCCTATCTGCTGAATAACGGCGACGGCAGCTTTCAGAGCGGCGTGCCACTCTGGGGCGGCATCGATTCCGTAGCCGCTATGGATGGAAGTGGCCGTCCGTATCTGTTGAGCCTCGGGGCCCAGGGATTTACTCTGCTCTTCGACAACTTCCCGACCGTCGGCCTCGCTCCCCAAACCGCAACGCTCGGGCCGTCCCAGTCGGTCCAACTCACCGCCCGTACCTTCTTTCATAGCAGCGCCGCGGTGAGCTGGGCGCTCAACCCGCAAGTCGGTAGCATTTCGGCGGGGGGGTGTATACGGCGCCGGCTTCGATCCCCACGCCGCAGGCGGTCGCCGTTACCGCGTCCAACGGTTCGGGCTTCGACAACTCGGCCATCGCCGTGATTCAGTTGTCGCCATCGGCCCCGCCTTCCCCGATATCAGTCGTCACGGGCGGAGGCAGCAGCTTTACCCAGACCTTTGCCTTCACCTTCTCCGATACCGGCGGGTATCGGAGTTTCTCGGTCCTGGACGTGCTCATCAACAGCGCGCTCGATGGACGCCAGGCTTGCTACATCGCGTTTGTTCCTTCGGGCGCGAATTCCGGCGCCGTGGACCTGGTCGATGATCGGGGCGATGCCGGCGGACCTTACTCGGGGATGGTCCTGCCCGGGTCCGGAACCGTGAGCAACAGTCAGTGCTCCGTCAACGGCGCTCTCAGCGCCGTTAATGGTAACGGCAACACACTCACTCTCACGCTGACCATCACTTTCAGCGCCGCCTTCAGCGGCAACAAAGTGATCTACCTCTCCGCGCAGGATACCTCGCCGGCCAACTCGGGCTGGCAGGCACTGGGCGCCTGGAACGTGCCGGGCGCGCCGCCGTCCGGCCCCTGGGTCACCGGAATGACACCGGCGCAGAGCGACAACAGTCTCACCCAGACTTACATCTTCACGTTCACCGATACCAACGGCTGGCAGGACATCGGCGTCGCCAACGTGCTGATCAACAGCGCCATCGATGGGCGTCACGCCTGCTATCTGGCCTTTCTGCCCGGCAGCGGCGCCCTCGACCTGGTGGACGACGCAGGCGATGCCGGCGGACCGTACTCGGGCATGGTGCTGCCCGGTTCGGGGACCGTGAGTAACAGCCAGTGCACTGTCAGCGGAGTTGGCAGCTCATTCAGCGGCAGCGGAAACACACTGACTGTGACTCTCTCGATCGCCTTCAACGCCGGCTTCGCGGGCAACCGGGTGTTCTTTCTGGCCGCGAGGAGCAACGCTCTGAATTCGGGATGGCAGGCCTTGGGGTCAGTCACAGTTCCTTAATGCCGCCTCGCCTGTCCCGCCAACTCACTCCCAGAGTATCGCTCTAGCCAGTGGCTAGGAACTTGGCCGAGATCGCCCGGGGTTCTTGTGGCACGATGCCAAAATCTATGCTGCATGTTGCCGCCTCGCTCAAGGAGCGCCAGACCCTTGCTTAGGCGTAGCCGGGTCCAATCCCAGGGTTTGCCGGACCGTCTCCAGAAGTTTCGGCATGGAGAGTGGCTTGGCGAGAGTCGCGCGTGCCCCCAGCACCAGGGCCATATCCAGATACCGCCCGTCGAACGCCCCCGAGATTGCCACCACCGGTAACGACGGCCGCGATTTGCGCAAAGCGCCGATCATCTCCAGCCCTTCCATTTCCGGCATGACAATGTCGGTAATGACCAGGTCCACGTCTTGCTCCATGAGAATTGCCATGGCGCCTCTCCCGTTTGCCGCCTCCAGGACTTCAAAGCCGGCATGGTTGAGGGCCCGGGCGGCAAGTCGCGTGACGATGGGATCGTCGTCTACAAACAAAATCCGATAAGGCATCTGTTTCCGTAGGGCCTCTTGCACGTGCAGCACCAGGGCATCTTTGGTAAACGGCTTTGGCAGAAACCGGATTCCAGCCGGCAGCGCACGCTCCCTAAGGCCGTCTCTGGGATGATCGGAAATATACACCACGGCTAATTCCGGCCAGGTGGCCATCAACTCTTGCGCGACATCCTCCCCCGTGGCATCGGGTAGTACGACATTCGTGACGAGCAGATCGATCGGGTCGGTGCACTTTTGAGACACCTCCGCAGCCTCGGCCCACGTGGCCGCCTCAAGGACCGGGTAACCGAGCCTTCGCAAGACAGCCGCGATATAGCGGCGCACTCCGGCATAGTCGTCGACGACCAGGATTAGTGACTTCGGCGAACCGATGGCTGAACTGTGACTCGCTGGAGAATGCAAACTTGGCCCGGCCTTCATGCGCAATTTTTGCGCTCTAAGCCATTGTGGTTCAGGCTCGCGGCGCCGCCTATCCGTACTTTTTCGGGGTTTGCGCCTCTCGAATACTGGTCGAGCAGCCCGAATTCCGTCGTGCCGCTATAAGTGCTGATTTTAACCTTGATATCTTCTTCTTTTAGCCGCACAATTCAGGCATGAGACAGCTCTGCAGTCTGCTCGGCGCCTCGGTTCTTCTGCTTGGCGCGGCGGGCAAGGACCCCTTTGCAGGCAGGTGGGACCTTACCGTCAAAACGTCCAGCGCGGTGTATCCCGCGTGGGTCGAGGTGGTCGATAAGGAGGGCAAGCCCGAAGCTCGCATCCAACCGCGGGGCGGCAGCGTGCGGCCGGCCCACGAGGTGAAGCTGAACGGCAGCCTCCTGGTCCTCACGATTTCTCCAGCCGCGGACGATCGTCCGGCAGTCACATGGGAGCTGAACGTCAAGGGCAGCGTGCTCACCGGCGCCGTCAAGCGCGGGCAGGAAGTGCAGGCACAGATCGCGGGACAGCGCGCGCCGGAGTTGAAAAACAAGCCGCCTAAGAATTGGATGCCGCCCGTAGCCCTGTTCAACGGAAAGGATCTCACGTGGTGGGCGCCCGGCGATCCCGCGGAGAATCACTGGGTGGCGCAGAACGGCGAGCTGGTGAACCAGCAGGCCGGCTCGAACCTGCGCACCACCGGCAAGTTCGACGATTTCAAGCTGCACCTGGAATTCAACTGCCCCGAAGGCGTCAACAGCGGCATCTTCCTGCGCGGGCGGTACCAGGTCCAGATCGAGTACGGGCAGGAGGGCATGAATGACAAGCTCCACGGCATGGGCTCGATCTACGGCTACGTGGCGCCATCTCAGGACTTGCCGAAAAAGCCAGGCGAGTGGGAGACCATGGACATCACCCTGGTAGGGCGGTGGGTGACGGTGGTGCGGAACGGCGTGACCATCGTCGACAACCAGGAGATTCCGGGCATCACGGGCGGCGCGCTGGACAGCAATGAGGACGCCCCGGGTCCGTTCAACCTGCAAGGCACGCACGCTGCCGGCATCCGGTTCCGGAACCTAACGGTCTCGGTGCCCAAGCGGACGTAGCGTCTGTGGAGCAGGCTTCAGCCAGGTGGGACAGGCGATCGTTTTTTGTCGCCTGTCACCTGCCGGCTATTGCGCCACCCCGACGTACGCCCCGAACGCCGGAAGAACCAACCCATCCGCGATGGCCGTATCGCCGGTTGCAAACCCCATGGCAACCGAGGTGACCAGCTTCTTCAGCTTCTTCGCCGCCCCCAGATCGTACCGCACCGTCTGTGTTTGCCCGCTGAAATTCAGCGCCACCAGCACGGTGGTTCCATCCTTCTGCCGCAAAAACGAGAGGACGTTGGGGTTGCTCTCATCCACCATCTTCACCAGTCCGTCGCGCAGCGCCGCATTCTCCCGGCGCAGGCGGATCAGGGTCTTGTAGTAGCTCAACAGCGACTTCGGGTCGCGCGACTCCGCGGCCACGTTCCGCACCGCATGGTCCGCTCCCACGGGAAGCCAGGGCGTTGCGCCCTTCGTAAAGCCGGCAGTCGCGGTGGCGTCCCACTGCATCGGAGTGCGCTCGCCGTCGCGGCCCTTCTCCTTGGGCCAGCCGATCTTCCCGATGGGATCGCGCACGTCTTCCACGCGCTGCGGATCGTTGTTCGCCATCCCCAGTTCCTGTCCGTAGTACAGCAGCGCCGTGGCCCGCGGAGTCAACAAAAGGGTGGCCATCAGCCGCGCAATCTCCTCGTTGTGCCGGCCGTCTCCGAAGCGGTTCCAACTGCGGGGATTGTCGTGGTTGTCGGTGACGATCAGCGGCAGATTCCCGTTCAACTGCGTCTCCGCCTCCCGCAGTTTCTTGCGGAACACGGCGGCCGAGAAGTCCCGGTGCATGGCAAACTGCATGTCCATGGGCAACTGGGTTTCGTCGTTTCCCTTGCCGTACATTTTGGCCAGCTCTTCGACATTCGGCAGGTACGTTTCGCCGATCAGGATCCGCCCGGGAAACTCGTCCGTCACCTTGCGCATCTCGCGAAGCACGTCGTGCACCTCGGGCAGATTGTCGGTGTGCTCGCGCGACACGTTGGGGTCGCCGTACGCCGTCTTCCCCGGCCGCACCGTCTCGTCGCGGAACTGCGGATCTTCGAACAGCGACGTCACCGCGTCCAGCCGGAAACCCGCCACGCCGCGCTTCATCCAAAAGCGCATGGTGTCGTACATGGCCTTGCGGACGTCGGGATTCCGCCAGTTTAAGTCCGGCTGCTCTTTGTAGAACGCGTGGTAGTAGAATTGGCGGCGCGCCGCGTCGAGCTGCCACGCGCTGTGGCCGAAGATCGAAATCCAGTTGTTGGGCGGCTGGCCCCCTGCCTTGCCATCTCGCCACACATACCAGTCGGCCTTGGGATTGGTGCGCGACGCACGAGATTCGCGAAACCAACCATGCCGATCGGAGGTGTGGTTCAGCACCAGGTCGGTAATCACGCGGATCCGCCGCTTCCCGGCCTCGGCCACCAGCCTGTCGAAATCGGCCATGGTGCCGTATTGCGGGTCGATCGCCAAATAGTCGGAAATGTCGTATCCGAAATCGACTTGAGGCGACGGATAGAACGGTGAAATCCAGATGGCGTCCACGCCCAGATCGCCAAGGTAGTCGAGATGCGCGGTGATGCCGTTGAGGTCGCCCACACCATCGCCGTTGGTATCGCCGAAACTGCGCGGATAGATCTCGTAAATGACGGCGTTCTTCCACCAGCCGGTATCGGCCGCGCCGGGACTCGCCTGCTGCGCCACGGCAAGGTGTGCCGCCCATGCCAGCACGGCAACCACCAGGTAACGGAATGACCGCATCGCTGCTCCTTGGTGCGGCAGACCCGCCCCGCCACAGTATAACCCCCCCTTCATTGCCGAATCCCCGCCAAACGAGCGGGATCTGAGCTTTGTGCCCGCCCGGCAGGGCGGAAGAGAGTAGCCCACGGCGTGAGCCGTGTGGTTCGAGCGCCGAACACGCCCAGCCCTGAAAGGGCGGAAGAGTGGCCCGCCCTTCTACGCCCTGTTCCGAGGCTGGCCCTGCCGATTCGCAACCCCGCTGCGACCAGCTACAGTAATCTACATGAACCACCCTCTTTCGCGACGCCGCTTTCTGGCCGCCATGCCGGCGCTCCCGCTGCTTGCCCAATCCAAACCCGCCAAGATCACCGCCGTCGAGATCTGGCAGGTGCGCGGCCACAGGGACACGATGCGCGGCGTCGACCAGCAGTACCAGGCGAACCCGCTGTACATCTATGACGAGCTTCGCCCGCCGCCCTACCGCGACAGCGCCAATCCCACCAGCACCAAGGCTGCCGTCAGCGCGCTGTACCTTAAGATCAAGACCGACGCGGACGCGGAGGGCTTTTACGGACCGATCGACAAAGAGGTCGCCATCGTGGTGGACGAGCAGTTGCGGCCGTTCCTGATGGGCAAAGACGGCCTCGCCCAGGAGAAGCTCTGGGACCAGCTCTACCGCTCCAACCGTCACGCCCGCCGCGGTCACTTCCTGATGGCCATCAGCGCCGTGGACAACACCCTGTGGGACCTGCGCGGGCGCTATTTCAAAACGCCCGTCTACCGCCTGCTGGGCGGTCCGACGCGCTCTTCGGTGGAAGCCTACGCCAGTTGCCTGGGCTACTCGCTCGAGCCCGGCAAGGTCCAGACCCGCGCCGCGCAGATCAAGAAGGAGGGATTTCGCCACCAGAAATGGTTCCTGGCGTATGGCCCGGGCGACGGCTACGAAGGGCTCCGGAAAAACGTGGACCTGGTGCGCATTCTGCGCGAAGCCGTGGGAGAAGATACGGAGCTGATGTTCGACGTCTACAGCGGCTGGGACCTGACCTACGCCCTGGAATGGGCCAAGCAGGTGGAGCGCTACCGGCCGCGTTGGATCGAAGAAGCCACCCAGGCGGAGAAGATCGACAGCTTTGCGCAACTGCGCAAGGGCACGTCGATACCCGTGGCATCGGGCGAGCACATCCAGGGCCGGTGGGAGGTTTACGACTATCTGAAAGAGGGCGCCCTGAGCGTGGTGCAGTGCGACCCGGAATGGTGCGGCGGCACCAGCGAGCTGCAGAAGATCTGCGCCCTGGCTTCGGTTTTCGATGTTCCGGTGATTCCGCACGGGCACAGCCTGCACGCCGCCCTGCACGTCATCGCGGCGCAGTCTCCGGCCATCTGCCCGCTGGCCGAGTACCTGATTCTCAAGATGCAGTCGTACTACCACTTCGAGAAGAAGCCGCCCGCGATCCAGAACGCCCGCTTCGCGCTGCCCGAGGCAGCGGGCTACGCGATCGAGCTGGACGATGCCAAGGTGGAATCCAGGGAGATGATTCACTGGAACTGATCCGCTGTATACTGCGGCAATGAGAAAAATCGCCGTACTCGTACTCATCGCGCTTCCCGCGCTCGCCCAGGAGCGCGTCGACCTGGCGATCGTGGACCGCGTGAAGGCGGAGGCCTTCGAACGTTCCAAAGTCATGGAGACTCTGCGCAACCTCTCCGACGTGCACGGCCCGCGCCTCACCGGGTCGCCGGGGTTCGAAGGCGCCGCGCGGTGGGCCATGGGCGAGTTGAACGGCTACGGCCTCGAGAACGTGCACCTCGAAAAGTGGGGACCGTTCGGGCGGGCCTGGACGCTGGAACAGTCGTCACTCGAGTTGATCGAGCCGAGCTACTCGCAGCTCACCGCGGTGCCGCTGGCCTGGAGCGCGTCCACCAACGGCGCGGTCACGGGCGAACTGGTGCTGGCGCCGCTGCGCGGGTCGTTCCGCGACGGCCCCAAGAAATCTAAGGAGGGGATCGAGGCATATCGCGCGAAATGGACGGGGAAACTGCGCGGCAAGATCGTGCTGCTCAACGATCCGAAGGTGCCCGCCCCGCAGACCAACCCGCAGTTCCGTCGTCTGACGGCGGCCGAACTGTCCGACCTGGCGAACGCGCCGGCGCCCGCCGCCAAGCTCACGGCCAAGAAGCTCGACGATCTGGAATGGCCGGAAGACCCGGCCGAAATGGGCAGGTTCTTCAGCGGTCTGCCCAACGCGCTGATGGAGCAGTTGTACGACCTTTACGACCAGGCGGCGGCGGAGCGCGGCGAGTTCCTCGCCAAGGAAGGCGTCGCCGGCGTGCTGCTGGAAGACGATCGGGCGCACGAAGGCATGCTCTTCGGCGAAGCCGCCGGCGGGTTCAAGGCAGCCGGTACGCCGGCGCCGCCCACGTTCGTAGTGACCGCCGAGCAGTACAACCGCATCGCCCGGTTGCTCGAGAAGAAGAACTCCGTGCGCGTGCGCTTGAGCCTGAAGGCCGCCACCTCCGACCACGACGTGGACGGCCTGAACATCATCGGCGAGATCCCCGGCGGCGACAAGAAAGACGAGATCGTCATGGTGGGCGCTCACTTCGACTCCTGGCATTCCGGCACCGGCGCCACCGACAACGGCGCGGGCAGCGCCGTGATGATCGAAGTGATGCGCATTTTGAAGGCCCTCAACCTGAAACTCGACCGCACCGTCCGCATCGGTCTGTGGGGTGGCGAAGAGGAGGGCCTGTTCGGTTCGCGGGCCTACGTCAAGGAACACTTTGCCGACCCTCAAACCATGCGCGTCACTTCCCAGCACGGCAAGCTTTCCGGCTATTTCAACCTGGACAACGGCAGCGGCAAAATCCGCGGTGTCTACTTACAGGGGCACGAAGCCATGCGGCCGATCTTCGAGTCGTGGCTGGCCCCGTTCCGCGACATGGGCGTCACCACGGTATCGATCCGCAATACCGGCGGCACCGATCACCTGAGCTTCGCCGCCGTGGGGCTGCCGGGCTTCCAGTTCATCCAGGACCCGCTGGACTACGGCACCATCACGCACCACTCCGACATGGACACCTGGGACCACGCGGTCCCTGAGGACCTGATGCAGGCTTCCGCCGTAATCGCCACCGTGGTGTACCAGACCGCCACGCGCAAAGAGATGCTGCCGCGCCGCGAATTGCCCAAGCCCCAGTAGGGCGGACCCCCTGGTCCGCGCGGGTCCCCCTGGACCCGCCTTTCGCCTTGCCAACCCAGTTTCTTCTCAGGCGACAATAGTTCCATGCACCCTGAGGAGTCGCGCGCGCATGCCGGCCTGTGCGCGGATTGCACGCACGCGCGCGTGATGCGAAGCGACCGCGGCGCGGTCTTTTACCAGTGCGGCAAATCATTCGAGGATCCGCGCTTCGAGAAGTACCCGCGGCTGCCCGTTCGGGAGTGCCCCGCCTATCGTCAGGGCCGGCCGACGACGCCGTAGGAAGAAATCTCCAGTTCCAGAGCCCTCAGGGAGATGGTGACGTCGCGGATGAATTCGTAGAGCGGCCCCAACAGGGCCAGCAGTCCGAGACCGAAGGCCGGCGCCGAAACGTACTCGACCTGCGCGCCCAAGACCTGGCCGACAAAGATCGAAAGAACCGTGACGGTGACACAAAGAATGCTCACCGAACTGAGGATGATGGCTAGCCTGGCTAGCCAGGCTAGCCGGAGGATGCGGGCGCGGCGGTAGGTGATCTTCACCTGCTCGACCAGGAGATGGCGGCGGGTTTCACCGACAGCGTCGAGATCCTTGCCTGGTTCGCGCGCGCAGTCAGCCTCACGACTATTCTCCCCTGTCCGGCACTCGATTCTGTATAGAATAACGTTCATCGAAACACGGAGGCAAGAATGAAAAAGTCGATCCTTCTGTTATTGGCCCTGGCGGCGCTCACCGGCCGGACCTTTGCCCAACCCGCCGACACGGCGTTCTCGCAGGAGCGGCTGGCACGCATCGACCGTCTGCTTCAGCAGTACGTCGATCAAAACCGTCTCGCGGGTGCGGTCGCCCTGGTGCTCCACGATGGCCAACCGGTGTACCAGCGCGCGGTGGGCTGGAGCGACAAGGAGGCTGGCCGCCGCATGACCACCAACACGATCTTCCGCATTGCCTCCCAGACCAAGGCCCTCACCAGCACGGCGATTCTGGCGCTGGTCGAGGAGGGTAAGATCGGCCTGAACGAGCCGGTCGGACATTTCATCCCTACCTTCAACATGACCACCGTGGCGGTGAAGAACGACACCGGAATCGCCACCGTTCCAGCCAGGCGCGCCATCACCATTCAAGACCTGCTGACCCACACCGCGGGAATTTCATACGGAACCGAGAGTCACGTAGCCGCATTGTACGAGGCCAAGGGCCTGGGACCGGCCGCCGGCAATGGCTGGTACACCGCCGACAAAGACGAGCCCATCTGCGGCACCATGGAACGCCTCGGCACGCTTCCCTTTGTGGCGCAGCCCGGCGAGGCATTCGTCTACGGCTACAATACCGACATCCTGGGCTGCGTGGTGGAAAAGGCTTCCGGAATGCCGCTCGACGAATTCGTGCGCACCAGGATCACCGGGCCGCTGGGCTTGAAGGACACGCGATTCTTTCTTCCTCCCGCGGAACGCGATCGCCTGGCTGCCGTGTACTCCAGCGGCCGCGATGGGCTGATCGTGCGCGCTCCGGAGGGATCGAAGGGCCAGGGCTCCTATGTGGATGGTCCCCGCAAGAGTTTTGCGGGGGGCGCGGGTCTCACCTCGACGGCCCACGACTACGCGCGCTTCCTCGAGATGATCCGCAACGGCGGCGCGTTGGAAGGAGTCCGGATCCTGGCGCCTCGCACGGTGGACCTGATGACCACCAATCAATCGGGCACCTTGCACTCCACCACCGGCCTGGGATTCGGCCTGGGCTTCGAGACGGTGGACCGCTACGGCTCGAGCGGGATGGCCGGGGTTGGTGCCTTCGGCTGGGGCGGGGCATACGGGACCACCTACCAGGTGGATCGCCAAAGTCACTCGGTGATCGTCCTGATGATCCAGTTGATGCCCAACTCGACTGACATTCAGACCAAGTTCTCGACGCTGGTGTATCAGGCGTTGGTGAAGTAAGCAGGCAAGACCCGCCCATCAAGCCGCCGCTGATCAGCGCCGGAAATGTACGCCGTCATGTTCAACAAAAACGTGCCCGACCCGCTTCAATTGGGCCGGCGCTGATCAGCGCCGGAAATCCGGGAACTTCGCAAACGATCCGTCCTTTTCGAACGCTTCAATTGGGCCGGCGCTGATCAGCGCCGGAAATGCGCGATCCTTGCGCTCCGCGGCCGACCAGCAGCAGCGCTTCAATTGGGCCGGCGCTGATCAGCGCCGGAAATGAGTAAATGCAGACGTGGGATGAGCGCGAGCCGAACGCTTCAATTGGGCCGGCGCTGATCAGCGCCGGAAATTCCCTGATCCTCGCCCATACCCACTCCGCCGTCCTGCTTCAATTGGGCCGGCGCTGATCAGCGCCGGAAATGGAGCGGTCGCTCGAAGGGCTGTCGTGCCGGGTACTGGCTTCAATTGGGCCGGCGCTGATCAGCGCCGGAAAT
>OMOG01000257.1:41474-43040 GCA_900290305.1 Candidatus Sulfopaludibacter sp. SbA4
GCTTCAATTGGGCCGGCGCTGATCAGCGCCGGAAATGTTCCTGAGCACGGAGTCACTCAGGTTTATCAACGAGCTTCAATTGGGCCGGCGCTGATCAGCGCCGGAAATGGTGAACCCGTTGATGGGGCTCAGGGTCGTAATGGTGCTTCAATTGGGCCGGCGCTGATCAGCGCCGGAAATGCGGGATTGCTGAGCGGAACGACGGGCGGAGTGATCGCTTCAATTCGGCCGGCGCTGATCAGCGCCGGAAATTCCTCGAACAGCTTGGAGTCGGCCTCTTCCACATTCAGCTTCAATTGGGCCGGCGCTGATCAGCGCCGGAAATTCCAGCCGTTCATCGGCACCATGCCCACCCGGTTCCCCGCTTCAATTGGGCCGGCGCTGATCAGCGCCGGAAATTGGCGCCGAAGGATGGATCGACGCGCAAACAGGCGAGCTTCAATTGGGCCGGCGCTGATCAGCGCCGGAAATNNNNGCTTCAATTGGGCCGGCGCTGATCAGCGCCGGAAATGGCGATCGACAGGATGAAGCCGGGGGCACTTAGCGCGCTTCAATTGGGCCGGCGCTGATCAGCGCCGGAAATGAACAGGGTTTGGCCCTGCTTGATGGTGGGCTGGTTGCTTCAATTGGGCCGGCGCTGATCAGCGCCGGAAATGGACTCCCGCTCAACCCTCCCAGCGTCGGCAGGTTCGCTTCAATTGGGCCGGCGCTGATCAGCGCCGGAAATGCAGGGCGCCATCAAGGAGGGCAAGTAGATGTTACTGCTTCAATTGGGCCGGCGCTGATCAGCGCCGGAAATGAAACACGTGCCGATCTCCAGCACCGACCGCACATCGCTTCAATTGGGCCGGCGCTGATCAGCGCCGGAAATTACAAATCGGCCGGCCAATAAGTCCCCGGCAAAGGAGCTTCAATTGGGCCGGCGCTGATCAGCGCCGGAAATGAGGCCGCGCACCCCGCCAACACCAGCCCCACAACGCTTCAATTGGGCCGGCGCTGATCAGCGCCGGAAATGACGGAGTGGGCCGACAAGTACCGGCGGACGTCGCGCGCTTCAATTGGGCCGGCGCTGATCAGCGCCGGAAATGCATGGTCGCAGCACGGCGAAGCCGGTCTGATCCGGGCTTCAATTGGGCCGGCGCTGATCAGCGCCGGAAATAGCCAAACTTGGGCGGGAGAAGCAGGAGAGCATCGTGCTTCAATTGGGCCGGCGCTGATCAGCGCCGGAAATCCCGAACAATCGGTTCGGCCGCAGCCCACTTCTCCGCTTCAATTGGGCCGGCGCTGATCAGCGCCGGAAATGGTCCGCGTCACGGTTCCGATGACAATTTCGTATTGGCTTCAATTGGGCCGGCGCTGATCAGCGCCGGAAATGATGCTGGCCCAGGTGAAAGCTTCCTCTTGCAGGGCGCTTCAATTGGGCCGGCGCTGATCAGCGCCGGAAATGCGACAGCCGCCGCCAGTTCGCCCGCGGTGATGCTTGGCTTCAATTGGGCCGGCGCTGATCAGCGCCGGAAATGACGAGCGGCGGATCGCCAACGAGCCGGAGTACTGGCTTCAATTGGG
>OMOG01000403.1:0-8553 GCA_900290305.1 Candidatus Sulfopaludibacter sp. SbA4
CGGGTGAATGAAGGCCAGGCGATCGACGAGCTGGTGCTGGTGAGCCTGTACCCGAAGGCCGACCGGCGGGAGCTGGAAGTGAGCGCGCTGGGTGGCGCGGTGGGCGCGAAGCACGGCATTCGCATGGAAGTCATGAAGCCCTTCGAAACACAGGAGCTTGGCCCGCGCCTTTACAAAGTGGCCGCGGGGATCCTTCCGAGAGGCGAATATCTGTTCTATATTGTAGGATCGGCGGACAACGTCAAGGGCATTCAGGGCAAAGGCTACGACTTCAGCGTGGAATGACGATGAGACTTCTCAAGCCGATCCTCTACACTCTGTTGGCAGGCGTGACCAGCGGCGGCCTCGTTCCAGCGGCCCAGGCGCAGCTCGTTTTTGTCCAGCAAGGCAGTAAATTCGCCGGTACGGGCGCTGTGGGCGCTGCGGAGCAGGGCTATCCCGTCGCGATTTCCGCGGACGGGAATACGGCCGTAGTGGGGGGAGTCCTCGACAATAACGAGGCGGGAGCCGCGTGGATCTTTACGCGGAGCAACTCACCCCAGGGGCCACTCTGGAGCCAGCAGGGCAGTAAGCTCGTCGGTAGCGGCGCAGTGGGCGCGGCGCAGCAGGCCACTTCTGTGGCGATTTCCGGGGACGGGAACACAGTCATGGTTGGGGGGCCCTTTGACAACAACGGTGCAGGAGCCGTGTGGGTCTTCACGAGGGCCAATGCAGCCCCGGGGACACCCTGGACCCTGCAGGGCGCCAAGCTGGTGAGCCCGAGCCCACCCGCCGGCTCCTACAACCCGGAGTTCGGCTTCTCTGTTTCGCTGTCCGCGGACGGCAATACGGCGATCGTGGGGGAACCGGGCAACGACAGCTCTGCGGGAGCCGCGTGGATCTTCACCCGGACAGGCGGGGTCTGGACCCAGCAAGGCGGCAAGCTGGTCGGCACGGGCGCACTACCCGCCACCGCAACAATAGGAGCGGAACAGGGCTACGCGGTGGCGATATCCGGTGACGGAAACACGGCCACTGTCGCGGCACCGGAGGACAATAACTATGCCGGAGCCATCTGGATCTTCACGCGGACGGGCAGCGCCTGGAGCCAGCAGAGTGGTAAGCTGGCCGGCACGGGCAGCAACACCCTTCAAGGCTGGTCCGTCGCGCTGTCCACCGACGGAAACACCGCCCTGGTTGGAGGATGGGGTGACAATATCGGTTTAGGAGCCGCTTGGGTCTTTACACGGAACAACGGGACCTGGAGCCAGCAGGGCGGGAAGCTGGTAGGCGCAGGCGCGTCGGGCCTGGTTTCCTACCAAGGCTGGTCTGTCGCGCTCTCCGGCGACGGCAATACGGCGGCTGTTGGCGGGCCGGCAGACGCTGGCGGCGCGGGAGGCACGTGGATCTTCAAGCGTTCTAACGGCGCCTGGAGCCAACTGGGAGCCGAGCTGGTGGGCACGGGCGCTTCGGGCCTGGCAGAACAGGGTAAGAGCGTCGCGATTTCCGGGGACGGGAAAACGCTCATGGTTGGGGGACCTTTTGACAGTGCAAACACGGGAGCCTCCTGGGTGTTCGTTCTTTCCGCTCCACCAGTGCCCGCGCCGGCCGGAATCAGCCCCGCTGCGGGCAGCGGAACGACAGGAACCTTCACGTTTACCTTCTCGGATACGGCCGGGTGGCAGAATCTCCTCGTGTTGAACGCGCTGATCCGCGACGTGCTCGATGGGCGGCAGGCGTGCTACGTGGCGTTCGTGCCGACCGGCGCGGCTTCGGGGGCCGTCCTGCTGATCGATGATGCCGGCGAGGCCGCAGGGCCATACGCCGGAATGGTACTGCCGGCGGCGCCCCCTGGGCCCGTCAGCGTGAGTAACAGTCAGTGCAGCATCACCGCGGCCGGGAGTTCGGCGGCCGGCACTGGGAATACGTTTACGTTGACGCTGGCCATCACTTTCACTCCGGGATTCGCGGGCAACAAGGTGCTGTATGTGGCGGCGCAGGATACCTACGGCAATTCGGGCTGGCAGCCGCTGGGGACGTGGGGCATTCCAGGGGCTGCGATTACCGGTCCGGCAGTCAGTGGAATGAGTCCGGGGCATGGCAACACTTCGACTCAGACTTATACCTTTACCTTTACCGACACGAACGGATTCCAGGACATCACTGTGGCGGATGTGTTGGTTAACAGCGCGATTACCGGCGTTGCCGGGTGCTATGTGGCATTCGTTCCTTCGGGAGCGGGATCGGGCGCGGTGTACCTGGTCGACAACGCGGGTGACGCGGGAGGGCCGTACTCGGGGATGCTGCTGCCGGGGTCGGGCACGGTATCGAACGGGCAGTGCTCCATCGCCGCGTCGGGGAGTTCGGTCAGCGGCGCGGGCAACACGCTGACCCTGATGCTCGCCATTACGTTCAACCACAGCTTCACGGGCAACCAGATTTTCTACCTGGCGGCGCGCAGCAGCAAATTGAACTCCAACTGGCAGGCAGCCGGCTCGGTCGCGGTACCATGACAATCTAGGAGTGTGGCGATGAGTCAGTTGGCTTTACCGAGGATTCTGACGGTGCTTCTCGTGTCGTCGCTTCTGCCGGCCGCGCTGTTTGCGCAGGAAGACCGCATCCTGGGCGAGATCGACGGCCAGCGCACGGTCGTTTTGAAGGGAAACGTCCACCCTCGGGCGCAGGCGCAATTTGACGAAGGGCCGGTCGATCCGGCGATGAAATTGAACTACGTCACCCTCACCCTGAAGACCTCGGCCGGCCAGCAGCAGGACCTCGACCGTCTGCTCACCGAACTGCAGGATCCCTTCTCGCCGAATTTCCGCAAATGGCTCACGCCGGAGCAGTACGCGGACCGCTTCGCCTCGAGCCCGGGCGATCTGGCCAAGATCGTGGCGTGGATGAAATCCGCAGGCTTCGATGTCATCTCGACGGCTCGCGGCCGCAGGTGGGTGGCCTTCAACGCCACCGCGCAGCAAATCAAGCAAGCGCTCCACACGGAGATCCGCCACTATCGCGTAAATGGCGAGCTGCACTTTGCCAATGCCACCGAGCCATCTGTTCCCGAGGCCCTCCAGCCGATGGTGCTGGGATTTCTGGGGCTGGACGACTTTCATGCCAGGCGAATCCGGAACGCCGAGCGTCCCCTGGTAACGAATGGCAACACCCACACCATGGCTCCCGGCGACTTCGCCACGATCTACGACATGGGGGCGGTCTATCGCTCCGGATTGACGGGAGCCGGGCTGAAGATCGCGATCATCGATCGCAGCAACCTCAAGGTTTCGGAATTTGAGCAGTTTCGCAGCACGTTCGGCGTGGGCGGCAGCGACCCTCAGTTGGTATTAGTGCCCGGCTCCACGGATCCTGGAATCCCATCCGACAATCTGGAATCGAATCTGGACACGCAGTGGGCCGGCGCGCTGGCCCCCGGCGCCCAGATCGTTTATGTCTTCGCGCCGAGTGAGTGGACCGCCGTGTCCTACGCCATCGATCAGAACCTCGCGCAGGTGGTCAGTCTCAGCTACTACTTGTGTGAGTTGCTGGCGTCGACGGTCTTCACGGGGAACATTCAAGCCGTGGCCCAGCAGGGGAACGCGCAAGGCATCACCTGGTTGGCCTGCTCCGGCGATGCGGGGGCCGAAGGATGCGACCCTAGCGATTTCAGCGGTAAACCGGCCACGCACGGAGTATCCCCGAGCATCTATACCGCGACTCCCGAAATCACCGGGGTTGGCGGCACCACGTTCACTGAGGGCAATGGGGTCTACTGGGGTCCCGCCAACGGGTATGCGCCGACTGCCTTGGGCTACATCCCGGAGACGGCATGGGTGGGAAGCGGAGGCGGCTACAGCACCGTCTACTCCACGCCCGCCTGGCAGACCGGCGTTCCCAATGTTCCCCTCCCCGGAACGGCGCGCGGCGCTCCCGATATTGCGTTCACCGCCGACAACAACCACGATCAATACCTGACCGTCGACAACGGCAAAGTGACACCGGTTGGCGGGACGTCCGCGCCCACCCCCGCGTTTGCCGGAGTCTTAGCGTTGCTGAATCAATATCTGGGTACCAACGGCCTCGGAAACATCAATCCGAATCTCTACCGCCTCGCCCAAAGTACGAGCAACGTGTTTCACGACATTACTAACGGGAATAACTTCTCTCCGTGCGTGCAAGGCACTCCCAACTGCACGCAAGGCCACATCAATACCGGTTATCTTGCCGTGCCGGGCTGGGACCCGGTCACCGGGCTTGGGTCGATCGATATCTCCAACCTTTTCAACCAATGGAACAAGGCCCTGGTCAGTAGCACCACCAGCGTTACTGCGAGCCCCACCAACTTTCTCTTGAGTGACAGCACGAAACTCACGGTGACCGTGGCCGCCGCCGGCAGCGTGGTGGTTCCGACCGGCAGCGTGGCTTTCAACTACCACCATAATGCATTGGGCAGCGCCACGCTGGCGGCTTCCGGAGCGAATGCCACCGCTACATTGACGGTCTACGGCAGTCAGTTGCCCGCCGGTAACAATGTCATAGAGGCAAGCTACGGCGGAGACGGCCATGTCAATGGCTCGACAGGCTCGGTGAACGTGACTGTCACCGTCCCGGTCGCGAATTCCGCGGTAATCCCATCCATCAGCCCGAATCCGGTGTACCAGGAGGAAGCCGACGCCGACGGGTATAGCTGGTTTTATACGGTTAGCCTGCAGGAAGTAGCCGGCGCCTCGACCACACTCACCGGGTTCACCATCGACGGCACTGACTACTCCTCCCAGATCGTAAGCTTCTTCGGCAGTGCCGCCATTCCCGCGAACGGCACCCTGGAAGCGGACCTCCGGTCCATCAACCTAACTGTTCCCCTGCAGAGGGTCTTCGTCTTCACCGGGAGGGACGCGGGCGGGCGCCAATGGACTCAACAGATTACCGTGCCATTCTACGGCATGCAGATTTCGGCCGCCATGGAGTTGGTGGGCGTGCCGGGCACGGTCCGGCAGGACACCACCGCCGATGCGGATTGTCAGTGGTTCCAGAACCTGGGCCTGCAAGAGACCAACGGCCATAACGTGACACTCACGCGCTTCCTGGCGGGAGGCGACGATTACACTTCGAGCATCCAGGACTTCTTCGGCGCGACCACCCTGCCGGCGTTCGGGTCCCTGCTGGCCGGCCTTTGCTGGGAGATCGACAGCCTGCCGCAGACGCAGAGTTACGAGATGGATGGGATCGACGACGCCGGAAACCAGATCGTCGCCACACAAACCGCCATGTTCATCGGCCCAGCAGCCAAGCCGGGCGTGCTTTCCACTTCGGCCGATCCGAACGGCGGGGTGGTCTCCTTGTCGGTTCCGGATTCGTCCAAATCCACGTCGGCTGCTGTCACCGTGAACGTCAACCCGGGACAGGCGTGGACGGTCTCGATCTTCCCCTCGAACCGGACCACGCGCTGGCTGGTCGTCAATCCACTCTCCGGCACGGGGCCCGCGACTGTGAATATTGCGGCGTTCGGATCGGGCCTGAGCGACGGATCGCACCAGGCCACCCTGGTGGTCCAGTCAGTGGATGCGCTGCCCGAGTCAGTCAACGTGACCGTTAACTTCGTGGTGGGGCTCTCGCTCGATCCCGTAGTCAGTACGGGCGCGGCCCAAACGTACACATTCCAATTCTCGGGCGCGGCGGGCTACCAGTCACTGTCCGTGGTCAACGTCCTGATCAACAATGTCCTGGATGGCCGGCAGGCATGCTACCTGGCGTACTCGGTACCGGATAACGTGCTCTACCTGGTCCCCGACAGCGGCGGAGGGCTGCTGCCGGGACTGGTGCTGAACGGGTCGGGCGCGGCTGGACCCGGCAATAGTCAATGCGCCGTGTCGGCGGCGGACTCGTCGGCATCGGGAAGCGGCAATACTCTGTCGCTGACGGTCGGCCTCAGTTTCAGCCGCAGTTTTGGCGGGAACAAGGTGATCTACCTGGCCGCGCGCGATGCGCTGGGGAACAACTCGGGGTGGCAGACCATGGGCATTCTCGGCGTTCCGCCGCTGCCTTCGGTCTTCCCGAGTGCCGTGGGAGTGAGTCCGTCGTCGGGGACGTTGTCCAACGCGACCCTGACCTTTACCTACCAGGACGTGAGCTCGGCGAGCAACCTGCAGACCATGTGGGCGCTGATCAACACGTCCATCGACGGGCGGAGCGCCTGCTACGTGGCGTACTACGCGCCAGGCAACCAGGTGTACCTGTACCCGGACAATGGCTTCGGGCTCCAGGCAACCAGCGTGGCGCTGACCGGCGCAAATTCGCTGTCGAACAGCCAATGCACCGTGTCGGCGCTGGGCAGCACTGTGGTGCAGAGTGGCGCGCAGACTTCCGTGACGCTCAATATCACGTTCAGTCCTTCGTTTGCGGGGAACAAGGGAGTGTGGATGGCGGCGCAGACCCTGAGCGGCGCGACGAGCCAGGCCTGGCAGGCGCTGGGGACGTGGAATGTGCCCGGGAACTGAGGTGTCCTGGATACGGTGACGTGGCGCAGGCACTCGTGCCTGCCGGGGTACCCGCTGGGTCGGGCACTCATGCCGATTGACGCTATGGCGCAACCGCGAAGGCGTGTCGAGACGAGTCTCGACACGGCAGGCACGGGCCCAGAGGGCACCCCCTGCGCCACATCACCGCATCCCCTCACAGAGCGTCGCTACTGGTCGGGAACCCCTGGATCCCAGGTCCCTCGCGCTTGGTAAATGGCTTCCAACTGGTATGCCGGCGCCAGCGCAAATGCGCCGGCGGCCGGAATCCACACGTACCATTGCAGCGCGCTCCAGGGCCAGGGTAGAAATCCCGAATTCGCCGCCCAGATCGAGACGTCGCCCAACGACACCAAAAAGATCCCCAGGCTGAAGGCCCTCCAGCACCTGCCGATCCAGCCGTCCCCCGTGTGCTTCACCGACCGGTTCAACAACATCGCTTGTCCCAGCAGCAGCAGGAGAAGCGGATCCACCGGCCAGCCCAGCACCATCCCGAGACTCGGGCGCACACCGCCGCGAATCGCCACCACCACATCGCCGGCCTCGCGAACGATATACGCGCCGAAGAGCGTCAGCACCATCCAATCGACGGCCGCCAGCCGCGCCCGAAACCCGGATCGCCGGTAGACTGTCACCACCCAAAAGAGTCCCGCGGCCAGCATCGCAAAGCGGCAAGATCCCCCCATCACCAGGCCGGACTGCCGGATCGCCGACGCAGCCGGGGCCGACCACCAGGCCGTATGGGCGAGCGGATTCAGGGCCGATTTGACGCCCAGCACCTGGATCAGGATGGCCCCTGCCAGATCGAACCCCGCCGAGAACGCGATCAGGCGCCACGCCCGGTGCAACGGTTGGCCCGGGGAGAATTCGTACGACACCCGCAGGCTGAACAACACTTCAATCGCCGCCAGCCACACCAGCAGGAGTGCGCCGGGCAGCCTGAAGAAGTCTTCGACCCAGGCGTCGTTTCCGGTGAGCCGCCAGCCGGCAAAGGCCAGCAAGCCGATTGCGAGGTATCCGGCGGTAACCGCCACGACGATACCGGTGCAGCCGAAAGGAGCATGCGACAGGACGAGAGGAGTCGCCCATCTGGACGTCGCCAGGCGCTTGAGCATCCTATAAGGTTCTCACGATGGCCGCCTCTACGACACGGCTCACCAACTCGGATGCGGCTCGTTTCCCCAAGAACTCGCCGAGTACGGGCTCGATGGTGGAGAGCAGGTTGCAGCCGTCATCCGATACCGGCTGGAGGAGAATGCGTGCGCCGTTGTTACCCAGGAAGGGGCCGATCTCCCGCGCCGTCCGGAACTTCACGGCCTCGCCCCATCCTGCCCCGGATCGCTGGGCCTCCCAATTCCGGATGCTGCTCCGAATCCTGGCCAGCAGTCCCGGATCGGGCGGGTGCGTGGGCTCGGCCGGCGGCAGGCAGAGCCGCCGATAATCTGCCAGGCAGGGACGGCATCCCGCCAGATGGATGCGGATGGCAGCCTCCCGCTCGGGCGGCAGGATCCCATCGCGGCAACGGATCAGAACGGAAAGGTCGGGGTGGATCACGCCATCCGGGGGACCGCAGGCTTGCTGGGAGGAGCCGCTCAAATCCACAGGCCTATGATTGTCATGGGTCTCGGGTGCTGGCAAGGCTAACCTTGGTTGTCCATACATGGTTAATCGATGACGCGGCATTTTCAGAGAATTTTGGGGGCGGTGTAAGCAAAAACGGCATCTTACCCGTCTATATTGAAATACTAACGATTCGGAGTATTGATTCTCCCGGCTCTCGCTTCATAAAGTAAAGCAGCGGGATATGCCAAGCGACAACGGGAGGATCTGATGGACCAGCTAAGATCGCGCCGCACGAGGCGAAAGCGCGGACACGCGGTGGTGGAGATGGCGTTGCTGAGCCCCTGGATTTTGTTCCTGTTCGCGGGGGCCCTGGACATCGGCTTCTACTCGCAGGCGCTGACCGCAACGCAAAATGCGGCGCGCGTAGCCGCCGAGTACACCTCCAAGAACACCAACACGGCCGCGGACAGCACGGCGGCCTGCCAATACGCGCTGGACG
>OMOG01000403.1:8563-8818 GCA_900290305.1 Candidatus Sulfopaludibacter sp. SbA4
CCTCCAAGAACACCAACACGGCCGCGGACAGCACGGCGGCCTGCCAATACGCGCTGGACGAGTTGAGCGTCATGCACAACGTGCGCAGCCTCTCCACGTGCAGCGCGTCTCCCTTGACGGTCACGGCCACCCTGGTTACCGGCCCCGACGGCGCGTCGGCCTCGTCGGTCTCCGTCACATATAAGACCGAGCAGTTGATTCCGATCCCGGGATTGGCGGGTCAGTTCACCATCACGCGGACCGTCGAGATGAGGC
>OMOG01000259.1 GCA_900290305.1 Candidatus Sulfopaludibacter sp. SbA4
GGAACTCGATTCGAAATGCCCGACAGGCCCGATTGAAACGCGGTGGGACCGTCACCGTTTCAATCTCAAGCTGGTGAATCCGGCCAACAAGCGCAAGCATACGATCATTGTGGTGGGTACCGGCCTGGCCGGCGGATCCGCCGCCGCCTCTCTCGCCGAGCTGGGTTACAACATCAAGTGCTTCTGCTTCCAGGACTCCGCGCGCCGCGCCCACTCCATCGCCGCCCAGGGCGGCATCAACGCCGCCAAAAACTACCACAACGATGGCGACAGCGTCTACCGCCTCTTCTACGACACGGTCAAGGGCGGCGACTTCCGCTCGCGCGAATCCAACGTCTACCGCCTCGCTCAGATCTCGCTCAACATCATCGACCAGTGCGTGGCCCAGGGGGTTCCCTTCGCGCGTGAATACTCCGGCTATCTCGATAACCGCTCTTTCGGCGGCGCCCAGGTATCGCGAACCTTCTATGCCCGCGGCCAGACCGGCCAGCAGTTGCTGCTGGGCGCTTACCAGGCGCTCGAACGGCAGATCGGCAACGGGCAGGTGGAGATGTACCCGCGCACCGAAATGCTCGACCTCATCGTCATCGATGGCGTTGCCCGCGGTATCGTCACCCGCAATCTCATCACCGGCCAGGTCGAGTCCCACCTGGCCGAGGCGGTGGTGCTGGGCACGGGGGGTTACGGCAACGTTTATTACCTCTCCACCAACGCCAAGGGCTGCAATGCGACGGCCATCTGGCGCGCGCACAAACGCGGCGCGCTGTTCGCCAATCCCTGTTTCACGCAGATTCATCCCACCTGCATTCCGGTCTCGGGCGAATACCAGAGCAAGCTCACGCTCATGAGCGAATCGCTGCGCAACGATGGGCGGGTGTGGGTGCCGCTCAAGAAGGGCGACCACCGCCCCGCCAGCCAGATCCCCGAAAACGAGCGCGATTACTTCCTGGAGCGCAAGTACCCGAGCTTTGGCAACCTGGTGCCGCGCGACGTGGCCTCGCGCAATGCAAAAACGGTTTGCGACGAGGGTCGCGGCGTGGGCGAATCGGGCCTGGCGGTCTATCTCGATTTTCGCGACGCCCTACAGCGTCTGGGCAAACCCGTCATCAAGGAGCGCTACGGCAACCTCTTCGACATGTACGACCGCATCACCGGCGAAGATCCCTACCAGTTGCCCATGCGCATCTTCCCCGCCATCCACTACGTGATGGGCGGCCTGTGGGTGGACTACAACCTGATGTCCAACATTCCCGGCCTGTACGTGATCGGCGAGGCGAATTTTTCGGACCACGGCGCCAACCGCCTGGGAGCCAGCGCGCTGATGCAGGGGCTGGCCGACGGCTACTTCGTCCTGCCCAACACCATCAACGATTACATCGCTTCGAGCAAGTTGGAGAAGATCGATACCACGCACGGAGCGGTGCGCGAAGTGGAATCGCAGGTGGCGTGCGTCACGCGGCGCCTGCTCGAAATCAAGGGCACGCGTTCGGTGGATTCCTATCACCGCGAGCTGGGCAAGCTGATGTGGGAATACTGCGGCATGTCGCGCACCGCCGAGGGCCTGCAGCATGCGCTCTCGAAAATCCCCGAGATGCGCGACCAGTTCTGGCACGACGTCAAGGTGCTGGGCACGGGCGAGGAGCTGAACCAATCGCTCGAGAAGGCCGGCCGGGTGGCCGATTTCTTCGAGCTGTCGGAGCTGATGTGCCTGGACGCGCTGGCCCGCAACGAATCCTGCGGCGGCCACTTCCGCGAGGAGTACCAGACGGCCGAAGGCGAAGCCGCCCGCGACGACGACCATTTTTCCTACGCGGCCGCGTGGGAATTCCGGGGCGTGGGGATCCCGCCCCAATTGCACAGGGAGCCGCTCTCCTTCGAATACGTGCACCCCACGCAACGGAGCTACAAGTAATGCGAATCATCCTCCATATCTGGCGCCAGCGAAATGCCGCCGAGAAGGGCCGCATGGTGCGCTACGAGGTCCCCACCGTCAGCGAGCACATGTCGTTCCTGGAGATGCTCGACGTGCTGAACGAGGACCTGATCGCCAAGGGCGAGGACCCGGTGGCGTTCGACCACGATTGCCGCGAGGGTATCTGCGGCATGTGCGGCTGCATGGTGAACGGCATGGCGCACGGACCGCTGCCCGGCACCACTTTGTGCCAGCTCCACATGCGCCACTTCAAGGACGGCGATGAGCTGTACCTGGAGCCGTGGCGCGCGCGCGCCTTCCCGGTGGTCAAGGACCTGGTGGTGGACCGCACGGCCTTCGACCGGCTGATCGCCGCCGGCGGATTCATCTCGGTGGCCACCGGCAGCGCGCCCGACGGCAACGCTATTCCGGTGCCCAAAGAGAATGCGGAACGCTCCATGGACGCGGCCGCCTGCATCGGATGCGGCGCCTGCGTCGCCATGTGCCCCAACGCCTCGGCCTCGTTGTTCATGGGCGCGAAGATCGCGCACCTGGGGCTTCTGCCGCAGGGGCGGCCGGAGAGCGAGCAGCGCGTGGAGGCGATGGTGGCGCAGGCGCGGGCGGAGCTTTTCGGAAGCTGCACCAACATCGGCGAGTGCGAAGCGGTGTGTCCCAAGGAGATCAAGCTCTCGGTGATCGCGCTGATGAATCGCGAGTTTCTGCGCGCCAAGTGGGCCGGCCGGGCGGGGCTGGTGGACGACTAACCCGACTTTCGCACATCCGCGAGTGTTTCTGGCCCCGCCGAACTATATTTGGTTTGAATGCAA
>OMOG01000637.1:0-253 GCA_900290305.1 Candidatus Sulfopaludibacter sp. SbA4
TCCTCCCATCTTGCGGATGAGCTCGTGGCCGGGGCGGAGGTAGAGGTGGTAGGTGTTGGCCAGGAGGATTTTGACGCCGAGATCTTCGGCGAGATCGCGGTGGGTGAGGCCTTTGACAGCGGCCTGCGTGCCGACGAGCATGAAGACCGGGGTTTCGATGGTGCCGTGCGCGGTGTGCAGGAGGCCGGCGCGGGCGCGCGTGTGCGGGCACTCGGCGACTACTTCGAAGGAAACGGGGCTCAAGTAGAGATTG
>OMOG01000637.1:263-571 GCA_900290305.1 Candidatus Sulfopaludibacter sp. SbA4
GCGGGCACTCGGCGACTACTTCGAAGGAAACGGGGCTCAAGTAGAGATTGTGGCACGGCGGGGAGGGGGTGCGATCGCACCACGCTGATCCAATTGCGTAACGCGAGGGTCCGGCGGACCTTCGTCACCGAGACCGATAAACACTTCGCGACTAGGGAAGACCTGTCATGAGGCCGAGGCTTGGCCAATAGGGCATGCTGCCTTTTCACCCGCCTGTCGACCAATTCTGAACAGTAAGCAGGGGCCTTAAAGGACAATGCCGCTTACTTTGCATTTCTGCGTTTATTGTGGCGGGCAATCTTGCCCGC
>OMOG01000637.1:581-13540 GCA_900290305.1 Candidatus Sulfopaludibacter sp. SbA4
TTATTGTGGCGGGCAATCTTGCCCGCAGCCGCCTGTCAGGCGGCTTCTACGGGCTGACGGCGAGTTTTCGTGCCCGGCAAACGCCGGCTGAAACCGGCGGCAGCCAGGATTGGCTGCCCAGTATTTGTGCAGAATAGCCGCGAGACTCAAAGTAAGTGGCATTGGCCATAAAGGATCGCAACATTGTACTCTGAGACTATGACCTCTGCGACGGTGCTACTCGGGTATCAACAGCGAATTGACCAAATAGAGGCACTCCTTGCCCATCTTCAGATGAGACAAGGAACCACCGTGGCCGTTCTGGTTCTTGCAGTGGTGACAACGGCCGCCTTCTGCTTTCTCGCATTCTCTCGTCGGGCAATGCCTATTTGGTATCCGCCTCTGCCTCTTTCAGCCGCGCTCATCTCGCTCCGAAAATATACTCGCCAACAATTACAGATTTCGCGCTTCATTCGACTCCGTCGATTCTACGCCGGCGGCGTGGAACGACTGGAGGAGCGCTGGGTCGGCAACGGCATTTCCGGCCAAGAGTTCGAGGTGCCCGATCACGTCTATGCGGCAGACCTGAGTCTCTTCGGACACGGCTCACTGTTCGAACGCCTGTGCACAGCCCGCACTCATCTGGGCTGCGAACGCCTTGCATCGTACTTGCAGGAACCAGCCAGATTCGCTGAGATCCGCCAACGCCAGGCTGCCGTTCGCGAACTAACTGGTCGTACGGATCTGCGGGAGAAAGTGGCCTTGCTGGGACGCTACGACTTTGAGCAGTCGCGCTGGCAGACCTTTGCCGAATGGCTGGACTCCCCGCCGGCAGGGTTCGCCTCCTGGCTCGGCCCGGCCGCCTTGGCTAGCAGTGTTGTGGTCGGCGCACTTTCCGCGGCAATAATGTTGAAACCATCGATATGGCCGGCGCTACTGCCGATAATCTTGCCAATAGCAGTGTCAAACGCCGTCGCTGGTCTCAGCCTTCGGAAACGCGTCCGGCGAGTTCTCAAGGCATCTGCGCCGGTCGCGAGCGAAATCACGATCATTCGCGAAGGTCTGGAGTTGCTCGCAGGTGAGCGATTTGTCACTCCGAAGCTTGTGACCTTAACGACTCGAGCCGCGCCGGCAGGGGCCGTGATCCGTCTGTTAAAGCCTTGGTTTATGATTCTTCGTGAGCGAACTAAGGACTGGTTTTATTTGCCATCCTTGTGGCTCCTGTTGGGCACTCAAAGTGCACTCGCAATCGAATCGTGGCGCCTTCGCTACAGGGGATCTCTCCGGCAGTGGCTCGACGCTTGGGCCGAGTTTGAAGCCCTCAACTCGCTTGCGTGCTACGCCCACGAAAATCCGGAAGATAGTTGGGCTGAGCTAGACGACAAAAGCGCGCACTTCAGCGCGGAGGGGCTCGGACATCCCCTCATGGCGCGTGATACGTGCGTTCGCAATGATGTCTCTCTTGGTGACGCGTACGGCTTCTGCGTGCTCAGCGGCTCGAACATGTCCGGCAAAAGCACTCTGTTGCGGTCTATTGGCCTTGCGGCGGTCCTTGCGTTCGCTGGTGCCCCGGTACGCGCCCGCTCACTTCGCCTCGCGGTCATGCGCATTGGTGCATCTATCTCGGTCGTGGATTCCCTCCGGGATGGCAAGTCGAAATTTCTCGGGGAAGTGCAGCGTCTTCGCGAGATGTTGCAGCTCTCGGCCGATGGCCCAGTGCTTTTTCTTGTAGACGAGATCTTCAGTGGTACCAATTCGCCAGATCGCCGGGCCGCGGCAGACGCCGTTGCCCGCACACTGGCGGCCCGGGGTGCAATCGGCGTCATCTCAACCCGCGACATAGCGCTCGCCGCGATCGCCGCCCATGGCGGGACGAATCTGCATATGCGCAGCCGTGACGGTGCGGACAACCCGCTGGATTTCGACTACAGGCTCAAACCGGGTGTGACCACCGAATCCAATGCATTGGCGATAGCACGGATGGTTGGAGTTCCAATCTGATGAGAACAACAGAGATATCCTCTACAGGCGCCGGGTGAGGTGCAGGTCTGCGCGATCGCCATTTTGGCGCAAATGCCCGACCGCGAGCTCTGGCCTGCCGGCTGTAGATCCTTCCTGACGCCGAAGGGGCGATCTGGCAGATGCCGTCGCTCCAGGATAGCGGTCACCAACGGATCACTCGGCACTTCGCGACTTTGCGCGATGTGTGGTTCTCTTACATGTCGCCCCGGAAATCATAGAAGACACGAATGAGGTTGCCATCAAGATCGGCGGCCATAAACTCGCGCAGCTTCCACGGTTTGTCCTCGGGCCCGGAAACCATCTTCGCTTGCGCGGCCTTCCACTGTGCGAAGAAGGAACTCGCTCAAAACGGCCGCGGCGCGATCGGTTCCTTGCCCCATATGGCGCTGCGCCGCGGCCTTTGCGCTTCTGAGGCTCCCACGCGGACCTTAAGGCTGCACCGTCAAGGTCCCCATCGCCTGCCAGTTCGTATTGTTGCCACCAGCGGCGTCGCGTCCCGCGACCCACACAATGTGGTTGCCCGAGAACCCCGCAGTGAACGTAACGTTCAGCGTCAACGTCAATGCATTGTCACTCTTCCCCGCTGCCGAGCCAACGCTATTTACCGAGCATTGCCCATTCTGTATGGTTCCCGCGCTTCCGTTTAGCATCATACTTCCCGCGAACGGTCCCCCTCCGTCGCCGGCATCGTCCACCAGCAGCAGCGTATTCGTCGTGGAAACATATGCCAAATAGCACGCTTGCCTGCCGTCGATGAAGTTGTTCACCAGCACGTTTACCACTCCGAAGTCACCCGCTCCCTTGTCGTCTTTCAACGTGGCGATCAATGTCTGTGCCGTACCCGATCCCAATACCGCGCGCTCTGGGGCCAGGCCTAGCACGGATATCGAGCCGGCTGGAGTGAACGGTATTTGCCAAACCCCCAACGCCTGCCAACCCGAATTGCCGCGCGCGTCGCCCGCAGCCATGTAGACGATCTTGTTCCCGGGGAAATTGTTGAGGGAAAGATCCAGCGTCAGCGTCAGCGTATTCCCGATGCCGGAGACCGAACCTCCGTAAATGCTGCATTGGCCGTTGCTCGGGGTGGACCCTCCCCCCGGCAACACCATCCCGGTGTACGGCCCTCCCGCGTCGCCGGCATCGTCCACCAGGTACAACGACCCCGAATTCGGCCCGGATGGAACAAACGCAACGTAGCAGGCCTGTCGCCCATCCAGCACGTCGCGGATGAGTATGTCCACGACCTCGAGACTTTGATATCCATCGGGATCGGAAAAGGTGAACTGGAATATCTGGAAGGATCCGCTGCCTGAGGCGGGGTTTACACCGATGGGTGCGGCTGCCGGCGTTAGGGCACGCGTAAACACCCAACCGGCGCCGGTCTGCTGGGCATCGGAGGGCGCACCGGAGACTACGGTATTTCCATCGCTCGAAACGGCGACACTGAATCCTTGTTCGACCAGGTTTCCCGTGCTATCGGCGCCAGTCCCTACTAGTTTGCTGCCGAGTTGTCCCCACGCCCCGCCCGATCGTGCGAATATCCACACCGCTCCCATATTGAGGGCGTCGCTTGGGCCGCCTTCGACCAAAGTATTACCATCCGCCGAGACGGCCACCGAACGGCCTTGGCCGGCCGCACCCAGGGAACCGGTTCCGAACAGCTTGTTGCCTTGTTGGGACCACGTGCCGCCACTGCGTGTGAAGACCCAGGCAGCACCATTGCCGCCATTGTCGAAGTCTCCCCCTGCCACGGCGGTATTTCCATCCGCGGAGAGAGCTACCGAGGTTCCCTGCTGCGCGGCGCCGGCCGCGTAAGCCCCGAGCAGCTTGTTGCCTTGCTGGGACCACGTGCCGCCGCTACGCGTGAAAATCCAGATCGCGCCCAATGAGTCGTTATCCTGGGGACCGCCTGCCAAGGCCGTATTTCCGTCTGCGGATAGCGCGACGGAGACGCCCAGTGCTGCGCTACCCACAGCTCCTGCTCCCACCAACTTGGCCTGCTGGGTCCAGGCGCCGCCGCTGCGTGTGAAGACCCACACCGCGCCCAATGAGCCGTTATCCTGGGGACCGCCGGCCAAGGCCGTATTCCCGTCTGCGGATAGCGCGACGGAGACGCCCAGCGAAGGGTTGCCTGCACCTCCCGATGGCGCCAATTTGGCCTGCTGTGTCCAGACGCCGCCCGTGCGGACGAAGATCCAGTTCGCTCCGTCGCTAAATAACGGGCCGGGACTGTCGGCCGGTCCACTCTCGATTAGAGTATTGCCGTCACTGGAGAGCGCAACCGACGAGCCCTGCCGGGCAGAACCTACGGCGCCGGTTCCCGACAGCTTGTTGCCTTGTTGGGACCACGTGCCGCCGCTACGCGTGAAAATCCAGATCGCGCCGGCGCCGCCATTGTCCGAGGGCCCGGCCATGACCATCGTGTTTCCATCGTTCGAGATGCCGATTGGAGAACCTTGATTGGCCGGCCCCGCTGCTCCGCTGCCGACGAGCTTACTGCCCTGCTGAGCAAATTGTGCTAGTGCCGAGGGTGTGGAGAGGCAACCCGCCAGAAACCAGAGAAACGCAGCGGCGGCAGTTCGCTTGGAAATGGGGAAGCTAAGCGGACACCAAAAAATGGACCACGAATTGGGCCTTTCCGGGTTCCTCCTGGGAGACTCCGGCCGGTCACGGGATTGCATGCGGAGAATCACCCCTCTTTATAGTTGCACAGAAGAGAGACAAGATATCTCTGAGCAACACGCTCGTTGCGAATTATCTTCCAGTCGCTAAAGGCGGTCTGGGCTTGCCTGACGTTCGCCGACGCCTTAGTTCGGTCCCATTTTGTAGCATTACTATAATCTGCGAGATGTCGTTGATGCTGGAGTTCTCTGAATGCCTTGGCGACGGATCGCAACCTGGCAACTATTCGATTGTCGATGCCAGGATCATATGTCGCATTCTCGGCGCGGGTTGATGCCTCCTTCATGGTTTTATGATCGAATGCGCGCGCGAGATAATCACGTGTGTCCATCCTGCTCCAATTGAGCGAGGCCTCCTGGATCAGGAGGTGAAAAAGGGCATAATAGGCCGTGGAGACGGATCGCCGGAGACTGGCTTGGGTGGGCTTCTTCGGCTCCTTGTTGAGCAGTAAAAAGGCTTGCTTCAGGAGATCTTCGGCATAGGCCATACGCTACATCCAGTCAGGATTTGCGTAAAGCGCCTGATCGGAGGTGAAGTTAAAGTAAGGCTGGAGTCCCCAACGATTGTAAGGTTGGATCGNNAAAGGGCAGCGCTAGCCGGGAATCCTGGCTGGCGTATGGGGTAAGAAGGATTCCAAAGAAAATGGCTGGTTCACCACTTGAGTCCGCTCCAAGACTGAACTGGACATCCCGAACCTCTCTCGCATCAAGTGCCCTGGCTGCCTTGGAAACTTCGTCCCGGAGCTCCGTTTGATGAACAACGCCTCTGACCATTATCGGCATGAGTCCATTATCGCGCTTTTCCTGACTTGGCAATAGCCGGAGTGAAGGTCTAATAAATCCTCGTCCCCTGTAGTGGTGCTACCGTATTGGTAGCTCTTAGAATCGTGAGATCTCCTCGCTTCGCGATGGGCGCGTCTTTGCGCGTGCTGGTCGCGGCCGTCGGACTCTCGGCCCCTCTAGACTCTCAGATCGCCCCGCCCATGTCCGGGCTGCCGCCCGGCAACTATCAGGTCACCGTCATCGCTTCCAGCACGCTGCCGTACCTGCCTACCAGGCGGCTCATCAACAACGCCGGCCAGATAATCGTGAACGGCCAGTCGAACGCCTATCTCTGGAACCCCATTTCGCCCAATGCCACAGTCGGGGACCTGACCGGCATTGGCGCACTTCCCGCCGACGCCCCGCCCCACACCGTCGCCATGGCCATCAACGACTACGGCCAGATCATAGGCACCACCGCCCGCACCGACGGCTCCGATACGCGTCCCTTCCTCTGGACGCCCTCCGGGCCCAAATCAACCTCCGGAACGCTGACCGCCTTCCTGGGTGGCCTCACCGGCACCCCCACCGACATCAACAGCTACGGCGAGATCGGCGCCTCGGGCCTGCTGTGGCTGCCCGACTCGGCCAACGCCGTCACCGGCACGCCGTATTGGAACAACAATTTTCAAGGCCTGATCCGCATCAACGATAGCGGACAGGCAATCATGGGCGGCACCCTCTTCACGCCCACAACGCCGCGCGGAACCACGGGAACGTTCACGGCCTTGAACAATCTCCCGAGTTCCTCCCAGACCATCACTCTGGATATCAATGCCGGCGGCTCGGTCCTCGGCAGCATTCGCCTTCCAATCATCAGCCACTACCAGGCTTTTCTGTGGACTCCCACGACCCCCAATGGGGCTACCGGCACCGTCACCCTGATCCCGCTACCGGCCAACATCCTGTCCATGCAACCGGTGGCCATGAATGCCTCCGGGCAGATCGCCGGCTGGATCGAGCACAGCAACGGCTTGATCGCACCGTTCTTGTACGAGTCTGGCGCCGTGTACGACTTGTCCACCCTAAGCGATCAATTGAGAAGCTTCTCCGGCGATGACTTCGCCATCGGGATCAACGACCTCGGACAGGTCGTCGTGGGCGGCGCCTCCGTCTACCTGCTCACACCGGGCGCGGCGCCGTCCGCCCCGCCCGGATCCGTCCCCGTCACCTTCGCGGCCGCCAACGGCGAGGCCCAGGCGTTCACCGTCACCGGCGCCGGCTGCAGCCCCGGCGGCTACAACACGCCGCAGACACTCCACTGGATCCCCGGATCGAGCTGCACTGTCGCCTTCCTGTCCCCGCACTTCCCCAGCCCCGGCACCCGCTACGATTTCATCGCCTGGCAGGACGGCATCGCAACCAACCCGCGAGTCTTCGCAGCCCCGGTTCAGGCGGCAACTTATACCGCCAATTTCTCGACCTCGTACCTCCTCACCGTACTCGCCAACAGTTCTGCCGCCGGAACAGTCGCGGGCGGCGGATGGTATCCCTCCGGTGCGCTGGCGACCGTATCCGCGAACCCTGCTATCGGCTATCGCGTGGCCGGCTTCACTCCCTCCGCCACCGTCACCATGACCGCGCCAATGACAGTGATCGCCAATTTCTCTCTGGCTCTACCCGAGCCACCCGGTCACTACCAGATCACTCAGATCGACCTCCCGGGGAACAGCGGTCCCATCAATAACTATGGTCAGGTAATTGCCAGTTTCGCCCCTTTTGACTCCAGCGCTCTCTGGACGCCGGACGCCCCCAACCAGAAGACCGGCAGGCTCACGATGCTTGCCGGATTGGCATCCGCCATTAACGGCCGGGGACAGGTGGCGCTCTCGGGCGGATTCTCCTCTGAAGGCGCTTCCTTGTGGTCGCCCGACACACCAAACGCGACCACCGGGACCGCCGCCCTCTTGCCGGCCCCCAGTCCTGGGACCCTCTATCGTGGGATCGCACTGAGCATCGACAGTTTCGGCCAGGTCTCCGGCCTCTGGAACTTTGCGACGAACGGTAACTTCCTCTGGACACCCACCCAGCCCAACGGAACCGTCGGCACGATCAGCACCACCAGCCCTCTGGCCGGGAGCTACATCAACGACTTCGGTCAAGGCATCCAAGGCACGACCCTGTTCACGCCTTTACCCCACGCAGCGACACCGGCACGACGACGACTATCCCCGGCCTCCCCGGTACCGCCCTCACCGAGATCAACGCGCTCAATCCCAACGGCACGATTCTCGGACTGAGTTGCACGACCGCCTCCGGCGTGGTGTCGACGTGCCGCATGTTTTTCTGGGCTCCTGTCTCGCCGAACAGCCCCGTGGGGACCACCACCGAGATCCTCATCCCTCCCGGCTTCAGTTCCTTCGTAGGCTCCGTCGCCCTTAACGCCCACGGCGCCATAGTCGGCAACCTCTCCCAGCCCAGCGGACTCAACGTCCCCTTCCTGTACGCCGACGGCAATCTCTATGACATTAGCCAGATCGACGATTCGCTGGCCGGAGGCAGCGCGACTGGAATCAATGACCTTGGTCAGATCGTCGTTACCTCAGCCAGCGGCACCTTCTTGCTCAGCCCAGTTCTGTCCCAGAGGCATCGTGAGAGATGACCAGTCTCAATCGCTTGATCCTGATGCAGGCGGAAAATCGCTCCTCACGACTGGTACTCTGTCCTGGCGGGTCACTCGAAATTAACGTTCGGAGAGTAGCTCCGCACTCACACAGAGGCTTATCTGTCACGCCCGGAAGACCGGGTTGTACAACAAATACGCGGCCCGATCGATTGGGCCCCGGCGTGCTAAACACAGCACAGTGCGAAAACATTCTCGACTACTCCTGCTCTTCGCAATCTATAGCCCCGCCGCTTTGGCTCAGGGCCTTTCCTTCGGTGTGACTGGTGGCGCGCCGCTCCTCGACCGAGCCATCCAGATCGACGAGTCGCGACCCTACACGGTGGGACCTTCGCTCGAAGTGCGTCTGCCCGCGAGCTTCGCGATCGAGGCGGACGCGCTGTACCAACGGGTGGGTAACAGCAGCGCAGGTGCGGAATACTTCGGCGCGATTTTCGTCAGCTACTTCGACCGCTGGCGCGGCAACGTCTGGGAGTTTCCAGTGCTGGGCAAATACTATTTCCATTCGCACGCCGGGTGGCAACCCTTTGTGGGCGCCGGATTGGCACCTCGATGGCTGTCACGCCAGGAGGACCTCAGCGAACTCAGCAATCANNGCGTTCCATTATTCCGGATGGCGACTCACCGGGGGTGTAGTGGCAGCCGCCGGCATCCGCATCCACACCGGCCGCGTGGCGTGGCTCCCCCAATTCCGGTTTACCCGCTGGGGCGGCTCGGGTACTCTCACGCAACCGAATGAGGCGAGCTTCCTGTTGGGGCTGCGCTTCTAAGTAGTAGCCGGGAAAGAATCGGTTGGCAGGCGAAAGCGCCTGGCGAAAGCGCCTGCCCCATCAAGACGCCGTCAACTGCCGTCGGGGAAGCCGCCGCGGTGCAGCACCATGGGATAGTGCGGCAGCGTAGCGGGTTTGCGGACCGACGCCCGCCACCCACCGGGACAGGGCTCCAGCCCGCGAAACAGAGGCGACATCTGCCCGGGCTCGCCAACTAAACGCTTGAGCGACTCCCGAAGGCCGCGGATGGTGTCGTTTCCAAAGCGCGCCTGCCAGCGCTCTTCGATGCTGCCGAGCCGCCGCCGGTACGCGTCCTGAGCCTCGCGGCCCTTGGGGGTGAGGCGAGCGGCCTTCGCCCGGCTGCCGGCCGGGTCCGGCTCGACCACAGCGACGCGGCTCTTCTGGAGGATCCCCATCGCCATGGCGATCGCCTCCTTCGAGACGCCACTCAGCAGCGGAAGGTCCCGGACCCGCAGTCCTTTCTCATCGAGGACCCGCAAGACGTTGGCGGCGATCGCGAGCGACCAGTCGGACTCGCACTCGAACTCGATAGCGAATGCCAGCAGCGCCCGGGAGAGGAGCGCCGGCAGAGAGAGACCGGAATCGTCGCTGGTCTCGCGTCCGGCCGGCGCCCGCCGCGCGCCATCCGGCCCTCTGCTGAAGAGCCCATACCCCAGGATCGGGAGACAATCGGGCAACTCGACGTCAAGCTGGCGGATCACTTCCCAGAGCGATTCCCGAAGCCGGCCGATCTCGGCCTTGCCGAAGCGCGCCTGCCAGCGATCCTCGATGGCGCCGGCGAGCGGCCCCCATACCTCGCGGGCCTTGCGGCCTTTGGGGGTGGCGCGAATCACCCAGTCGCGGCGGGGCGGCCTGGGCCGGCTGTCGGATGGATCCGGGGCAACCACGATGTACCCCCACCTCTCCATGCCGTTCAGGTTCGTCTTGGTGAAGGCGAGGTCCTCGAGTTCACCGATCCGCACCCCCTCCTCGCCGACGAACCGCATACAGTTCGACCACATCACGATGGACACCAGCCAAGGCCCGCTCACTTGGCCGGCCGCGCCATGAGCCGTCGTGCGATGCGGCATCTGCCGCTCGAACTCGTTGTCGCACTCGATGGTGAACGCCACCAGCACCTGTGACAGCATGGCCGGCAAGGGCAGGCCCGCAGGCGGGTGCATGGACGGTCACGCGTTCCCGAAGCCGGGCCGCCGCGGAGAGTCGACGATGATCGCCCGCCCGTCCGTAAGGGCCTTGACCGAATGGCGGGCATTGCCCGGCACGATCGCCACCAGGCCCGCACGGGCGACCTGGGCCACGCCGTCGATGGTCAACTCCAGCTCGCCCTCGATCACCTCGTAAACTTCTTCCTGGGGATGAAAGTGCTCGTGAATGGACGCGCCGCGCGTGAAGTCGTAGTGCGCGAAGGTCATGCTGTCCGAGTGGAAATAACGTCCGTGCCAGCCCGGCAGGCGCTCTATGACGTCGAGGCTGCCGATGTCAACGAACGGCATAAGAGATCCCTCCTGAAAAATCCTAGCACGGCCGGCCGGTCTGGCTGCGGGAGTCACGGCCTCGACGCGAGATACAACATCATGTGCTCTTCGTCCAGGTACCGGCCGCCGACTTTCAAGGCGCGGCGCTCGCAGCCGAACGGTTCAAAGCCGAGCGAGCGGTACAGGCCCCTCGCCGCCGACTGCGTGGTAGTGACCGAGATCCCGATCTGCTCGATTCCTTCGATCCGGGCAGCGCGTTCGAGGAGGGCCTCGAGGATGCCCCGGCCGAGTTTCCGGCCGCGCATCGCCTCCGTCACGTAGACGCCGTAAATGTTCCCCTTGTGCCATCGTGAAACGCTCTGCCGGGTCGGAGCCGAGGCGGGCCCGTACCTCGTCGAGGCTGAGGCGGCGGTGGTCCTCCGGGGATGAGCTGAAGGCTTCCGGCTCGCGCTCCAGGGCTTCCAGGCGGAGTGCCCTGTACGCGGGCGCATCATCGGGGGTGAGAATCCGGATCTCCATGGAGTTGGGGTAAAGTCCATTTTACCGGACTGGGCCGGCGCACCTTCCGGGGCTCGATTTCGGATTTAGAGAACTGAAACCCCTTGACCTGGGCCGCGCAAGCTGAAACAATCGAATACGCGGCCGTTCGTGAAGACCCACGACATCCCCCGGACGAACGTCCAGGGTAAGCACCAGCCGTCGTGGAGGGCCGAAGTCTCATCGCCGGAGGTCCTTAGTCATGTCGATTTTTCCGCTCCGCATTCTCTTGACCGTAGCCCTGGTCCTGCTGGCGTCCAGCGCTTTTGGCCAGCAGACGTATGTAACCCGCTACGACGCATATGTGGGCTATGCCTTTCTCGACAGCCCGAAAGTCAACCTGTTTGAAAACGGTTTTGCCGCGCAGGTCGGCTTTCGGCCCAAAACCTGGTACTCGTTCGGCTTCGATTACAGCTACTCGAGGGGCGACCTGTCGCTCACGCCGAACTTGTTGCCGGTTGCCTTGCAGCAGCAGTTGGGCGCGCAACTCGGCCAGTTGATCGGCGCCGGACTGCTCCCCCAAACATACACCCTGACCGTACCTGCCAATTCGCACACCCAAACCTTTGCCGTTGGCCCGCAATTGGCATACCGCCATTTGACGCATGTCACGCTGTTTCTCCGGCCGGTATTCGCCGGCGCGATCCACGAGTCGGCGACGCCCCAGGCGGCTGCCAGCGATTTCTTCGCGCAGGGCGTGGTGAAGGAATTGGCGCCCACGGGGAAAAAGACCGACACCACCTGGTTTCTGGGATTCGGCGGCGGCTTCGACATCCTCTTTACCAAGCACTTCGCATGGCGCGTGCAGGCGGACCTGGTGTACGATCACCTGTTCAACGACTTGCTGCAGGACGGCCGCTTCACGACCCGCTTCTCGGTCGGGCCGGCCTTCAACTTCGGCAGGAACATCAAGGAATAGGTCTGTGTCTTACTGAGTGACACACGGCAAAAACCGACAGAGTACGATTTACAACCCAAATAATGTCCATGGCAGGCGGACTTAATCGTACTTTACAATCGGCATAAGTTGGTTATCAGGCCTTGTTATAAGGTTTTACTTGGGCTAGAGTTGAGTAGGGCCGCCTCAGCAACAGCTACGACGGTCGGAGGTTCCTGTGTTGCGCGGGCTTATCCTTGCGACTTGCCTTCTGGGCCGTCTGGCCCTTGCTCAAGATCCATCCCTTCTTGCGAGTGCCGAACCGAAAGCTTCGCTTCAGCCGCTGGCCGTGGGATGCGTCCAACCGCTGTGCGTGAACAGCACGACGGACAACGCCGCGAACCCGGCTCCGGGCTCGCTGCGCTATGCCGTGCTGAATGCGCCGCTGGGGGCGACCATCACCTTTGGCCCGGGGCTGAACGGGCAGACCATTTTCCTGGATTTCAGCTCGCCCAACAATTACATCAAGATCAGCCAGGACGTCACGATCCAAGGTCCTGGCTCGGGGCTGTTGACGATCAACGGCGGGGCCACTACGCGCATCTTCTTTGTGGCCGGCGGCAACGTGACCATCAGCGGGCTGACGTTGACCAACGGGCTGGCGAAGGGCGGCGACGGCGCCGCCGGCAATGGCGGGGGCGGAGGCGCGGCCGGAATGGGCGGCGCCATCTTCCTGAACGGCGGCGTGCTGACGTTGAACAGCGTGATCCTCACCGGAAACCAGGCGCGCGGCGGCAACGGGGGCGGTGGGATGGCCAGCGGAGTTGGCGGCGGCGGCGGCGGATTCGCGGGCAACGGCACGAATGCCAGCGGCGGCCCTCCGGGCGACTTGGTGTGCTGCGGCGGCTTCGGCGGCTCGGGCGGCGGGTCGAACGGTAATCCCGGCGGCTTTGGCGGTGGCGGCGGCGGCGGTGGCGGCGGCGAATTTGGCGGCCCCGGCGGCGGAGGAGGCTTCGGCGGCGGCGGCGGCGGTGGCGGCGCGGCGAATTTGGGTGGACCGGGCGGCGGCGGCACGGGCGGCCGGTCGGGTGGATCGGGGGCCAGCGGCGGGGCGGCCGGCGGTCCGGGCGGCGGTGGAGCGGCCTTGGG
>OMOG01000407.1 GCA_900290305.1 Candidatus Sulfopaludibacter sp. SbA4
CAAGCCCCCGCCCAAACCCCCGCCAAGACCGAAGAGAAGCCGGCCGCATCCCCCGCGCCTTCCACCGAAGACTGGCTGAACGGCAGCATCGATTTCGGATATCGCTGGCTGACCGACATCCACGGCAATTTCCAGGAGTACCGCAGCGTCATCAACCTGGGCCAGGGCCCCAAGCTCTTCGGCCTCGACCTCACCTTTCAGGACCCCAAGAAGCGCCTCTTCGACCGGCTCGACGTACGCGCCTACGGCTGGGGCGGCGATCCTTACAGTACCGCGTACCTGGGCGCGCGCAAGCAGGGCGTGTACGATTTCACCGTCGACTACCGCGATATCGCCTATTTCGACGCCGTTCCGTCGTTTGCTAACCCTTCTCTTCCGGGCGGCTTTAACGAGCAGTCGTTCGACATCCATCGCCGGAACACCAGCGTCACGCTCGACCTACGCCCCGGCAAGCGCATCGTCCCCTACCTGGCGTTCGACCGGAATTCGGACCACGGCCAGGGCATTGAAACCTGGGTGCAGGATTCCAACAACGAATTCGCCGTACCCACCCTCAATCGCGACAGCACCAACAACTACCGCGGCGGAGTCCGGTTCGAGTTCAACCGCTTCCACATCACCCTGGAACAGGGCGGCACCACGTTCCAGGACAACGATTCGGCCTACGCCAAGGGCCTGAACGTGGGCGACAACACCGTGCCCGTCTTTGGACAGCCCGACATCCTCACCGGCCTGTCGCAGGCCTACGGCATACGCGGCCACAGCATCTATGAGAAGGTCCTGTTCACCGCCCGGCCGGCCTCCTGGATGGACGTCTACGGCCAGTACCTCTACAGCGACCCCCGGACCGATGTCCACTTTACCGATCTGGCCTACGGCAACTTCGCCCTGCTCAGCTCGCTCCTGTTCTACAGCGGCCAGCAGACCCTGGCGACCGGCGTAGCTGTGCAGCCGCACAATACCGCCAATTTGGGGTTCGAGCTGCGGCCGTTCCGCCGGCTCCGCATCCTCGAATCCTGGATGACCGATCGGTACCACGACGCCGCGTCGCCCCTGGTCGCCGAGCAGCTCCTGTTCACCGGCACCACCCCCAGCCAGACGCTGCTGACGTCGCTGAACTACGGGCAGGTGGTGAACTACAACCAGCAGCAGACCGATATCCTCTTCGACCTTACGTCGAAGCTCACGGTGCGCGGCGGTTACCGCTACGTCTGGGGCGATGCCACGGTCCTCGCCGGCGATCTCAGCCAGACCGGCACTCTCGCTTCGGGCCAACTGCACCGCAATATCGGGCTCGCGGGCCTGAACTTCCGGCCGTCGGAGAAATTATCGGTCAACCTGGATTACGAAGGCGGTTCCAGCGACAACATCTACTTCCGCACCAGCCTGAACAATTACAGCCGGGCGCGGGCGCGGGCGCGGTTCCAGGCCACCCACTCGCTTTCCTTCCAGGCCAACTTCAATGTGCTGAGCAATCAGAACCCCGCGCCGGACATCCAAAACAGTTTCCTGAGCCGTGACAATTCGCTCTCGGTCTACTGGACACCCGCGGCCGCCAAGCGCATCACCTTCGTCGGGGAATACGACCGTTCCACGGTGCGCTCCGATATCCTTTACCTCGGGCTGTTCCTGGCCCCCGCCACGTCGTCCTACCGCGAAAACGCCCACACGGCCACATCGGCCATCGACATCTCGCTACCCGGTCTCGCCGGGGCCAAGCTCACGGCCGGCGGATCGCTGTTCGTTTCCTCCGGGAGCGCCCCGTCGCGCTTTTATCAACCCCTGGTGAAGCTGACACTCCCTCTCCATAAGCACATATTCTGGAACACCGAGTGGCAGTACTATGGTTTCGGGGAACAATTCTACCTGTTTGAGGGCTTCCGGACCCATGTATTCATGACCGGGCTCAGGGTGACCAGATGAAACGAGCAATGTTCGTGGTGGCTGCGGGCGCTTTCGCCTGGAGCGCGCACGCGGCCAGCATCATTCCAGGGGACGCGCGGCGCGGCGAGCAGTTGTTTGATACCGAGCAGTGCATCCAGTGCCATAGCGTGAAAGGCCGCGGAGGAGACATCGCGCCCGACCTGGCGCGGCGGGTGGATCGCAATTACACCCCCACCGTGATGGCCAGCCTGATGTGGAATCACGCGCCCGACATGTGGGCGGCCATGAAGAAGCACGGCATCAGCCAGGCCCATATGACGCCCGAATCGGCCGCCGACCTGTTCGCCTATTTCGTTTCGGCGCGCTACTTCGAACAGCCGGGCGATGCGGGGCGCGGCAAGCAGGCTTTCGCCGCCAAGCACTGCGCGGAATGCCACGGCGTCACCACTTCGAACGCGGCCGGCGCGCCGCCCATAGCCAAGTGGGAATCGCTGGGAGATCCCATCATCCTGGCGCAGCAGATGTGGAATCACGGCGCCAAGATGCGCGAGGCCTTCGCCCAAAAGAAGCTGGCATGGCAGGCGCTCACCGCCCAGGAGCTTACCGACATCCTGGTATACCTGCAAAACCTGCCGGAAACCCGCACGCTGGCGCAGAATTTCCAGTTCCCGCCCTCGGATTCCGGAGAGGCGTTGTTCCAGTCGAAAGGCTGCTCCGGCTGCCACGTCGGCAAACTAGCGCTCGAAACCCGGCTGCGCAACCAGACCCTGACCCAAATCGTGGTGGACATGTGGAACCACCAGCCCAGCATGAAGAACCCGCCGCCCGTGCTGTCGCAGGAAGAGATGCGGCAGATCCTCTCCTACGTCTGGGCGAAGCAATACTTTCGCGGCAACGGCACTGCCGACCGGGGCAAGAAGGTCTTCAGCGACAAGAACTGCGCCACCTGCCACAACGATCCGTCGAGCGGCGCTCCCAAACTGGCCAAGGGCAAGGACGCCTATTCGGACATCACCATGGTGGCCGCCCTGTGGGAGCACGGCCCGCACATGCTGGAGCTGATGAACCAGAAGAAACTGGCGTGGCCGCGTTTCACCGCCGAGCAGATGTCTGACCTGATCGCGTACCTGAATTCGCTGTAGTGGCACAGGCATTCCTGCCTGTGTGCGTTACTATTAATTTTGCTCCCCAAGCTCGCATCGCTCTCGCAGACCGCCCTGTTCGCCAGTCTGAGCGAGGCCGAAATCCAGGCCCTGGCCCAGCGCGCCGTGGAGCGCCGCTTCGCCCCCGATGAAATGCTTTTCTGGGAAGGCGAGCCGTGCGCCGGCATCTTCCTCATCGTGCAGGGAAGCGTCAAGATCTTCAAGACCTCCGCCGGCGGCCGCGAGATGATGCTGTCTTTGGAGAGCGCACCCTCCACCGTAGCGGAGTTGCCGCTCTTCGATGGCGGACCCTATCCGGCGTCCGTGCGGGCCGTGGAGCCGGTGGTATCGCTGTTCGTCAACAAGGCCGATTTCCAGCAGGTTTGCCGCCAGTATCCCGAGGTCGCCCTCAAGATCCTGGCGGTGGTGGGCCACCGCCTGCGGCACCTGGTGGGCCTGGTCGAGTCCATGACCTTCGGCAGCGTGACCGAGAGGCTGGCGCGTTTGCTGCTGGATGCCTCGAAGGGCGCCAGCGAGTTCGACTTGCCGATCACGCACCAGGAACTGGCCTCGCGCCTGGGAACCGTCCGCGAAGTGGTCTCGCGGAACCTGGCCCGCTTTCGGGCGGAAGGCCTGATCCGCATCCAAGGCCACCAGCTTCAGATTCTGGACCGCGCGGGCCTGGAACGGGAATCCGAGCCTACCGGCTGACCGGTCGCAGGTCGAGGTCCTGGAAGTCGAAGCTGAAATCGGTGAGCGGCGAGACCGCCTTCATCTTCACCTTCTCGATCCTGCCCTCCGGCCCCAGAGAAAAGGTCACGTACGCATCGGCCGCCAGCGTGCGGTCGTGCCAACGGGCCACAAACGTATCGTACTGCCAATGTTCCAGGTCCCCCGTGAGCTTCTTCGTATGGGTGAATGAGATCGTCAGCTTGCCTCCATGCTCTTCGATCGTCACATCGCCGTACCACGCGTCACGATAGCGCCCCGCATATGCCCCCTGCGGCAGTGACGGCCGCGAGTTGGCATTGCGAGCCGCGGCCGGAGGTGCCGTCTCCACAGCCGGTTTCCGGAACTCCGCGACCCAGTCGGTCTCGGGCGCGCCGAGGTACTGATCGAGAATCGTCCACGTCACCGCGGCATGCGCCCCCGTCTCTTCCTGGTTGGTCAGCACCACGATCCCGAGCCCGAGATCGGGGACCATCGTCACGCGCGAGACATAGCCCGCCAGCGTGCCGGTGTGGTACACCATCTTCCTGCCGCGGTAGTCGCGCAGCATCCATCCCAGCCCGTAGGCATAGAAGTTGGAGGCGGGGAGACTATCGCGCGGCAGGATGGTCTGCGGCGACCACATCTCCTTCGACTGCGCTTCGCTGAAGAGCCGCCCGCCGCCCGGCAACGCGCCGCGATTGAGCTGCACCGTGACCCACTTCGCCAGGTCGCTCGCGCAGGAGATCACCGAGCCGGCCGGGGAGAGCACATGCTCCGACTGTTCCATCGGCACGACCTTGCCATCGGCGCGGCCGTGCGGCGTGGCCACGTCGGCATCGGTCTCGATCGAGTGCGTATCCACATTTGTGCGGGACATGCCGAGCGGAACGAAGATCCGCTCCCGCATGAAGTCGTCCCACGGCTTTCCGGTGACCGCGGGAATGAGCTGTCCCGGTACGAGGTACAGCACGTTGTCGTAGGCGTAGCGGCTGCGAAAGCTGGTAGCCGGCTTCAAGAAGCGGATGCGGCTGATGATCTCGTCGGCGGTCAGATCGGTGGAGGGCCAGAACATCAGGTCGCCCGCGCCCAGTCCCAGCCCGCTGCGATGCGTCAGCAAGTCGCGCACCGTCATTTCCCGCGTCACGTACGGGTCGTACATCTGGAACGAGGGCAGGCGGTCCACCACGCGATCGTCCCAACTCAGCTTGCCTTCGTCCACCAGGATGGCGAGCGCCGCGGTCGTGAAGGCTTTGGAGTTCGAGGCGATGCGGAAGAGCGACTGCGGCGTCACGGGGGCGGCGCCGCCGAGCTTGCGGACTCCGTAGCCCTTCGAGAGGACGACCTTGCCATCCTTCACCACGGCCACCGCAATGCCGGGAACTTCGAACTCCTTGAGTACGCGTTCCGCCACCTTGTCGACTCCTTCCTGTGCCGCGCAGAGTGCAGCAGCCACCAGCAACAGGGNNGGGTGCCCTCTGGGCCCGTGCCTGCCGTGTCGAGACTCGTCTCGACACTTTCTCGCGGTTGTGCGACAGTGTCGAAGCCAAGCGTCGGCATGAGTGCCGACGCGGCAGGCACGAGTGCCTGCGCCACATCCCTATTTTTGCAGCAGGCGATCATAGACCTCCCTCTTCGAAAGGCCGCGCCGCCGGGCCACCTGCTTGATGGCGTCCATGCGCGGCGTGCCGTCGCGCATCAGCGCATCGACCGCCTCGTCCAGCGGAGTGTCGTCCGGAGGCGGACCCGTGGCCTTGGCGATCAGCAGGGTGATCTCGCCTTTCACCGCGTCCCTTTCCGCCAGTTGCGCGCGGACCTGGGCCGCGGTGCCGCGCAGGAACTCTTCGTGAATCTTGGTCAGCTCGCGCGCCACTACCACCGGCCTGGCGCCCAGCACCTGCTCGACGGCCTCGAGGCTCTCGACGATTCGATGGGGCGCCTCGTAGAAGATGAGGGTCGCTGGCTCGTCGGCCAGGGCCTCGAGCGCCTTGATCCGCTGTCCCGGCTTGGACGGCAGGAAGCCTCCGAAGTGAAACGCGTCGCTCGGCAGCCCCGATGCGGCCAGCGCCGCGAGCGCCGCCGAGGGTCCCGGCACGGGCTGCACGGGAATGCCGTTTTCGACCGCCGCTTTCACCAGCCGGTATCCCGGATCGGACACCAGCGGCATGCCCGCATCCGACACCAGGGCGATCACGGTGCCGGACAGCAGCCGCGCCGTCAGCTCCGCGGTCCGTTCCATCTCGTTGTGTTCGTGATAGCTGATGGCCGGCTTCTGGATGCCGTAATGATCCAGCAGCTTGCGCGTTTGCCGCGTGTCCTCGCAGGCGATCAGGTCGGCTTCCCCCAGCACGCGCACGGCGCGATAGGTGATATCTTCCAGATTCCCGATGGGCGTGGCCACCACATAAAGCAGACCGGGCATGCGCGTCACAGCTCCCTGTAACTCACCAGCTTAATCCCATTCCGTGTCAGCGCCTGCCGCACCTCGGGCGCCAGCAACGCTTCCAGCTCGTGCTCGCGGCTTTCCTTCAAACGCGTGCGGGCATTGCGGAGCGCTTCGCCGCAGCGGCCCGGATGGCACATCAGCTCGGTCGATCCCGGGGGCAGGGCGCCGAGCAAGGCGACCAGCTCGGCAGTGCGGAACCGGCCGGTGATCTGAAAACCGGCGAAATGGTCGGTGGTCCGGCAGCCGTGCTTCTCGAGGACCCGGTGGAACCGGCGGCGCAGCAGTCCCAGCGCGTCGCTGGTGAGCCGCTTGGCGCGCGGGACGATTTTGCGCAAAACCGGGCCGCGAAGGGCGGTCAGCGGGAAATCGAACGGACGGCGCACCCACGGAATGCCGAACTCCTGGCTCAACCGCGCCACGGCATCCAGGACCGGAGGCGCCAGGTGGGTGTGCTTGTGAGTGTCGAGGTGCGTCGGGCGGATGCCGGCGTCCACGATCGCGCGCACCTGCGCGGCCAGCTCCTCGTAGATGCGGATCTCACGCCGCGCCAGGGCGGCGAGCAGTTGCGCGACAGTCGCAGGCAGCGGCTTTCCGGTAGCCAGCGACTGGCCGCTGACGAGCACCAGGTGGCAGCCGATATCCAGCGTGGGGACTTCGCGCGCCAGCCGCACCGCGTCCGCAAAGGCCGCGCCGTTGGCCATGAGGGTGGTGGCGGTGAGAATGCCGCGGCGATGCCCCTCGACAATTCCCGCGTTCACGTCTGGCGTGAAGCCGAAGTCGTCGGCATTGACGACGAGGCGTTTGGGAGCGGGAGGCTCGTCAGCAGGTTGACAGACGGAAGCGTCTGTCCCACGTTTACGGTTCGGTTTCAAAACAGGGTCAGCCGGATGGTGAGGAATTTCTTGGGGTTCGCGCGCATGTCCTTGGCCAGCCCCTGGAACTCGCGCGTGGTCTCGGTCATAGACTGGAAAAGCTCGGGGTTCACCAGGAACTGGCCCAGCGTGCCCTGACCGCCGCTCATCTTGTCCAGGATGCCGTTGAACTTGGCCACCAGATCGTCGACCCGCTTATGGAGTTGTTCGTCTTTGAGCAGCTTGCCGGCGGAGCCCTTGCCCGCATTGAGGTCGGCCAGCAATCCGTTCAGCTCGCCCACGGTTTTCCGGAAGTCGTCGTACAGGCCAGGGTCCTTCAGCGCCTTACCCACGGTTCCCTGCCCGGACTGAATGCCGGCCAGGATGGCATCGAGGCGTTTGAGCGGCGCGCGGAGTTCCTGGTACAGGTCGTCGTCGTGAATCAGCTTGCTGAAGGTACCGTTGCTGTTGCGCACGTCCGCCAGCAGCTTCTGCATCTCCGCCGCGATTCCGTTCACGCGGTTGTACAACTCGTCGTCCTTGAGCAGCAGGCCGATATTGCCCTTGCCTTCCTCCACACCCTTCAGCAGCGCATCCAGCCGGTTGACGATGGTTTGGAACGACTGCAGGAAGTTCGCGCTCTGCGCCATCAATTCGGGGATGTCCTGCCCGTGAAAACTCGGCAGCTCGGAGCCATCGCGCACGGTCTGGGCATCCTTCCCCTTGGTGATGTTGATGAACTTGTCGCCCAGAAGATTAGCCGCGGTGATCGTGGCCACTGAGTCGATGGGGATGTCCTTCAGGTATTTCTCCTGCACCCGCAAGTCGAATTCGACGGCCCGCTTGGGGTCGCGCGACGCGGTCAGTGTCAGCCCGTCGAGGTATCCTACGGTGAAGCCATTGAGCCGCACCACGGAACCATCGGCGATGCCGGAGGCGTCGTCCATGTAGGTGCGCAGCAGGGGGTTGTGCCGGAAGATTCCCCCCTTGGCGCTGGTGAGCAGGAAGACCAGGACGTACAGAATGATGAAGGCGGAGAGTCCGACCACTCCGACCTTCAACTGCGACCACCGCACTTTGCTGCGATCCGGCATCGTTTATTCCCGCCGCTTCACGAACTTCGAAATATAAGAATCCGTCGTGGCCTCCAGCGTGTCCTGGTCGCCTTCGAAAACCAGCCGGCCTTCTTTCATTACCATGAAGGTGGTTCGCCAGTCCCGCCTCGCCCCGTTGCGAGCGGGCTCCACTCCCCCATGTTCCGGATTGTAGCGGAAATTGGCGATCAGATTCCCGTCCTGGTAGCGGTGCGTCACCATGAGGGTGGTGGTGTGGCTCACGTCGCGCTCCTTGATGAGCAGCGCCATGATGGTGTGGGCGGTGATGGGGTCGAGCCCGGCGGTGGGCGAATCGTAGAACACCAGCGGAGGTTCGGTGACCACTGCGCGGGCGATGGCGGCGCGGCGGCGCATACCGCCCGACAACTCGCTGGGGAATTTTTCGAGCGTCCCGCCCAGTTCGACGAACTCCAGCGCCTGCGTGACGCGCGGCAGCACCTGCTCGGGCGGGCAGTGAATCGACTTCTGATTTTCCAGCGGGTAGGCCACGTTCTCGGCGATGGTCATGGAATCGAAGAGGGCGCTTTCCTGGAAGAGCATTCCCATGCGGCTGCGAATCTCAAAAAGCTGGTTCTCGCTCAGGGCGGTGAGGTCTTTGCCCAAGGCGAAGACCTTCCCGGAATCGGGCTTGACCAGCCCCAGGGCGGTCTTCAGCAGGACGGTCTTGCCGCTGCCGGCGGCGCCCAGGATGACGCGCGAGTCCCGTTCGAAGGCTTCGAACGACACGTCGGAGAGGGCCACTTCGCCATCGAACGAGACGGTGACGTGTTCGAACCGCAGAATCGAGGGGCGGGCATCTTTGGGCGTGTCAATCAGGGGCATGGCAATCAGGTCTGGAGGAACCACAGAATGATCTTGCCGACGAGCGCGTCGAGCACGAAGATGAGCATGGAAGCGACCACCATCGCCTGGGTAGTGGCGCGCCCCACTCCCTGCGTGCCTCCGGTGGTACGGAGGCCGTAGAAGCAGCCGATCAACGCGATGGTCACGGCGAAGAGCAGCGGTTTCAGCACCACTCCCTGCAGAATGTCGTCCCAGGCCAGCGCCTGCCACACGGTGGTCCAATACTGCTTGGAGCTGAGACCCAGGAGAGAAACCGCGATGAGGAACCCGCCGAACATACCGACGAAATCGGCGATCACGGTGAGCATGGGGAGCATGGTGGCGGTGGCGATGAGGCGCGGGGTCACCAGCTTCTGAACAGGGTCGGTGCCCAGCGCGCGCATGGCATCGATCTGCTCGGTGACCTTCATGGAGCCCAGCTCACTGGCCATGCCCGAAGCGTTGCGTCCGGCGACCATCAGGGCCGTCAGCACGGGACCCAGCTCGCGCGCCAGGGTCAGGGAAACCAGGGTGCCCGTTTTGCCGACCTGGCCGTACTGGGCGAGGGCGCGGGACATCTGCATGGCCATGACGACGCCGGCGAAGAATCCGACGAAGGCGCAAATGATCAGGCTGCCAACGCCGATCAGATCCATCTGGAGGAAGACGTCGTCCCAGTAATGCGGGCTGCGGGTGAAATTCCGAAAGGCCCTTCCTCCAAGCAAGAGGAATTCCTGAACCGCGAGCACAGGCTCTTTCAGCAAATCCAGCAAGTAGGTGGGTCCCCGAAACTCGATGCTACCATACTGAGAGAAGCCAGGAGTCAGGAGACAGAATCAGCTCCTGACGCGGAGACGCTGAGGCGCGGAGTTTGGACGCGGAGGAAGCCGAGATGAAGGACCCAAGAGATCGGTTCGGGGGATCGAAGTCCGCGTCGTCCACAAGGTGCGCAGAGGAAGCGGAGGGCGCTGAGGAGTCCGGAAACCGGAGGCGGAAATAAGAATGAAAGGGCTCACGGACATTCCGGGGATTCGCGTCGGGCACGTTTCGGACTTCGAGGCGATCACGGGATGCACGGCGATTCTGTGCGAGCAGGGCGCGGTGGGGGGCGTGGATATCCGCGGGTCGGCAAGCGGGACGCAGGAGATTTCGACGCTCGACCCCGGCCACGTGGATCCGCAGGTGCATGGCATCCTGCTGGCGGGCGGGAGCGCTTTCGGGCTAGAAGCGGCCGCCGGTGTCCGCCGTTACCTGGAACATCGGGGAGTGGGCGTGGCCGCGGGGCCGGCAAAGGTGCCGATCGTTCCGGCGGCGGTGATTTTCGACCTCCCGATCAGCAAGCCGGGAGTGCGTCCCAACGTAGCGATGGGCGAAGCCGCGGCGGCGGCCGCGACCACGGATGCGGTGGCGGAGGGCTCGGTGGGAGCGGGCACGGGCGCGACCATCGGCAAGATCTTCGGCATGAAGCAGGCGATGAAGGGGGGGGTGGGGTCGTTCACCGTGGCGCTCAGCGGTGGCGTGTTGGTAGCGAGCCTGGCAGTGGTGAACGCGCTGGGCGACGTGCGCGATCCGGCTACGGGAAAGATCGTGGCGGGGGCCCGCAAGGCGGCCGGCAGCCGCGAGTTCGCCGATACTCCCGAGGTGATGAAGCGCGGCTCGGCCATCAATTTCATCCGCAGCAACACCACCTTGGGCGTGATTGCCACCAACGCGAAGCTGACCAAAGTGCAAGCCACCAAGCTGGCGCAATTTGCCAGCCTGGGCATGGCCCGCACCATCTATCCGGTGAACACGATGGCGGATGGAGATACGGTTTTCGCGCTGTCGATCGGCGACCGGGAGGCGGACATCAACATCCTGGGAGTGGCCGCGGCCGAAGCGCTGGCGGAGGCGATCTTGCGGGCGGTGAGATTGGCGAAGACGCTGGGGGGCGTGCCGGGGTTGGGGTGAAGGACTCACGCCATAACCGCCGTCGGCGGCGGCCGTCTTATTTCTCAGAAACCACTTCAGCCCGCTCGACTCGCGAGGAAGCGGGCTCAACTTTGACGTGCTCCGCCGGTCTGAGGACGCGGGCCCAGAGAACCATTGCGCCGGTCAGATGCGGCGGCGCAGGGACTGCAGGAGGGCGGCATCGTTCATGACGCGGATATCGCGGGTAGCACAAAAAGCCACAACCGGCTCCTTGTAGAAATGGGCGTCAAACGTACAGATCACGGCGGCGGTTCCGGCGACGGCTGCTTCGATTATGGCTTGGTCTTTAGGATCTTCGATGATCGGTGGCAACGGCTCGGCAGGAACCTCCTCTCCGATACGAGCGAGGAACTCACAGTACGAGCGGACTTCTTCGTCTGTGAGTGGCCAACGGGCGCGAATGCGGTCACGGCGCAGGACGTCGGCAACTTCACTGAGGAGATAAGCGGATATAAGGAGTGTGTGCTGCTCGCTTTCTTCGATCAGGTGCAGGATTGCCCGCGCCGAACCCTGCGGCGTGATTGCCGCCCGTACGAGGAGGTTGGTATCGAGGAGAATTCTCACCGAGGCCCGTGCCGGACCTCATCGCATACCTCGTCAACCAGCTTTTCGATCTCTTCCGCCGGCCCGCCGGCTTTTGCCGACATCCGATCCAGATGGTCGTTCAGTTGATGCCATGCTTCCCGGCGCGTTGGCCCTGTGGGCGCAGCGTGGGGGCGCGATGCCCAAATGCTGATCTCTTCATCGTCCGCGAGATGGCGGCCGAGGAGTGCTTCCAGAATCGCTTTAGCGTCCGAAGACAGGTCCCCGGACTTGTGCGTCGATAGGTCCGGCATGGGTGGGTCTCGTCATTCTTAGGATAGCAAGTAGCAGCGATGCGTACCTGCAAGAGACCTTCGACCTCTGGCCGCTTCAAGTTCTGCCCCTTCCGGCGCGCCGTGGGGGCGTTCCTCTGGCCAAGCCGCTCGAGTTCACCATGACATCCGAGTTTGCCCTTATCGAACGGCGCGGGGAATCCCATCTTCTGGGGGCGAGCTGTCGCCGCCGGGCTCGTATGGGGTAAGTCGGGGCGGCCGGATGTCCGGCTCCAGCAGGAGCGGGGTGCGCTGGGGATAGTAGCGCAACAGCTTTTGGTTCTCCGCGGGACCGAGGTCGCGGGCCCAGACCACTAAGGCGTCATCGATGGCGGCTCGATTGTAGACCCACTCGTCCTGAAAATTGTGTTGCGGCTGGTAGTGGACGAATACCAGGAGCTGACCCGGAATCCGGGCCAGTTGGCCAGCGACCAGGATGCGCCGCGCCGGATTCTGGTGGTTGATGGCGTTCCAGGTCTCGTACTGCCTGGCATCCATGGAGAATTCGGTGTCGCCGGCAGCGTGCTGTCCGTACCAGAAGAGAAACTGCGCGCCCGAGAGCAGCACGATCAGGCCCGCAGCCTCCCGTCCCACCGGGCGTCCGCGAATGGTGAGTCGTGCGATTTGTTGAAGACCGGTTACGCCTACCAGGATGAAGAGACAAGTGACTGCGGCCATGTAGTGAAACTGGAAGGCCGGGAAGAAGTTAGTGCCGAGGGCGAAGATGGCCAGTGTCAAAGCGACCCAGCGGTACTGCCGCAGGCTGGCGAGGAAGGCCGCGGCGGCCAGGTAGAGCGGGGGCAGGAAGAAGAAGCGGTAGAAGCGCACGCGGTACTCGAGACGCTGGAACCAGGTCGAGAGCGTTTCGGCGCCCTGGTGGAGCTGCGTCTGGTAATCCGTAGCCTGTTGCGGAGTAAGTTGCCGGTGGGGGACGGGATTGGCCTGAAAGGTAAGCGAGGCCGGCACGCCATATTGGTACTGACTGAGCTTTTCGGGGGCTGTGATCCCACTGCCGGTCACCATCTTATTCTGGGCAAACGTCAGCAACACAGCGGGTAGCATGGCGAGGAGCGCGGCGGCGGCCAGCCTGGGTCTTTGACCAACCGCTCCCTTGCTCGCCAAAGCGCGAGAACGGTCGCGGCTCTGACCGGAGCTCGGGTGGCGAAGCTCGGGCAGGAAAAACAGGAGCACGGCGAAGAAGAGAAAAGCGGAATCGAGCTGGCGAATGAGCAGGTGCAGTCCCACGCCGGCGCCCAGCAGAAAGGCGTCGCGCGCGCGGCCGTTGGCACGCAGCCTGGGCAGCGCACCGAATACCAGGCACCCTGCCGCGGCGGCCAGCGAGCCGCCCCAGTAGCTGTTGGTCCACGGGTTGAGCGGGCCGAATTCGATGACCGCCAGTATCCCTCCCAGAAGCGCCCAACGCGGAGAGGTCCAGCCAAGCAGCATCCAATAGCACAGCGCGCAGAAGGCCGCTACTGCCAGAAGAACTCCGGCCCAGGGCAAGCCGAAAATGCTCCAGCCGATGGCCAGCGCGAGGCCTGGTCCGAGGGGATGGATGGAGCCGTAGGTGGGCTCCTGGAGGACCAAGGACGTCTCGAAAAACTGGGGCAGGGCATGTGGGGGATTGGCGAGGCGAAAGTGCCGCAGGGTGTCGGCGGCGAGGAGGTGCGAGAACTCATCGGAGACATCGGGCGTGGGGACCGGATGATGGCCCAGGAGCAGCAGCCGGAGGGCCACGGGTAGAGCTGCCAGGAGCAACATGCACCAACCTGTCCGTTCGGCGATCCGGCTGGCGTACGTCTCAATCCAGGGACGCCAAAGCAGCGCGGCCAGAACGAGCAGGGCGGCGAGCGCCAGATCCAGGAGATCGGCTGGGCCGAAACCCATGGGGTGCGAGAGCGAGCGAAGCAGATCAGACCAGGGCATGCAAACCCATATTCTAGCGAGGAGACGGCAGCCGGCCGCTCCGGATCGGGGCGGTTACGATTGGCAGGTTGAAGCCTCGGGCTCTCCGGTGGCAGGCTGAAACCTGCTACTCCACGGTAAGAAACGGGCCGCTGCTCGCCGGATAGGGAACCAGCTTGGGCGGCACGGCGTCCGGCTCCATCAGCCAGACGGTGCGGTCCGGATAATAGCCCTTGAGTTTGGCGTTTTCGCCGGGAGTCATTTCGAGCGCCCATACCACGCGCGCGCTGTCGATGGCGGCTGCGTTGTGTATCCACTCACGATACTCGTGAGTCGAGAAGTAGCGACGGCTGCGTTGTGTATCCACTCACGATACTCGTGAGTCGAGAAGTAGCGAACGAAAACCAGTTGCTTGCCGGGCGCCTCCGCAAGGCGCCGGGTGACCGCGACCCGCCCTTCGGGATCGCCCCAGTTGATGCCGGGCGTGGTCTCGAAGGCGGTCATGTCCCGCAGCATTGGTTCGTCTCCCAGGGCATGGATGCCGTACCAAAACAGAAAGTGCGCCCCGCAGAGGAAGAGAATCCACCGGGCCGCGAGTGGTCCCGCTTGCCACCCGCGGACCTTCCACTCACTCAGACGCTCAAGCCCCAGTACAGCGACGAGAAGGAACAGGCACGTGGCAGCCGCGTGGTAGTAAGGGAAAAAGTATGGATAGAAATTGGAGCCGAGGGCAAAAATTAAAAGAGTCAGTGCGACCCATGCGTATCGGAATTCGCGCAGATACAGGAGAAAGAACGGCAGACCCAGGAAGAGCGGAGGCAGAAAGAAGAAACGGTAGAAGCCGGTACGGCTGGCCAGGCGCTGAAGATAGCGTGCGAGCGAGTCAGTGCCCCCGTGAGCCGCGGCTTGTCCTAAATAGTAGAGTTGCTGGGCCTCGGTTAGTGTGGCATGGGGAACCGGGTTCGGCTGAAAGGTAAACGTGGTGGGCACGCCGTACAGATACCGGTTGAGTGAGTAAGGAAGGGTCGTCCAACTTCCAGTCACGGCCCTGTTATGGCAAAGCAGGAGGGCGACGGCCGGGATTATGGCCAGCGCGGCGGGCAGCGCGATCTTCGCGAGTTTTGGCCACTCCGTTCCGCGGCGCAGCTCCGGCAGAAAGAACAGGACGACACTCAGGTCGAGAAACAGCGACTCATACGGGCGAGAGAGCATCTGCAAGCCCAGCCCCAGCCCCATCAGGACGGCATCGCGGGTGCGGGCCCGTTGGCGCAGGCGCGGCAATGCTCCGAACACCAGGCAGCCCGCGATGGCCGAAACGGCGCCGCCCCAATAGCTATTCATCCAACGGTTGAGGGGGCCGAACTCGCAGACCGCCAGAAGTCCTCCGGCGAGCGCCCACCCGGGCGAGGTCCAGCCGCGCAGGGCCCAGAAGCAAAGGCCGCAGAGCAGCGCCATGGAGAGGAGCACTCCCGCCCAGGGAAGGCCGAAAACGATCTGCCCGAGCGCCAGGGCAATACCAGGACCGATGGGATAGATGGAACTGTAGCTGGGCTCCTGCAGGACAAAGTTCGTTTCGAAGAATCGGTGCATGGGGTGAGGCGGGTTCGCCAGGCGGAAGTGGGCCAGGGTATCGCCGAGGAGAAGGTAGCTGAAATCATCGACGCCAGTGGGAGTGGGGACGGGATCGAGCGGAAGCAGGGCCAGCCGAAGCACCACCACCAGCGCGCCCAGGAACAGCATGCACCAGCCGGTATGGTGCGCCAGCTTTCGAGCGGCAGGCTCGAGCCAGGCTCGCGCCAGCACCAGCAGGACGAGCAGAAGGGCGAGGCCGAGCTGTATAAAATCGCTCGCGCCGAAGCCGATCGAATTACGGATGGGCGAGAACGAGCGGAAGAGGTGAAACAGGTACATGCCGTCCGTTCCATTCTCGCACCTGAGACGGGATTGACAGCGGTGGTGCAATCCGATAGGTTTTGAGTTCCACGTGAAAGGAACGCTTATGCATCCAACCCGACGGGACCTCGGCAAAATGGCGCTGGCCGCGATGACGGCTTCCCGCCTGCCGGCGAAGACGAATTCCAAATTTGGCGGCGTGCAGATCGGCATCAATGCGCCCTACAGCTTCCATGGCTCTTATAACAGCGGCGACCAGTGTCTGGACGCGATGGTGAAGCTCAACCTGAGCGCGGTGGAGCTGCGCGCGCAGCCCATCGAGCAGTTCATGGGAGCGCGGGCCGAACTGGTGGCCTATCCGGCGCCGCGCCGCAGCGGACGAGGGCCGCGGACGCCCGAGGAGGAAGCGGCCCGGAAGGCTGGAGTGGAGGAGTTGCGCAAGTGGCGCCTGGCGGCATCCATGGATACGGTCAAGGCTTTCCGCAAGAAGTACGCGGACGCCGGGGTGAAGATCGAGATCGTCAAGGTGGACGCCATCGACACCTTTTCGGACGAGGAGATCGACTACATGTTCGGGTTGGCGAAGGCGGCGGGCGCGAGTGCCATCTCCTGCGAAATTCCGCTGAGCCACACCAAGCGGCTGGGTGAGTTCGGCGAGAAGCACAAAATGATGATTGGCTACCACGGCCACACGGATGTGACCAGCCCCGAAGCTTTCGGGAGGCCGGAGAGCTGGGAGACGGCGATGACCTATTCGAAATACAACGGCATCAATTTGGATATCGGCCACTTCACCGCGGGGAACAGCACATCGCCGATTCCGTTCCTGCAGAAGCACCACGACCGCGTGACCCACATTCACCTCAAGGACAAGAAGATGCATAACGGTCCGAACGTGCCGTGGGGCACCGGCGACACGCCCATCAAGGAGACCCTGAAGCTGATGCAGAAAGAGAAATATCCATTCCCGGGCGTCATCGAGATGGAGCACCCGATTCCGCAGGGCTCGGACCTGATGACCGAGTTGGCGAAGTGCGTGGAGTACTGCAAGAACGCCCTGGCGTAAGCCTGGACTGTTCGCTTAAGCGCGAAAAAATTACGCGCACTCAGAGGTTGTTGGGTACGCCACCATACACGGTGCCCGTCCGACTTGAGCAAGGACGCGAAGATTTGCACAAATCGAATGGAAGTCAACGTGCCAATAGCGACGGTACGGCGCGCTCAGAGTATTGCGCGCGACCGTTAGGAGGTCTTTGAATGAAGGCACGGATATTCATGCTGGCAGTATCGCTGGCAGTATTGATGTCGCAGTTCGCGCGAAAGCAGCAAGCTCAAGATAGTCAGCCGCCGGCAAAGCAGACGGACTCGACGAATACGAAGCCGGCGGCAACCGCGGCGCCCGCCGAGATGAAGACAATGACTTACAAAGGCGTCCTGGTGGACATGTCCTGCGCCTCACATACTTCGAGCGCTGCGGCGACGCCGGAGAACGCCACCCCGCCGGCGGCGGATTCCGAGAAGGCCAATTCCGCGAACCGCGCGGCGAGCGACTCCGGCGCGAGTTGTCCGGTGTCGGCGAGCAGCACCGAATTGGGAATGAAACTCGATGACGGCAAGACGGTCCGCTTCGACCTGGTTGGGAACCAGCGCGCGCAGGACGAGCTGAAGAACAACAAAAGTTGGAGCAAGGAGATCGGCGCCGGGAGGCCGATCCACGCCAAAGTCAGTGGGGTGATGAGCGGCGAAAAGCTGGTTGTGTCGTCGATACATTAGGCCCCTGGCGGTGCGGGGCTAAAACCCCGGCAAGAGGCAGACGACAAAAAACGATCGTCTGCCCCACAGAGCAGCATAGCCGCAACCAAAGGCCGACCAGGGGGCTCCCCCGAGGGGACCCCGGCGGACCGGGGGTCCGCCCCACAAAATCGTCGCAGGCGGAGGAGACTTGAGACTGTTGCAGTACAAGGGTTAGTTTCGGCGCTGGGCCAAGGCGGCCAGGCGGCGGGCGCGTTCGTCGGATGGCGGGTGCGTGCGGAAGTAGGAAGCGATGGCGCCGCCGAGAGACTGGGCGAACTCGCCGGCCGGTGTATCGGCGTGAGGGCTGGCGGGCTCGGGGAATTCGCGCTGCATGCGCGTGAAGAGTACCGGTGCGGCCGCGGGATCGTAACCGCCGGCGATGGCCAGGCGCAGTCCTTCGGCATCGGCATCCAGTTCCTGGTCGGCGGAGAACGGCATGGTCGCCAGGCGGTGCGCCAATTCGACGAGGCCGCCGAGGCGGTACTGGTATTGATATCGTTCGACGGCATGGCGCAGATCGATATGCGCGATCTCGTGGCCGAGGACCTCGGCCAGTTCCGAATCGGATCGAACGAAATCCATCATACCGGTGGTGACGACGAGCTGCCCGCCGGGAAGGGCGAACGCGTTGGGCAGCGGGGCGGCGATGATGTGGAATCGCCAGGCGATGCCACGGCGACGGACGTGCGGCAGCATGGGTTGTGCGACAGCGATGACGCGCGCCAGGGCGTCCGGTGCGTCGGCCCAGTGGATGCCGCGCACGAGGGGGGGGGGGGGGAGCCGCATCTCTTCGGAATCGGAGAGGCGGGTGAGGCGCATGCCGGGCTGGTCGGCATCGCGCAGAGAGTCCGACCACAACTGGCGCACCGAGCGAAGGCTTACGGTGGCGGGGCCGGGGTGCAGGGTGGCGAGCACGGCGGCGGCGGCCAGCGCGGCCAGCACAAAGGCGAAGCGGACTCTCATAAGTACCTCTCGACGCGCTCGCGGAAACGCGTATAAATCCACGAAACGCCTACCAGGATGAGGCCGAGCACGATGAAGGACAGGATGCGCGGCAGGGTGTCCAGGTGGCGCAGGTCCCACACGAACAGCTTGAGGATGCAGAACAGCAGCAGGGCCATGCCGGAGATGCGCTGCACGCGGTCGCACAGGGGGAAGCCGGCGGCGAGCAGGGCGACTCCTTCGATTCCCCAGGCGATAGTCAGCACGCTGCCGGAGGCCTGGTAAAACAGCAGCGCGGCCAACAGCGCCGTGGCGAGGAGCGAGTAGAAGAGTCGCGGGTGAGTGGCGCGGGGGGTGAGAAGCTGGGCGGCATAGAGGCACGCGATCACGATGGCGCCGGTGAGGACCGGCCCGGCAATGCCGGCGAACATCTCGGGCGAGTAGAAGTTGGTGGACCAGCATCGCGCGAAGGCCAGGGCGGCGAGGGCGTAGCTCTGCCAGCAGAGGTCGTGGAGATTCCAGCGGAGGCCGGCATAGAGGAGACCGAGGGCGAAGACGGCCCAGCCGGTGGCGGTGAAGACGCGGCCCATCTCGAAGCGCATGAGCACGGCGGCGAGGATGGCGGCGGTGTAAAGGTAGAAGCGCTTTTGCGTGCGCGACCAGAGGTAATAGTGCGAGAGCAGGACGGGCAAGACGGTCAGGAGTCGTTGGGGCACGTCGAAGTTGGCGAAGAAGAGACGCGCGAAGGCGGCGGCGCTGACGAGGTGCCCTTGCGTGTCGAGCGCGGGGATGCGGAATTCGAGCAGGATGAGCGCGGCCGCGGCCCAGGCGGGGGCGACGGCCACGGGCGGAAGCAGCGCCCATAGGGCGGTGAGGAGGAAGCCGGTGCCGGTGTAGGAGGCCAGGGTGAAAACCGGGGGTTGGGGGCCGTGAAAACCGGGGGTTGGGGGTTGGGGGTTAGGG
>OMOG01000628.1 GCA_900290305.1 Candidatus Sulfopaludibacter sp. SbA4
CAGGTCAAGGCCGCTGTGGCGTTGGATCCGAAGCTGGTTCCAGCCCACGAATTGTGGGGATCGGTGCTTTCGGCCAAAGGCGATTCCGCGGGCGCCAAACGGGAACTCAATATCGCCTTGAGCCTCAATCCCAATTCCGGCCGCGCGCATTACGAACTGGGCGTAGTGTTGAGCCAGTCCGGCGATTCCGCGGGCGCCATAGAGCACTTCAAGATTGCCGCGAGTGATCCCGATCCGAACATCAGCGCCGGCGCCAACGAGATGCTCCGCCGGTTGCGGCGGCCGTAGCGGAGAAATCGCCAGATTTGCGCAGGACGCATCAACTTCACGGTGGCGCAGGCTCCTATTCGGCGCAGATCGCAGCACATTTCACTTGGTGGCGGATTTTGGGCTTCCGCAGGGTGAGGGGTTGGGCGGCTCGCTTGAGAATCCGATTGATGGTGAAGCCGTGCCACGATTTTCCCGCTGTTCGTGTTGTCACGCCTTCAGCATTCAGCGTGGCCGCAATGCGATCAAACGCCATCCTTCATGCGGGCAATAATGGCTTGTTCTCCTTCGTTCGCACCATAGGGCTTGCGGCCTTCGCAAGCGGCCTGTTTTGGTTTTCATGCGTTGGCGTGCCCCACGGAGTTTGAGGACGATGTCGGCCTTTTCGCGCCGGCGCCTACGACACGAGCGCAACTCCGTACGTATCCAGCACTTCAGCCAGAGCCGTTCTCTGATCTAACCATCCGCCCAGGGTCTCGGCCGTGACTTCGTGCGCGATTGCATCGAAGAACGCCGCCGCGAGACGCGCCGGGTCGTGCCGAGGTCGATAGAGAATGCCATCCGGCTGTTCAGGGTGGGTTTGAATCGCTCGCGACCAGCGTTGCGATATGGAGTAGCTTGCGGTGAATATCCGAGCGTCGCCTCCGATCCGCGTGAGCGCACCGCTTTCGGCGAGGTTCACCAGTCGCACCGAACCGTGGATTCGTATCCGCGATAATGAGTGCTCTTTCAATTTCGACTCCGCAACGGCCGGATGGATGCCGGCGATTTGGAACGATTCGATGAACGCCACGTGGCGGTCAGCACCGGCGTATAGGACCCCGTACTCGCCATCCGGCGCATCGAACCGATACGCGCGATTTCGCCCGAAGTAGATCGCACCGTGGCGCGTCGAGTGCGAACGGTACCAATCGCGATCGGTCCCGGAAATCGGGAGAGTGATCGCATGGAAGCGCTTCGACGGCTCAGGTGTACGGCCCAGCGCCACTACCGGGCACCCTGTTCGCCGTACGTGCGAGCGGCGGCAAGAACCTTTTCGACACCTCCTGCCCGAAGTACATCGAGGGGCTTCTTGCCGTCTGTTGCTGCATTCTCGCTTGTGAAGAACACGAGCTTCGTCCAGGCGTCTTCCGGCTTGAGAGCGTCGAGGACCGCCTCCAAACCAGTCAGAGTGCCTCGTTCCGAGAACTGCCATGCCGGATAGCCGAATCCCCGCCGCCCAAGCGAGACCCCGATCAACCGCCCTGCCTTCCGCCGCTTCTCCACGGCTTGGCGGCTCATCGTTAGAAGCTCTCCGGCTTTTTCGGCGCTCAGAATGCCGCCCTCGTCGCTGAGCATGCGACGCTTGGCCTCGATTCCGCGTAGTCGCGCCATCGCCAACGGGTCCTGGTTTCGAACCGCAGCAGCGACCTCCGGTCTCTCAAGCGCGTGCAGAATCGTCTCGAATTCGGTGGGCGCTTGGAGGGCAGCCTTGAGCGCCGCATCATGCACCTGGGAAACAACAGTGGTCTCGAAGAAATTCCGTACACGTGCGGAGAATTCATCCTTAACGGACTTCTTCTTACGAACGCCGGTCTCGCGCCCCTTGGGAGTGAAGATAAGGCGTGTGCTGTCCGCGGACGCCTCTGTCGTAGTGTCGAATGGGAGTACTTCGACGGCGAGTTCCGGCATTTTGCTGCCGAGCAACGAAGCCATCTCCGAATCTACAAGAACCCGAAGTCCGGAGTTTTTCGCGACAGTCAGAGAGATCCGCTTCCGGTTGGCCCGAATGCGCAACCCGGATTTCGCACGGGCCGGAAGTGAACGCTGGTATTCAGCCAGTTGTCTGCCCAGATCCTGTATTGTCGCTGGATGAGCAAGAAATATACCCATGAATAGATACTAACGCAACCATGCAACCTGGTCAACCATTGTTGCCGTGCTGGCCTCAGGTCAAGGCCGCTGTGGCGTTGGATCCGAAGCTGGTTCCAGCCCACGAATTGTGGGGATCGGTGCTTTCGGCCAAAGGCGATTCCGCGGGCGCCAAACGGGAACTCAATATCGCCTTGAGCCTCAATCCCGATTCCGGCCGCGCGCATTACGAACTGGGCGTAGTGTTGAGCCAGTCCGGCGATTCCGCGGGCGCTATAGAGCATTTCAAGATGGCCGCGAGTGATCCTGATCCGAACATCAGCGCCGGCGCCAACGAGATGCTCCGCCGGTTGCAGCGGCCGTAGCGGAGAAATCACCAGATTTGCGCAGGACCGCTATGCGCCAGATCCAGGGGGAGTCTGGAAACGCGCACGGGGGAACGAAGGGCGAGCGGGCCACAGCCGCCAGAACGGGCGTTTCCCTCGGGGTCAAGGTCCGCGCTCCTAAAGCATTTCCATCTTCATGCCGGTGTGAGGTGGCGAAACCCGGCCGATCTGCCGATAAGCAATGCAGATGAGTCGCTACGCCAAGTTATACATTTTCGCAGTCCTGGCTGGCGGACTGGTGTGCGTAGGCTATGCGGTGCAGGCGTGGGCCTGCCAGGATCCTCTGCATTTCCTGTGCATTGTTGGTCTTACCGTGGCTGCGTCCACCCTGAAGGTCACGGTCCCCGGCATCCCGACTACCCTCTCGGTGAGCTTCGTTTTCGTCCTGCTGAGCATGATCGACTTCAGCTATCCGGAGACTCTGGTGGTGTCATGCCTGGCCGTCGCGGTGCAGAGTGTGTGGCGCAAGAAGCGTCAAAAGCCGGTCCAACTTTTATTCAACCTGGCCAGCCTGGCGATTTCGGTTTGGGCGGGGTGCATGGTCTACTGCCGGATCGAGCACAACGGGCTCCTGCTGCCGAACATCGGGATCGCTGCGACGCTCTATTTCGTGATCAACACCTTTTCGATCGCCGCCGTGATTGCACTGACCGGGGGCAGCAACCTGTACGAGACCTGGCACGAAAGCTACTTCTGGCTGTTCCCTTACTACCTGGCCGGAGCGGCCATAGCGGCCGTGGTCAGCTTGTGCAATCACCGCTTCGGATGGGGGACCACCGCCTTCGTGGTTCCGGCGGTCTACGTGATCTTCTCCTCGTTCCGTTTGTATCTGGGACGTCTCGATTCGGAGAAATGCCACGCCGAGCAGATGGCCGCACTCCACCTGCGGACCATCGAAGCCCTCGCGCTGGCGATTGAGGCAAAAGACCACACCACACACGACCACTTGCAGCGCGTTCAGATCTACGCGCTGGAGCTTGGCAAAGCTATGCAGTTGCCCGACGAGCAACTGCAGGCGCTGCGGGCGGCATCCATCCTGCACGACATCGGCAAACTGGCGGTGCCCGAGCACATCATTTCGAAGCCTGGAAAGCTGACGCTGGAGGAATTCGAGAAGATGAAGATCCATCCCGTGGTGGGGGCGGAAATCCTGGATCGCGTGCAATTCCCCTATGCGGTGGTGCCGATTGTTCGAGCCCACCACGAGAGGTGGAATGGAACCGGCTACCCGGACGGTTTGAAGGGCGAGCAGATTCCCTTGAGCGCGCGCATTCTGGCCGCGGTAGACTGTCTCGACGCCATGTCTTCCGACCGCCAGTACCGCCGCGGACTGCCGCTCGATGAAGCCATGGCGGCAATCGTAGCAGAAGCCGGGACGAGCTACGATCCGCGCGTGGTGGACCTCCTCCGGAGCCACTATCGGGAGTGGGAAGCCCTGACACGGGCCGCCTCACCCCGGAAGCACTCGCTATCCACGAACGTGAAAGTCTACAACGGGGGGGCTCCCGCCGCGGGATTCCAGGCGACCGCCACGCCCGACTCGGAGCAGCCCGAGTTCCTGTCCTCCATCGCCGCGGCCCGGCAGGAAGTCCAGATGCTATACGAGCTCTCGCAGGACCTCGGAAACTCTCTCAACCTGCACGAAACGCTGGCGGTTTTGGATAGCCGGCTGCGGCGCCTCATTCCCTACGATGGCATCGCGGTCTATGTGCGCAAGGAGGACCGGCTGGTCCCGCAGTATGTGAGCGGCGAGAACGTCCACCTTTTCTCCGCGCTGCGAATCCCCTTGGGCCAGGGGCTTTCCGGCTGGGTAGCAGAGACCGGCCAGCCCATCATCAACGGCAATCCGTCGGTCGAGCCCGGCTATCTGAACGATCCCGCCAAGTTCAGCACCCTCCGTTCCGCTTTGGCGATCCCGCTCGAAAACGCCGCCGGCATCACCGGCGTGCTCACCCTCTACCACCTCCGCCCCGATGCCTTCACCAAGGATCATCTGCGCGTTCTGCTGGCAGTCAAGCCCAAAGTGTCGCTGACCATCGAGAATGCTCTCCAATACCAGCAGGTTGCCATCACCGCCACCATCGACGGACTGACCGGGTTGCCCAATGCGCGGTCCCTGTTCCTGTTTCTCGACGCGGAACTGAACCGCGGCGAAAGGGCCGGCTCCCAGTTGGCGCTCCTGGTGTGCGATCTGGATGGTTTCAAGCAGGTTAACGACCGGTTCGGCCACCTGGAGGGCAACCGCGTCCTGAAGATGGTGGCCGCCGGGCTTCGCCAGTGCTGCCGCGAATACGATTACGTGGCTCGCATGGGCGGCGATGAGTTCGTGCTGGTGTTGCCCGGCCTCAGTTCCGGAGACATGAACGAGAAGCTGGAGCAACTCGAAAAGGTCGCCATGGATGCAGGCACGGCAGTGTGCGGCGAGCCGCTGCTCAGCATGAGTATCGGCGCCGTCTGTTGTCCCAACCACGGCAAAGATGCCGAGAGTCTTCTGGCGGAAGCCGATCGACGGATGTACCTGGCCAAGCGCACCCGCAGAGCGGCCCGCTCCGGCCCCCAGAGTCTGCAGCACCTGGCCGCCTCCCTGGAAGCCCCCCCGGCCGTGGTTCCGCCTCCGGCGGTTCTCCGCAACTAAGTATTTCATTCCGTAAACCCCTGGACAACCCACTGATTCTGAACTGTTTGTATTACAGTAGCTCCATTTCTTTCCTCCTTGAGAGGATTTTTGGCAGGAGCCCCGCCTGCTGATTCTGGCTCCTCGCCCTCAAGCGTTTGATTGCGGCTCTCCTGCTCTGTAGGCAGGGCCATCGTTTTCTAAGGAACATGTCGCTAAGCCACTGAATATAGATTTGTTAGCGAATTCAGAAATTTGGCGAATATTTGGCGAAGACCGGCCTGTTCCTTTACGTCTTGGCCCGCCCCGCGGGCAGCAAGCTTTTGTGGCCTGCCTTGTTGGATAAAATGCCCAGGAGAAGATTTACTTTAAGCGGCAGGGGCCCCGCCTGCTGATTCTGGCTTCAGGCTCCTAATCTGTGACTCCCAGTCAAGCCCTTTGTTTTCAACATCGACTCAAACCGCCGAAA
>OMOG01000260.1:0-4155 GCA_900290305.1 Candidatus Sulfopaludibacter sp. SbA4
GCCTTCATTGATTCTGAAAGGGTTAGGGGCAGTGAACGTCCCGAAGTGCGAAAGTCAGGCTAATACTGGTGGCGCAGGCGGTTCCGCCTGTGCTCTGCCGTCGATGTGACATACAATCAGAGCTTATGGGAATGCGTTGCCGAACAGCCGCATCCCGGGCGCCGATCCTTGGGATTTTTCTTCTCCACAGCAGCTTGCAGGCGCAGACCTGCAACCCTCCACTCTGCGTATCCAGCACCGCCGATAGCGCCGCCAACCCCGCGACCGGCACTTTGCGCTACGCGGTCCTCAACTCCTCAGGGGGCAACACCATCACCTTCGCCCCGAGCCTCAACGGCCAAACCATCGCACTCGATACTTCGTCGCCCAACAATCACCTCTTCATCTTTCACGACCTCACCATCCAAGGTCCCGGCGCCGGTCTTCTGACCATCAGCGGGGGAAGCGGCACGCGAATCTCGTTCATCGCCGGAGGCAACGTGACGATCAGCGACCTGACTCTGGCAAACGGTCTGGCGCAAGGCGGCAACGGCGGCGCCGGAGCGGGCGGAGGCGGAGGCGCTGCCGGCATGGGAGGCGCCATCTTCGTCAACGGTGGCAACGTGACCGTCCGCAATGTCACGCTGGCCGGCAACACGGCTCGTGGCGGCGCGGGCGGCGCGGGAAGCACGGCCAGGAGGGTGGCGGAGGAGGAGGAGGCTTTGGTGGCGCCGGAGGTTCCTCGACCAGCCTCACCTCACCAGGCGGTGCGGGTAGCGGCGGCGATCTGGGTTCAGCCAACTCGGGTGGCGCCGGAGCAACTCAAGTCCCCCCAGGATGCCCTCCACAGCCGGGCAGCCTCGGCAATTTCGGCGCTGGAGGTGGCGGCGGTGCCACCAGCCCGTGCCTCTCGTTCTCTGACGCGTACCCTGCCATCAACGCGATTCGCGAGCCCAGCAACGGCGGCAGCAGCGTCTTCGGCGGTGGAGGTGGCGGCGGCGGCAACGGCGCTGGTGGCGGGGGCAACGGCGGCAGCGGCGGATTTGGCGGGGGACTCGGTGGCCTCGGCAACAATGCGACTCCAGTGTCCGGTGGCGGCGGTGGCGGCGGCGCCGGCTTCGGCGGAGCCATCTTCGTTGCAACGGGTCACGTCCTGATTACCGGTTCCACGTTTAGCGGCAATCGGAGCATTTCCGGCCCTCCTGGCACGGGCGGCAGCGGCGCATCAGCGGGGCAGGCCAAGGGCGGCGCGCTGTTCGTGTGGCAGGATTACACCACATTCTCGCCCTCGCAGGTCATCGTGGGCCGCAGCACATTTCAGGGAAACAGCGCGGCCGACGCCGGCGCGGCGGCACCTTGTTACAGCAGAGACGACGCCGACGTCTGTGGACCTTTGATCCCTGCCACACCGACGCACCTCGCTGTTGGTTGTAATGCTGCATCCTTTTATGCCGGCGTCCCTCTCGCTTGCATCGCTGGCGCCGCCGCGGGGAACCTGACGGTCTTTGCCTATACCGGCAAAGTACATTTCACCAGCAGCGATCCTTCGGCGCTTCTGCCGCCCGACTGCACGCTGGTTCAGGGTGTGTGCCCATTCTACGTGGGCCTGGAAACCCCCGGAGCGCAGACCATCACCGCGACCGATACCGTGAACGCGTCGCTCACCGGCACGTCCAGCCCCATCAATGTCGTTTATCTGCCATCCACTTCGCTGGCGGCCTCTCCCGACTCCGGCGCCGGTACCGCCCAGGTCTTTTCGTTTACGTTTTCCGACCCGGATGGCTATCAGGATCTGGACGTCGTGAACGTCCTGATCGCGAGCGCGCTCGACGGCCGGAATGCCTGCTATCTGGCGTATAGCCGTTCCATGAATGTGCTCTACCTGGTGAACGATGCCAGCACCGCGCTTTCGAACGGACTGGCGCTGAGCGGCTCCGGCTCCATCGGCAACAGCCAGTGTACCGTCGCGAGCGCAGGCTCCCAGGCGGCCGGCGTGAGCGATACCTTGACCCTCACTTTGAGCCTGACATTCAGCCCAAAATTTGCCGGAAATCAGATCGTCTATATGGCGGCTCGCGGCGCCCAATACAATTCCGGGTGGCAGCCGGAAGGCGTCTGGATCGTTCCGGGGGCTTCCCCCGCCTCGCCCGCCGCGGTTACGGGACTGCTACCGGCGCGCGCCCAACTGCTGGCCAATGAATGGGACGTCGGCTACGTGCCTGAAGGTATTACCGCCACATTCATGTTCACCGACCCCTACAGTTGGCAGGACCTGGGCGTCCTGAACATTCTGATCAATAACTTCCTGGATGGCCGCCAGGCTTGCTACATTGCGTTCGTCCCGACGGATGCGCACGGGTTTAGCCCGAATAATTTCTTTCTGGTAAATGATGCTGGAAACGCCCTCGTGCCCTCCGTGTCGTCTGGTTTCCTGTCCAACAGCCAGTGCAGTTTCACGGGCAGCGCCACGACCATCGGTGACATCGTCACCGTGACTCTGAATATCTATTTCTCCCCTTCGTTTCAAGGAAACCGCGTGGTCTAGCGGCTGCCCAGACTAACGGCAGTATCGACGGAGTCAGCAACTCCGGCTGGCAACCGATGGGCGTATGGACGGTTTTTCCTGCGTCCTCGGGCATCCTGCCGTAATGCGAAGGTCGGCAGCGCCGTGATTTTCACGGCCACGCGAAAAGATAGCGATGAGCTGATGAACCGCGAATTTTTCCCGCCAAGTCGGCCGGCCTGACGGACGATAGATCAGCACTGGTCAGATGGCCATATCGGCCTGAGGTACCATCAAGGCATGAAGACCCGAGTCATCGGCGCCACCGAGTTCAAGGCCAAATGTCTGGCTCTGCTCGACGAGGTGAACGAACAAGGAAGCACGATCACGGTGACCAAGCGCGGGCGGCCGGTAGCGACGATCTCACCTGCCCGAAAAAAAGCATGGAAATCACCAGCGGGTATTTTGACCGGAAAGGTCAAGATCTTGGGTGATATCGTGAATGCCAACATCTGGGACGAATGGGACCCCCGGCGGGGTTGAGGACTCGCCCTCTTGAATCCGCGATTCCTCCTCGACACTCACATTGCGATTCGCTGCCTCTCCGATCTCAAGAGATTATCTCGGGAGCAACGCCGTGTCCTCGATGACGCCGTCCTGCCTGACGCAGTGACGTGGCGCAGGCACTCGTCGACACCTCTTCGCGGTCGCTCCACAGCGTCGAAGGCAGGCGTCGGCATGAGTGCCGACGCGGCAGGCACGAGTGCCTGCGCCACGTTGCGCATCCTTCGAGTTCCGCTCCTCACGTCCGACCAACGCATCATCGATTCAAACCTGGTCCCAGTCATCGAGTAGCCCGCCCGGTCCTGGCTGCTGTATCCTGATACAGCGAAGGAGGGTAACCATGAGAACCAAGCGCGCATTCGCCATCTGCGCCATCCTGACAACTGCCGCTGCCGCGCAGGACGCTCCCAAGAAAGCGCCCGCCGGGCCGGGACTGACTCTTACGACCACGGCATTCGCCGACGGCGCCGAGATCCCCGCCCGCTTCACCCAATCGGACCCCAAGCCGGTCTCACCCAAGCTGCAATGGACCAACGTTCCGCCGAACACCGTCAGCTTCGTCCTGTACATGCACGATCCCGATGCGGCCCCGCAGAAGAAGATCGACGACGTGCTGCACTGGCTGGTGATCAACATTCCGGGAACCGCGCGCGAGCTCCCCGAAGCGGTGCCTCCCGATGCCAAGTTGCCCGACGGATCGATTCAATGCAAGAACCAGGGCGGCGTGGTTGGATACCGGGGCCCCGGCGCTCCGGCTGCCGGCCCGCATCACCACTACACCATCGAGCTTTTCGCGCTGGACACGAAACTGGATCTCGGGCCGGATGCCACTCGCGCCGACGTCCTCAAGGCTATCGACGGACACATTCTGGGGAAAGGCGTTGTCGTCGGGCGTTTCCACCGTTAACGCCGGTACGATTGGAATAGCGCCTTCATCGGAGCGGTGCGTGCCGCCTCGATTGGCGTCAGACCGCTGCTTCCTTTGGAACGAATATCGGCGCCCCTCGCCAGGAGCACCGCCGCCACCGCGGTCTTGCCGCAATTGACCGCACGGCGCAGGGGCGTTTCGCCCTTGCTGTCGCGCGCTTCCATGTCCGCGCCGCAATCCA
>OMOG01000260.1:4162-15959 GCA_900290305.1 Candidatus Sulfopaludibacter sp. SbA4
GCCGCCGCCCGGAACGCCGCCCTCGTTGCCCACCGCGTACAGAGGAGTGTGTCCCGCCTGATCGACAGCATTGGGGTCGGCGCCGAGGCTGAGCAGCAGTTCCACGATCTCCACACTGCCCGCGCCGGATGCCCCGTGCAACAGAGTTCGGCCACCCGTGTAACGTTCTTGTGCCAGCTTCGGATCGCACAGCAGTTTCTGGCGCACGTAGCCGTGCATCCCGCTGCCGCTCATCAACGCGAGCAGGCTCAAGAAAGCCGCGCGATCGCGCTCGAAGCATGCCCGCATCGTGGGACTCTCCGCCAGCGCCACCGCACGATCCGCCTCGCCCATGCGAACGGCGGCGACTATCTCTTCGATCGCGCGGTGCTCATTCCATTGCGCCTCGAGTTCCCGGTGTATGGTGCCGGAGGGTGCCGCCTCTCCGCGGTTGACTAGATGTACCGAGGACCGTTCGAAAAATCCCTGCAAGGAGCTGCGCAGCGGCTCGGAGACCTGAACCTCGTCCAGGGCCTTGCGCATGTTTTTCAACCACGCATCCCGCTCTTTCGGACCGATCTTGAACCGCAGGTGCGCTTCCCGCAGACTCAGCGACCAGCGGCGTTTCGAATACTCGCACGGTCCGCCCAGAATCTGCGCCAGATAGACGGTGAAGGCTTCGACCGCGCAGTGCAGCGAAGGAAAGAGAGGACGCAGTACGGGATCGCGCTCCACGCGAGCGTAGAATGCCTCCGACAATCTGCGGCACGCGTCCATTCCTCCGAAGGCCTGGTATAGGCCGGAATCGCCCTCCATGGGCATATTCTAGCCCACGGAGCGCTTCCCGACAGGGGCAAGTGATAAGATGTCAAACACTCGAAACAAAGATGGAACCGCAAGCCATCGCGCATTACCGCATCACCGCCAAGATCGGAGAAGGCGGCATGGGAGAAGTCTATCGCGCCACCGACACCAAGCTCAATCGCGACGTGGCCATCAATTCTCCCCGAATCCTTCGCCCAGGACCCCGACCGGCTCGCCCGCTTCACCCGCGAGGCCCAGGTCCTGGCGTCCCTGAATCATCCCAATATCGCGGCCATTTACGGCGTGGAAGACCGCGCGCTCATCATGGAGCTGGTCGAAGGTCCCACGCTCGCCGGGCGCATCACGCAAGGTCCCGTCCCGCTCGAAGAAGCGCTGCCCATCGCCCGCCAGATCGCCGAAGCGCTGGAGTACGCGCACGAGCGCGGCATCATCCATCGCGATCTCAAGCCGGCCAACATCAAAACTACTCCCGAAGGCCGCGTCAAGGTGCTGGACTTCGGGCTGGCCAAGGCGCTCGCCGCGGATTCGCAGAATGAATCCCCCGCTACTTTGCCCACTCTCTCCATGCGCGCCACGCAACTGGGCGTCATCATGGGCACGCCCGCATATATGAGCCCCGAGCAGGCGCGCGGCCAGACGGTAGACCGCCGCGCGGACATATGGTCCTTCGGCGTTGTGCTGCACGAAATGCTCACCGGCCGCGCCCTCTTCGAATCGGCTACCGTCTCGGATACGCTGGCGGCGGTGCTGCGGGCCGATCCGGACTGGTCCGCGCTGCCCGCCGGCCTGCCGTCAAATCTGCGCACCATGCTGCGCCGCTGCCTGGAGCGCGATCCCAAGCGCCGCCTGCGCGATATCGGCGATGCCCGCCTGGAGCTGGAGCAGCCGGCTGCCGATCAGCCTTCGACGCCGGCTACCCCGCCGCCGCGCCGGGGCGTGCTTCTGCCCTGGATCGCCTGTGCCGTCCTGGCCATCGCAGCCGCGGCACTGGCAGCGATCCATTTCCGCGAAACTCCCGCGCCTGCGCCGCTCATGCGCTTCAGCGTTCCGGCGCCGGACAAAGGAACCTTCCAGAACTGGCTGGCGCTTTCGCCGGACGGCCGGTATCTCGGTTTCACGGCCATGGGCGCGGATGGCATCGGGCGCGTGTGGATTCGTTCGCTGGATTCGCTGGAGCCGCGGCCCTTGGCCGGTACGGACGGCACCATCACCTTCTTCTGGTCGCCGGACAGCCGATTTGTGGCCTTCCATTCCGCGGGCAAGCTCAAGAAGATCGAAATCTCCGGCGGCCCTCCACAAACCCTGTGTGACAGTCCAACCCCCGTGCTGGGCGGCGCCTGGAACAGCGATGGCGTAATCCTGTTCGGCGGCACTGGCGGTCCGATCCTGCGGGTCTCCGCGGCCGGCGGCGCGGCCTCGCCCGTTACCGCCATCGATCCGTCGCGCCAGGAAATCACCCACAGCGATCCCATCTTCCTGCCGGACGGCCCGCACTTTCTTTATTTGCGCCGCTCGTCCAACGCAGAACTGAGCGGCGTCTTCGCCGGCTCGCTGGACCTGAAGCCCACCCAGCAGAGCCTCAAGCGCATCCAGGCGACCGAGTTCAGTCCCGCCTACGCGCCTCCGCAAGGCGGTTTCCCGGGGCGAATCCTGTTCCTGCGGGAAGGAACGCTCATGACGCAGGTTTTCGACGAGCATCGCCTGGAAGCGGCAGGCGAAGCCGTGCCCATTGCCGATCAGGTGGGAACCACCATCAGCCGCGCCTTCTTCTCGGTCTCGGCCAACGGCATACTGGCGTATCGAACCGGCGGAGGCGCCACCTCGCAATTCACTTGGTTCGATCGGGAAGGCCATATGCTGGGGCGTGCCGGCGAGCCGGGCGACTACCAGGACGTGGCGATCTCGCCCGATGGCGGCCGCGTGGCCCACAACCAGCCGTCCCAGGGAGGGGTCCGCCAGATCTGGGTGCTGGACACAGCGCGCGGCGCCAATACGCGCCTCTCCTTCGCGCTACAAGGCGGTGTTTCGCCGGTTTGGTCTCCCGATGGCAAGCGAGTCGCGTTCAGCGGGGCCGGCGTCTTCCAGGCCTTGTATGTCAAGGATGCGAGCAACAGCGGCGCCGAAGATCTCGTGTTCCGATCCGACCATTCGAAGTACCTCAACGACTGGTCGCGCGATGGCCATTTCCTTTTGTACAGCGAGAACTCTCCGAAGGGCGGGCTGGACCTATGGGCGCTGCCCGATCCCTTGGCCGGCGGCGACCACAAACCGACCCCGGTTGCGAATTCCGAATTCAACGAAACACAGGGCCAGGTCTCGCCCGATTCCCGCTGGGTGGCGTATGCTTCGGACTTATCCGGAAAATTCGAGATCTATGTCCAACCTTTTCCGCCGGGCGATGGGCGCGCGGGGAGATGGCTGGTTTCCTCCACCGGGGGCTTGCAGCCGCGCTGGCGCGGCGACGGCAAGGAGCTGTTTTATCTTGCTCCGGACGCCAGGCTGATGGCGGTAGACATAAAGCTCGAACCAGCCTTCCAGTCGGGCCCTCCGCATCCGTTGTTCGGCACCCAGATGCTCGCCGCTGGCACCACGCTGTTTCGATACGATGTCACAAGGGACGGCAAGCGCTTCCTGATGGTCGTTCCAGCTCCGGGAACCACTTCGGCGCCGGCGACCGTGGTACTCAACTGGCAGTCGGGGCTGCGGAGGTGAAAATTCCATGAGTCCCTCATCCACAATCGCGCACTACCGCATCGTCTCCAAGCTCGGAGAAGGCGGCATGGGAGAAGTCTGGCGCGCCACCGACACCAAGCTCAATCGCGACGTGGCCATCAAGATTCTCCCCGAATCCTTCGCGCAGGACGCCGCCCGCATGTCCCGCTTCGAGCGCGAAGCACAGGTGCTGGCCTCGCTCAATCATCCCAACATCGCCGCGATCTACGGCATCGAGCAGGGGGCCATCGTGATGGAGCTGGTGGAAGGCGCCGACCTCACCGCCCCGGTTCCCATCGACACGGCCATCGGCTACGCCAAACAGATCGTCGCCGGCCTGGAAGCGGCGCACGAAAAGGGGATCGTCCATCGCGATCTCAAGCCCGCCAACATCAAGGTGACCGCCGACGGTGTGGTCAAGCTGCTGGATTTCGGACTGGCCGTGATTGTGCAGGAAGGATCAGGAAACACAGGCACGAATGCCTGTGCCACTCAGTCCCCCACCCTCTCGCTGGCCATGACCCAGGCGGGCATGATTCTCGGCACCGCGGCCTACATGTCGCCGGAGCAGGCGCGCGGCAAGCCCGTCGATCGCCGCGCCGATATCTGGGCCTTCGGCGTCATCTTCTACGAGATGCTCACCGGCGCCATGCTCTTCGGCGGCGGCGAGACGGTCTCCGATGCGCTCGCCGCGGTCATCAGCCGCGAGCCCGATTTCAACGCGCTCCCTCAGGATACGCCTCCGCGCGTGCGCCGACTCATCGAGCGCTGCCTGCGCAAGGACCCCAAGCTGCGCCTCCGCGATATCGGCGAAGCTCGCATTTTGTTGGATGAACCAGAGCCCGAGGCGCCCGCACCCGCGCCAGCGGCGGCGCCCGTGGTCCACGGCCATGCGCGCTGGTGGATGGCGGGCCGCCGCGGCGCTCGCACTCGCACTTGCCGCCCTCTCCGCGATTCACTTTCGCGAGACGCCGCCCCAGCCGCAAGCCGTCCGCTTCCAGGTGCCGCCGCCCGAGGGCGGCGCCTTTTCCCAGCCCTACCTGTCGCTCTCGCCGGATGGCCGCAAGCTCGCGTTCATTGCAACTGCCAAAGGCGGCGGTCAGCCTCTGCTGTGGGTCCGTGCGCTCGATTCCCTGGAAGCGCGCGCCCTGCCCGGCACCGATGGGGGGGGTAGCACCATTCCTTTTTGGTCGCCGGACAGCCGCTTCCTGGGGTTTTGGGCCGGCGGCAAGCTCAAGAAGATCGAGGCATCCGGAGGACCCCCTCAGTCGCTGTGCAACGTGGCTACCAGCACCTCGGTGGCCGGCTGGTGGAACCCCGACGGCGTCATATTCCTCAGCAACGGCGTGGAAGGCATTTTCCGCGTGCCGCAGGCCGGCGGCGACCCGGTTCGAGTAACCAAGCCCGATACCGCCCATGGGGAGACTATGGACTGGTATCCGCAAATCCTGCCGGACGGCCGCCACTACCTCTACCTCATCTGGTTCTCGGCGCGGGAAAACAACGCGATTTACCTCGGCTCGCTCGACGGCAAACAGAAGAAGCGCCTGGTCGGCGCCAGCACCAGCTTCCGCTACGTGCCTCCTTCCGAATACGAGAGGTCCGGGCATCTGCTCTTCCTGCGGGAAGACACCCTGATGGCTCAGCCCCTCGATGCGCGGACGTTTGAACTGGCTGGCGATGCCTTCCCGGTCGCGGAACACGTCGGCAGCAGGCTCGCTTACGCGTCTTTCACGGCCTCGCCCAGCGGAGCCCTGGCCTGGCGAACGGGTGGCGGAGCCGGCGGCAACCAGCAACTGACCTGGTTCGACCGCGCCGGGAAGCCGCTGGCCACGCTAGGAGCGCCCGCGGATTACAACAACCTGGCCCTCTCCCGCGATGCCACGCGCGCCGCGGTAATGCAGGTAGACCCGCTGACCTCGAACCGCGACATCTGGCTGATCAATGTGGCGCGTCAGATTCCCACGCGGTTCACTTTCGATGAAGCGGTGGATGCGGACCCCGTCTGGTCGCCAGACGGCAGCCGGGTGGCGTTCTCCTCCAACCGCGATGGCCCATACACGCTCTACGTGAAGGACTCGAGCGGCTCGGCCAAGGAAGAGCGGCTACAGAAGGCCGAAGACGTCGAACGCCCCTGCGACTGGTCGCCCGACAGCCGGTTTCTGATGTATGTGCGCAGATCAGGGGGATCCAGCAGGCTGTGGTTTCTCTCCGATCCCATAGGAGACCCCGCCAACCGCAAAGCGGCTCCCTACCTGGAAACGCCCTTCAACACCTCGCAGTGCCAGTTTTCGCCGGGTCCCGCGGAGGCTCCGCGATGGGTCGCGTACGCCTCCGACGAGTCCAAGCACGGCGGCGAGATTTACGTGCAATCGTTTCCGCGAGGCGCCGGCAAGTTCCAGGTCTCCAATGGCGGGGGCGGTCAACCGCGTTGGCGGCGCGATGGCAAGGAACTCTTCTACATCGCTCCCGACGGCAAACTGATGGCCGTGGACGTGAAGATCGGGCCCAAATTCGAGTCCGGGATTCCGCACGCGCTCTTCGATTCGCAGATGTGGGGTCCCGCCGCCGTGGCCGTCTTCCGCTACGACGTTACGCCCGACGGCCGGCGCTTCCTTGTGAACACCACGCGCCAGGCCGAAGCTGCCGCCGCGCCCGAGGCCATTACGGTGGTGACGAACTGGATGACGGGGTTGAAGAAATGAGCCCGCAGCACACCATTGCGCACTATCGCATCACCGCCAAGATCGGAGAGGGCGGCATGGGCGAAGTATATCGCGCCACCGACACCAAGCTCGGCCGCGACGTCGCCATCAAGATTCTGCCCGATTCCTTCGCGCAGGACGCCGCGCGTATGGCCCGCTTCGAGCGCGAAGCCAAGGTGCTGGCCTCCCTCAATCATCCCCACATCGCGCAGATTTATTCCGTGGAAGAACGGGCGCTGGTGATGGAGCTGGTCGAGGGCGAAAACCTGCAAGGCCCTCTGCCCGTGGGGACGGCTATCGAGTACGCGCGGCAGATCGCCGAAGCGCTCGAAGCCGCGCACGAAAAAGGCATCACGCATCGGGACCTGAAACCGGCCAACGTGAAAGTCACGCCCGAAGGCGCGGTGAAGGTGCTGGATTTCGGCCTGGCGAAGGTGGCGGAAGAAGGACCAGGCAACACAGGCACGCCCGGTGACGGGTCAAGAAATGCCTGTGCCACGATTTCACCCACGCTGAGCATGGCTCGCCAAGGCGCGAGTGCTGCAACCCAACTCGGCATGATCATGGGGACCGCCGCTCACATGAGTCCGGAACAGGCCGCGGGCAAGCCGGTGGACAAGCGCGCCGATATCTGGTCGTTCGGCGTGGTGCTGTGGGAGATGCTGACGGGCCAGCGGCTGTTCGATGGCGAGACGGTTTCGCACACGCTGGCCGCCGTGCTGCGCGACGAGACCGATTTCGGCAGGCTGCCCAAAGAAACGCCGGCCGGGATGCGGGAGCTGCTGGGGCGGTGTCTGGAGCGGAACACAAAGTCTCGGCTGCGTGACATTGGCGAGGCGCGCATTGCACTGGAAAACCTGGCAAGGCAACCGCAGGGCCTGGAACCTGCAACCGCCAACCTGCGACCTACCAGGTTGCCGTGGGTGATCGCCGCCGCCGCGATCCTGATCGCCCTGGGCTTGGGCCTGGTAGTTTTCCGCCGCGTCCCCGAAGAAGCGCGCGTGGTGAAGCTCTCCCTGCTGCCTCCGGAAAAAGCGGTGCTCACTGCTACCAGCCCCCCGGCTCTTTCGCCCGATGGCCGCCGCCTGGCATTCGTCGCCACATTGGACGGCAAAACCGGGCTTTGGGTCCGCGACCTGGATGGGCTGGCCGCTCGTCTGATGTCCGGAACCGAGGGCGCGAACGGGCCCTTCTGGTCACCCGATGGCCGCTCCCTGGCGTTTGCCGCGGGTGGAAAACTGCGAAGGATCGATGTGGCCGGCGGTCCTTCCGTATCTTTGTGCGACGCCACGCGGGCGTACGGCGGTTCCTGGAACCAGAACGACATCATCCTCTTTGCGCCGAGCCCTGTTGACGCCATCTTCCGCGTCCCAGCGGCCGGCGGGACCGCTACCCCTGCCACCACGCTCGATCGGGAGTCAGGCGAGATTCGTCATCGCTTTCCCTGGTTCCTGCCCGACGGCCACCACTTCCTCTATCTGGGTGTGAGCGGAGACCCGGAAAAGACCGGCATCTATGTCGGAGACCTGGATTCCAAAGCACGGCGCCGGGTGTTGACGGCGGACTCCAACGCCGTGTACGCTCTGCCGGGCTACCTGCTCTTCGTGCGGGAAGGGAGCCTCATGGCCCAGCCCTTCGACGCGGATAAAGCCCAGACGGCCGGCGATCCTGTACCCCTCGCCGGACAAGTGAATTTTAACTACGGAGGAACTGTCGGCCTGGGCCAGTTCTCTTCTTCGCAAAATGGCGTCCTGGCCTACGCCTCAGGCGGCGCCGGGGGCAACGTGCAGCTTACATGGTTCGACCCATCCGGCAAAGTACTCGGCGTCGTCGGCGCGCCGAGTGACCTGTATTGGCCCGCGATCTCACCGGACGGATCCAGCGTAGTCGTAGACCGGCGCGACCCGCAAACCGGGTTATCCGACCTGTGGCTGCGCGACCTGAAACGCGGCGCCGAGTCTCGATTCACGTCAGGTTGGGGGAACCGGGCGATTTGGTCCCCAGACGGCGGCCACATCGCCTTTGCCTCGAGCCGCGGTGGGCCCCTCGTCCTGCACCAGAAGGCCACCAGCGGCTCCTTCCAGGAGGAAGTCCTGGACAAGACAGCAATTCAAAAGTGGCCGTTGGATCGGTCTCGCGATGGCCGTTACATCATCGAGCAGATCAACGATCCCAAGACGGGGTTTGACATCTGGGTGCTGCCGCTCGACGGCGACCGAAAGCCGTTTCCCTATTTACAGACCCCTTCCTGGGAGCATTTTGCCAAGCTGTCGCCGGACGGCCGGTGGCTGGCTTACGGCTCCGATGAGACGAAACGGAACGAGGTTTACATCCAGACGTTTCCCACGCCTGGCGGTAAACGGCAGGTCTCCATCAACGGAGGCGGCCGCCCCATCTGGAGCCGCGATGGCAGGCAACTATTCTTCATCGGTGCCGATCGCAAAATGATGGCGGTAGGCGTGAAAAATAGCGCCGGCAAACTCGAGCTCTCGGTGCCGAAAGCCCTTTTTGACAGCCACATTGGAGCCAACAGTAACCTCTGGTTCGACGTCGCTCAGGACGGCCGCTTCCTCATCCCCACGCAAGTCGAGGACTCCGCCGGCGCGCCGATGACCGTGGTGATCAACTGGACCGCGGGGTTGAAGCGATGAACATGCCGGAGATGATTGCCCACTATCGCATCACCGCCAAGATCGGCGAGGGCGGCATGGGGGAAGTCTATCGCGCCACCGACACCAAGCTGGGGCGCGAGGTCGCCATCAAGGTGCTACCCGAAGTCTTCGCGCAGGACCCTGACCGCATGGCGCGGTTCGCGCGTGAGGCTCAGGTGCTGGCGTCGTTGAATCACCCGAACATCGCGGCCATCTACGGCGTGGAAGATCGCGCGCTGGTGATGGAGTTGGTGGAAGGCACGACGCTGGCCGGCCCGATGCCGGTGGAAGAAGCGCTGCCCATCGCCAGGCAGATTGCCGAAGCCCTGGAATACGCGCATGAAAAAGGAATCATCCATCGCGATCTGAAGCCGGCCAATATCAAGGTGACTCCCGAAGGCCGCGTGAAGGTCCTCGATTTCGGGCTCGCCAAGGCCCTATCGTCGGAAAGCCCCACGGGCGATCCGGCGTCCTCACCCACGCTCACCATGCGCGCCACCCAGATGGGCGTCATTATGGGGACCGCGGCCTACATGTCGCCCGAGCAGGCTCGCGGCGCACCGGCCGACAAGCGCTCCGACATCTGGTCGTTCGGCGTGGTGTTGTACGAGATGCTGACCGGCCGCCAGATCTTCGGCGGCGATACGGTGTCGGATAGCCTGGCGGCGGTGCTGAAGAGCGATCCGGACTGGTCCGCGTTGCCGGCGCAAACGCCGCCCTCGATACGGAGGCTGTTGCGGCGATGCCTGGAGCGCGACCGCAAGCGGCGCTTGCCCGATATTGCGGATGCCCGATTGGAGATCGACGAAGGTGGAGGCGGTTGGCAGGCGGAAGCGCCTGCCCCACCTGCGCCTTCGGCGCGGAGAGGGCTCCGGTGGTGGAACGCCGCGCTCGCCGCGGTGGCCCTTGCCGGCCTTGTCGTAGCGGTGATTCACTTCCGCGAGACCACGCCGCCGCCCGTGCCCGTGCGCTTCCAGATTCCGGCGCCGGAGAAGACCAGCTTCGGCAACTATGGCATGGCCCTTTCGCCCGATGGCCGGCGGCTGGCCTTTATTGCATCGGGCGCCACCGGGCAGTCGATGCTCTGGGTGCGCCCGCTCGATTCCGTCGCTGCCCAGGCATTGCCCGGCACCGAAGGCGCGTCCTTTCAGCCTTTCTGGTCGCCGGACAGCCGCTACATCGGCTTCCTGGCGCAAGGAAAGCTCAAGAAGATCGAGGCAACCGGCGGGCCTCCGCAAACGCTATGCGAGGTCCCCGGCAGCCTCGTCGGTGGGTCGTGGAGCCGCGGCGGAGTGATTATCTTCAGCACCCCCGATAACGGACTCTATCGCGTTCCACAAGCGGGCGGTGTGCCCACCCCGCTGACCACGCTGGAAGCCTCCCGCGGCGAGCTCGGGCACCTGCGGCCCTGGTTCCTGCCCGACGGCCAGCACTTTCTCTATTTCACTCGCACCGTCCGGGCGGAGGACACGGCCATCTACCTCGCCACCCTGGATGGCAGCCCGCGAAAGCGCCTGGTGGATGCCAAACAATCCGCCGCTTACGCGCCCCAGGAGCCAGGTTCGGAGAACGGGCATCTTCTGTTTCTCCGCGAGGGCACGCTGATGGCGCAGGTGCTGGACCTGAGGCGCTTTGAGTTGGTGGGAGAGCCGTTTCCAGTGGCCGAGCAGGTGGGCTCGACCCTGGCGATGGGCTATTTCTCGGTGTCGGCCAACGGCGTGCTGGCCTATCGCTCCGGCGCTTCCGGCATCGCCAGGCAGCTCGCGTGGTTCGATCGGGAGGGCAAGCCACTGGGAACACTCGGCCCGTCCGCCACTTATAGCGGTTTGGCGATCTCGCCGGATGGCAAGCGCGTGGCTGCGGAACAGCTCGATTCCAGGGGGAATTGGGACATCTGGGTGCTCGACGTGGCCCGTGGTGTCCCCACGCGCTTTACGTTCGACCCCGCGCAAGACATGTACCCCGTCTGGTCGCCCGATTCGGCGCACCTGGTCTTCAGCTCCGACCGGGGCACCGTTGGCGTTTTTGGCCTCTACCGGAAGGATGTGGGCACATCGGCCAACGAGGAGCTGTTGTACAAATCCGGCGCCAGTATTTCTTTGCGCCCGTTTGCCTGGTCGCCGGACGGGAACCATCTCTTATACAGCGCGAACGACCCCAAGACCAGGAACGACCTTTGGGTGCTGCCGAACCCAGCGGGCAATTCGGGAGACCGCAAACCCGAGCCCTATCTCCAAACGCCGTTCGAGGAAACACAGGGGCAGTTCTCTCCGGACGGCCGCTGGATCGCCTACACTTCGGACGCCTCCGGCGCGGGCCAATACCAGATCTACGTGCAGTCGTTCCCGCGCGGGAATGGGGAGTTCCAGATCTCGACGGGAGCGGGCGGCGCGCAACCCCGATGGCGCCGGGACGGCAAAGAGCTTTTCTATATCGGGGCGGACGGCAAGCTGATGGCCGTGGAGGTGAAGACCGCGCCCCGGTTCGAGGCGGGCGTGCCAAGGTCCCTTTTCGATCCCCGCCTGGTTTACGCGGGCCAGCGGAATGTGTACTTTTTTTACGACGTGGCGCCGGATGGGAAGCGGTTTCTGATCAATACCTTCAACGCCGGGCAAAATCAGGCCGCCGAGCCCATCACCGTGGTGCTGAACTGGCGGGCCGCCTTGAAACGGTGAAGGGCTATCCTGAATGCATGCGGTACCCGGCCCTGTTACTCGCAGTAAGTCTCCTTCGTGCCTAACCCCAATACCGTTCACTTAAGCGTGGCGCAGGCTGTCAAGCCTGCTGAGCCGAGATTCATGTCGGCTTTCTTCTCTTTTCCGAGAGATTCTTCCCCATCCGCAACCACTAATGAGTCATGGATCAACGGCGGCGTCGCCTTCCCCACGTATGGGCGGAAGGCAAGGGCCTGTTGGTCACGTGGCA
>OMOG01000408.1 GCA_900290305.1 Candidatus Sulfopaludibacter sp. SbA4
AGCAGCGCGCCTTGCACGATGGGGGCCTTGGCGCCGATGAGGATGGCGGCGCCGCGCTCGACGCCCGGGCGCAGCGCCTTGGGCATGGCGTTGATGCAGTGCATGCAGCGCTTGCAGTCGCGATTGTCGATGGTGAGCTTCGCGCCGTCCCACTCCATGCACTGGCCGGGGCAGCGGGCGCAGACGTCGCGCGCGATGTTGAGACCGCCGGCGGCGTACTCGGCCACGGCGGCATCGTCCTGCCGGATGTCGTCCCTCCAGATGCCGATGATGGAAAGGTCGGCGCGGGCGATCGCGGCCACGCAGTCGTTGGGGCAGCCGGACGCCTTCACCTTGAACTTGTAGGGGAACGGCGGGCGGTGCATCTCGTCCTGGTAGGCCTGGGTGAGATCGTTGCAGAACTTCATGGTGTCGAAGCAGGCCCACTCGCACCGTGCCTGGCCCACGCAGCAGGAGGGAGTACGCATGGCCGATCCGGATCCGCCGAGGTCGAACCCGGCCGCGGTCAGCTCCTGAAAGGTGGCCTCCAGCTCGTCGGTTCGGGTGCCGAGGAAGATGATGTCGCCGGTGGACCCGTGGAGGTTGGTGAGGCCCGACCCGTGCCGCTCCCAGATGTCGGCCAGGGTGCGCAGTGCATCGCTGGTGTAGAACCATCCCGAAGGGTTATTGACCCGCAGGGTGTGGAAATGGGCGACGTTGGGAAATTCCTCGGGGATGTCGTTGTAGCGGCCAATGACACCGCTGCCGTAGCCGCGCACGCCCACGATGCCGCCGTGCTTCCAATGGCCCTTTTTATCCTCATAGGAGCGCTCCAGCAGGCCGAGCAGGTCGCCGGCGGCGGGGCTTTTTTCGGCGGCCCGCTTGATCTCGGTTACGAAGCTCGGCCAGGGACCGGTCTCGAGCTGATCCAGGAGCGGGGTCGGTTTGGGTGGATTATTCGACATTTAGGGTCTTAATTACCGAAATATCATATATCACTGGCTGCGTCAAATCGGGTTCCAGCGGCCGGCAGGCCACATAAAGCGATGGCCTGCCCCACGAGCTGTAGCGGAAGTCCTCATCGCCATTCCCATTCCAGGAAGCCCGGCTTGACGTCGCGCATGGCGTTGACCACCAGCTCGGCCAGGCCTCCATAGAAAATCCGGTTGCTCTTCCACAGCCCCCGGCGGGCCAGCAGGTCGCGGAACTGGCCCTTGCAGTTGCTGCACGGCGCACAGATGTACTTGAGGATCCCGGGGTCCATCGAGCCTTCGAAGGCGGCCAGCACCTGCTCCATCTTTTTGGCGCCGGCGACCTCGAGCCGCCAATCGAGGAAATTCTTGCCGCTCATCAGGGCGAAGCCGCTGCCTCCGCCGCAGCAGTAGTTCTCCGTTCGGTTGGGAGACATTTCCCGGATGTCGGGGCACACGGCCCGGAGCACGTCGCGCTGCGCTTCGGTGATGCCCATCAGGCGCGCCACGTTGCAGGGGTCGTGCAGCGTCACGGGAAAGTTGTTGCGGGTTGGATCGACCGGAAGGCGCCCGCTCAGCACGAGGTCGCGCATCAGGGTCATGCAGCTTTCGCGCGGCAGATTGAGATCGGAGGGCAGCAGGCGGTCGGCGATCACGGTGAGGGCTTTGTGGGCATGGCCGCACTCGCCGATCACGATGCGCTTCACCTTGAGCTTGCGGGCGGCCTCGATCTGCCGCAGGGCGACGCGAGCGAACTGCACGTCGTCGTACCACAGGCCGTAGTTCACGGCGTCGTAGGCGGTGAGCTCGGAGGAGAGGGTCCAGCTCACGCCGGCGGCGGTCAGCATCACGGCGAAGGCGCCCGGGTTCTCGGGCCAGGAAAGCACCTCTCCGGCGTTATGGATGAGGAGCACGTCGGCGCCCTCGACGTCCCATGGAGTCTTGATGGGGATGCCGGTTTTTTCGGTCATCTCCTCGTCGATAAAATCGAAGCAGTCGCGGGCGCCGGCGGGGTTCATGCCGGTAGTGGAGCCGGTGCGGAGCTGTACCAGCGAACCGGCGGCGTGCAGTTCCTTGGGCGCGATGTCCATTTCCTGGCTGAACAACTTGCGCAGCTCATGCGCCACCAGGCCGTTATCGGCCCCCATGGGGCAGGCCTGCGCGCAGCGGCGGCAGAGGTTGCAGCGGTAAGCCAGTTCGGCGAGGGTCGAGACCGTCTTCCAGTCGAGTTCCACCGCGCCCTGCCAGCGCTTGTGCCGGACGTACTTGAAGTAGAGGCGGCGCAGGATCTCGGAGCGGTAAGTGGGCCGGTAGATCTCCTGGCGGCCGCTGCCGGTGAAGATGTGGCAGGCTTCCGCGCAGGTCTGGCAGCGGACGCAGTGCTCGACGGTGATCAGGAGCGGGCGAAGGAAGGTCCAGTTGTCCTCGCGTCGGAAGAGTTTTTCGAGGCCGCTGCGGAACGCGTCGACCAGCGCGCGTTCCTCCCCGGGCGTTTTCGGCTGCGGCAGGGTGAGGGCGGAGTAGCGGTCCGGGCTCACGATTTTTTCTCCGTGGATGGACTGGCGCCGGCCACTTCGGCCCACGTCTTGGCGTCATCCGCGCCCACGTGCGGAGCGGACCAGTGCGGGGTGTAGAGCAACTGCGCGGCGACCGCGGCATCCGGGCGATCGTCCCAGCGGACCTTGTGATAGGCGAAGTACTTGGCCACGAAATGGACCATGTGGGTGAAGGGAATGTAAGCCACCAGCAGCGACGCCAGGACCACGCCCGCCGCGGCCAGGGGCGGCACTGGGTGGAACGTGAGGACGGCCCGCCAGACCGTCGCGGGAGCCGCGAGTTCGAGCGCGAACGACGCCAGCGGGATTCCCGCCGCGGCTGCGAACCACCCCAGGTTGAAGAAATCCGCCGGGCTGGTGTAGGGCTTGAGGGCTGGATCGAAGATCCGGGCAACCAACAACGCGGAGGCCCCCGCCAGCAGCAGCGTCAGTCCTGCGAGCGCAGCCCACTCGCTGAAGCGTGCGAATCCAGCCGCCAGCGATACCAGCGACACGGCGCACAGGTAAATCCCGCTGTGGAACGGCCAGGTGCGGAACCACAGCTTCCGATTGTGCTGCCATACCCCGCGCAGCAGCAGGATCTCCGCGAGCGTATAGCGGATCTGGCCGGCGGCTCCCCGGGGAATCGGGTACAGCTCCCATCGCAGGGGGACCGGGGTACGTGCATACTTCGCCGCACGGAAGACGCTGCCTGCCAGAAAGACGGCTCCGGCCAGGTACGCGAGACAGGAGAGCAGCACGGTCATATGACTGCGCCCACTATATCAGAGTTTATAATCTGAAATAAAGTTTGGGCCTGTGAAACCGTGTACTAAGTACACCATTTCATAAATAAAGTCTCGTACCCAACCGTGGCGCAGGCACTCGTGCCTGCCGCGTCGACACTCGTGTCGACGCTTGCTCGCCGCCCGAAAAATACGTCGGCGTACTCACGAAATGGTGTACTAAATCAAGCGGACATACACGTAAAGTTTTCGGCCGCGCGCACCAGGGCGGGCGCCCATTCCGGGGTCCCGGTAGCGTGCAGGTGCGTATAGCTCGCCCAGACGTTGCCCACGATGGCCCCGTCGCGGCCGCCGTAGCACCCGGCGCCGCGCAGCACCGCGCAGGCCGTCTCGGGACGGTCTCCCTCGGCAATGTGCGAGTAGTGGAACTCGTGGCCGCGGAGTTCGGTCCCCACGGGCAAAAAGGGATTGGGGCAGTCTACCCGCAGGGTCGAGTATCCGTGGCCCTGGGGGCGGGCCAGCACTTCCACTTCGAACGGGAGCACACCGGCCATGGCCCAGCGGTCGCCGCGCCATCGGATGGCCCGGGAAAGCGCCATCAGCCCGCCGCATTCTGCCCACATCGGCATGCCGCCGGCGGCCGCGGCGCGGATGCTTCCGAGCAATTCCGTGTTGGCCGCCAGGGTGGCCCCGTATGTCTCCGGAAAACCGCCGCCGAGATAGAGGGCGCGCAGGTCGCGGGGCAGCGCGTTGGCCAGGAGCGAAGAGACCGGGACCAACTCCGCGCCGGCCGCTTCGAGTGCCTCCAGATTCTCCGGGTAATAGAAGCTGAACGCCGCATCGCGCAGGTAGCCGATCGCCACGCGCCGCCCGCCGCGAGCCGCCGCGGTTTCGACCGGAAGAACCGGCGGCGCAACATCCTCGGCGATCTTCCAGATGGCCTCGAGATCGAGCCGGCCTTCGGCGAAAGTCAGGATCTCCCGCTCCAGTTCCGCGATGCCGGCGCTTTCGAGCGGAGTGACCAGGCCCAGGTGCCGATCGGGCAGCAGATTCCCTCCCGTCTTCGGGAGCACACCCAGGACCGGAATGCCGCACACCTCCTCGACGGCCTCACGCAGCACCGCCGCGTGCCTGTCGCCGGCCACGCGGTTGAGGATCACGCCGGCGATGCGCAACTCGGGGTCCATCATCCGGCAGCCCAGGACCGATGCCGCGGCCGTGCGCGTCATCTTGACCGCGTTCACGACGAGAATGACCGGCGCCCCGAGCGCGCGTGCCAGAGCCGCCGTGCTGTGGGTGCCGGATGCGTCCACTCCGTCGAACAGGCCGCGATTGCCTTCGATGAGGTTCAATTCCGTGGGACCGGCATGGCGCGCGAAGGAGCCGGCAGCGCCGTCGAAGCCCATCAGGAAAGTATCGAGGTTGCGCGCGGGCCGCCCGCAGGCCCAGGCGAGCCAGGCAGGATCGATGTAGTCGGGGCCCTTCTTGAAGGCCCGGACGCTCCAGCCGGCGCGGCGAGCCAGCAAAATGCACGCCAGCGAAACCAGCGTCTTTCCGGAATCGCCGCACAATCCGGCGATCGCCACGCGCGGGCTATTGGGGCTCTTCGGCTTGCGGAAGTTGGATATAGGATCCACCCAGATAGCTGTAGATGCAGCGCCCGCCATCGATCAGGATGCGGATCGCCTGGCGGCACTCGTCCTTGCCGCAGTTGGCCTCGCCGTGGCGCGCGATCATGGCCTTGGTCAGGTCGCCGGCCTTCAGATTCCGTTTGCCGGCGCACTCCGCGACCATGGCATACATCTCGTCCGCCAGCGTTTCAATCGGTACGGTAGCGATAGGCACCTCCACCCGGAACGCTTACGTGTATCAGATGCCGGCGCCTGCGTGCAAATGCCGCGCAAATGCCGCGCAAATGCCGCGCGCAAATCAGGCGCTTTCGTACAGCCGCGTCAGCACGAACTCGCGATGCCCCAGCACCTCGGCGTTGGTGAGGCGGCCATTGGCGGTGGCGAGCATGCTCTCGAGCACCAGGTCGCCGGCCTGGTCCATGTTGATCTCGCGGCGCAGCAGGCCGGTGACGTCCACGTCGATATGCTCCTTCATGGTGCGGACGGTCCGCGGATTGCCGCAGATCTTGACCACCGGCAGGATGGGGTTGCCGATCACGTTGCACTGGCCGGTGGGGAACAAGTGGACCGCGAAGCCGGCTGCCGCGACCAGCGTCACCATTTCGGCGGCGGCGGATGAGGAATCCATGAACCACAGTCCCGGGCCGGTGGGCGTCTCGGCTTTGTCGATCACGCCGTCCACGACGCACTTCTTGCCGATCTTCTGAATGTTGCCGAGGGCCTTCTCCTCGATGGTGGTGAGGCCGCCCGCAATGTTGCCCTTAGTGGGCTGGGAATCCGAGAGGTCGCTGGTCTTGTGGAGGTTGATCAGATCCTGGTAGCGGTTGAACATGGCCATGAACTGGGCGGCAATCTGGGGCGTGCGGCAGCGCTTCGCCACCAGGCACTCGCCGCCGGTGATCTCGGTGGTCTCGCCGAAAACCAGCGTCAGGCCTTGCTCGTAGAGTTTGTCGTAGGCATTGCCGACGCTGGGATTGCCCGCGCAGCCGGAGGTGGTGTCCGACTCGCCGCACTTGGTGGAGACCCAGAGATCCTTCAGCGGACACTCCACGCGCCGCAGCGCGGACGCCCCTTGCACGAATTCCTTGGCGGCGTACGAGGCGCGCGCAACCGTATCGATATCGCCATGCAGTTCGATGCCGAAGGAGGCCACCGGCTTGCCCGTGGCGGCAATGCCATCGGCCACTTTTTTGGCCCATCCGTCCTCGATGCCGATCACCACCACGGCGGCCACGTTGGGATTGGAACCCGTGCCGATGAGGGTGCGGAAGTGCAGGTCGAGATCGGCGCCGAACTGCAGGCGTCCATATGGGTGCGGCAGCGCGAGGGCGCCCTTGATATTATGGGCGACGGATTCGCACGCGGCGTTGGAGAGATCGTCCACCGGCAGGATGATGACGTGGTTGCGCACACCGGCGCGCCCGTTTTCCCGGCGGTAGCCCCAAAAGGTCGTGTTGCTCAGATCGATAGCCAAGTTCGTATTCCTCCGCTCTACCAACGCTTGGTTTTCAGGTTATGCACGTGTACGTGCTCGCCGGGCTGAATCGGCGCGACCACGCGGCCGATATCGACGCCGTACTTGATGACGGTGTCGTTTTCCTTCAGGGGCTTGATGGCGAGTTTATGCCCGATAGGAATGTTGCTGACCGCCTCGTGGGCGATGATCCGGTCCTGGTCCATGATCCATCCGGTGAGCTGGTCGCCGGCTTTTACGCCTTCGACGACCACCACTCCTACGGAGTCGTTCTCGTCATGCACCACAAAGTGAATCTCCATGCGTTCTCCTTGGAAAAAGGTAGTGCCGCCGCTCTTTGGTATATGATATCTTATGGCGGCCGGGGCGTCAAGAGAACCTTTCTCGGCTGTCAAGGCAAAGTAGAAATGTCCCCATCCCGGCAAAGTAGAAACGTCCCCTTTCGGCT
>OMOG01000693.1 GCA_900290305.1 Candidatus Sulfopaludibacter sp. SbA4
CCTCCGGCCACATAGCGGCGGGTTGCCGATTCGGATTGGAATCCGCCGACGCGGCCGCTGGGTTGGAAAGTGCGCAGGGTGTCGCTCATGGGAATACCGGCGGTCACCCCCAGGGTGACGGGAGATTGGGCAGAGGCCGGGAGGAAGATGAGCAGCAAGACGCCGGACGAGTGGACGATCACACTTCTAAGAGCCGAATGGAGGGCCGCCCAACTACAGTTGAGGCAGATTTGTGGATCTCGGGTTGGTAACCCCGGCGTATGCATTCAACGATGGGTTCCGGAGTGAGGACTGTGACCGTCAAGCCCGCCGGCCGGCGATCCTCTTTCAGGTAACCCTGCGGCGACCATAACAGGAGTGACTCGTCCCATACCAGGTAACTGGAGCCATCGATCTGCACGAAACAACCATCCGGCAGTGAGTTCAGGGAAGCCTGGTAAGTGACATTGCGGCCGCGGCTGTCGATTCGCGCGCGATGGAGCTCCGCATCGATTTCAGGCGCGAGCAGAGGGTCCGCCCGGTCCGGCTCCGAGCGCTTCCAGGCGTTCTTGAAGGCGTTGAAGCGTTCCCGGCGGCACTCGGCGCACGGGCGGTGGCCGGCGGCCAGGGCCACGGCNNGCGGCTTTTGAACTGACGCACGATCTCGCGGCGGTCGTCGTGAATGGCGCCGCCCCGATTGCCCATGAACGTTCCGCGGGCGGTCGTGCGGAAGATCACTCCGCAGGGGTCCACACGGTTCTGCAACGGCATTCCGGAATTTCCGCTGCCCACATGATCGCATGGTGGGAGGGCCCAAAGGCGGTACGCTATTCAACATGGGCAGCCGGAAAATCAAACACAAGGCCAAGAAGAGCCGGGAGGTCAAGGTGGACGCCGAGACCATGAAGATCCTCCAGGAACAGATTCAGAAGTTCCGTGAGAAGTTCGGGAGGGAACCGGGTCCGGGCGATCCGCTCTTCTTCGATCCCGATTCGTTCGTGCCGCGCCCCCTGGACCTGGACGAACTCAACAAGGAGACCGTCGATGCGATGGTCAAAGCGGGGATGCGCCCGGAACTTATTTATGCCTACCGAAAGACCGGTTACATCATCATGGAAGACAACATCGACAAGATTCCCAAGAGCGGCCTGGACGAATGGGAGGCGGCGATTGAGGAATATTTCGCGATTGCCGAGTTCGCAGGGGAAGGCGAGGAGTGACACTCCGAGGAGCGTCGAGACGAGTCTCGGCGCGGCAGGCACGAGTGCCTGCGCCACGGTTGGATAACTGACTCATTAGTTATTCGTCGCGCAGGGCTACCATGGGTCGACGCGGGCGGCCCTGCGCGCGGGTAGATAGCAGGCTGCCAGCGCCACCGTTGCCAGAGCGGCGGTGACGACGGCGAAAGTTGCGGGGTTCGCGCGACTGCACTCCAAACAGCAGCGTGGCCAGTGCACGGCTGACGGCCAACGCGCCTGCCACTCCCGCGCCGATCCCGGCCAGCGCCACGAGCATGCCCTCCCGTACCACCAGTTGCATCACCGCGGCCCGCTGCGCACCGATGGCCATGCGCAGGCCGATCTCGCGCGTCCGCCGGCTGACCGAATAAGACAGCACGCCGTAGATCAAGGTTTCCTTGCCGCCGGCTGAGGCGGCGCATTGTTTGAGTGCGTCCATCGAAGGAAAATGAATCTCAGCAATGCAATAGCACGGCGGCTCGCCTTGAGGAGACTGCAATATTTTGGTGGCCACGATCCTGGTCTTGCCTGCCAAATTGGCGATCGCCATAGGGACGTGCTCTCCCTGATAAACCGCCTCGAACGCCTTCATATCCTTCGGTTGTGGATAGGCCACAATCAATTTCGCATTTTTCATAGTTGCCTCAATAGTCCGAATCATTTAAGCGTCGGCCGGGCAGGCCGCGTTCCGCGGCTACTCCAATGAGAAGGCCCGTCACGGCGCCAAGCGCCGCGACACCAAGATGTCCCACCAGGATGTGGCACGCTTCGAGATTCGGGCAATGAATCTCTAAAGCGGTGGCGCCGGCCAGACCCGCGAGCAGCCCGGTTGCCGCTCCGGTCATCGTGGGCCAAAGGATGGTACCGCGGCGCAGGACGAACCAGAGGGGAACTGCCGCCAAAGCTCCGATTGGCATGCCCGCCCGAATGCACGCCCAGCTTTTTGCCCAAAAATTCCGCTCGTGTTGAAAGTGGAACAGGACCGCTATCACAATTACCAGGGAGATCGCAGCGCCGAGGGGGAGGAGCCTTGGGGAAATCCGATGGCGGCTGCCCGGGACCATCTGATTCACAAGCGAGTATGCCAGCAGTCCAGTACCGACTGCCAAACTGCCCAGAGTCAGGCTCGTTTGAAGAGGGGTCATGACGGCGATCGCGAAGGCTCCCATGCGGTAGACGCTTAAAGCCACGGTGGCAATGAAGGTCGCTACGAAAGCCGCAAGAAGGCAGTTCTTGGACCCCATCGGGTGCACAGGGCGCAGACCCGCGGCGATTCCTGTTTCGATGCGACGGAGACTTGCCGGCGAAGGCCGAGCCTCGGCTACGGGGAGGCGGAGCGCTCCCGCGAGCAGCCGGCAGCGAGCACAGGTTCTCAAGTGATCTTCAGCCTCTGATGGCAACGGCGAAGCCATGGATCTGCCGATGAGCGCGTGATTCATGTCTCTGCAGTTCATGGAGCCCCTCCCGCCACGTTATCTTCGGCATAGGTATGGAGCAACTTGCGCAGGCGCTCATAAGCCCGGTGTGCCTTCTGTTTCACGGCCCCCACGGTCGAGGATGTGGCACGCGCCACCTCTTCCAAACTGAGTCCTCCCACTTTCAACATTGTAATCACTTCCTGTTGTGCCTCCGGTAGGGCGGCAACGAGGTCTTCGAACGCCGGGAGCCCGTTTGGAGGTTCACTTTGCGCGAACCGCGCCGGCAGCGCTTCCACTGCAATCTCGTGAGCGGCGATCCGCCGGGTCTTGCGATAGCCGTCCACACCCGCACGCCTGGCGATGGCGTACACCCAAGGCAACACCGGTTCGCCAGGGCGGTAGGTATGCCGCACGCGATGAATTCGCAGCCAGGTGTCTTGCAGAAGGTCGTCCGCGTGTTCCCGGTTGGCCTGCTGGCTCCGGAAGAAACACAGCAAAGCGGGGCTGAGCGCAGCGATCAGCGTTGCCGGCGCCGCGGGATCGGCTTGCTGGTAGCGCTCCATCCAATGATCCAGGTCCACAAAAGACCGTTGGGCCACACTGTTCTCTTGCAGGCCAGACCTCATCTGAAACTCATTCGTAGGCGCAGTGCGGGAAGTTTCGCCGCGGCGAAAGTTATTTGGCAGCCCGGTGACTATGTACTCCTAGAAACAATCCGCAATCTGGTCAAGCTCAGTCACTATTATGTCCGGAGCGCTATCCAGGAGCTCCATCTCCGCCTCGGACCGTTTACACCAGCAAACTTTGTAACCAAAAGCCACCGCCCCAGAGCAATCCCATGAGTTCGATGAGACGAACAGGATTTCGGTTGCGGGAAGGCGCAGCATTTCAGCGCCGAGCGTGTAAACTCGAGGAGACGGTTTGTAAATTCGCACCCGATCGACGGAAATGATCTCCGTAAAGAATGACTCGAGGCCGTTATGGCGGACGGCAGATTCCAACATCATTGGCGAACCATTCGAGAGGATGGCCATCGGGACTCTGTTCAATGATTCCAACGCTGGTCTCACCGCGGGAAATGCCGACGGCGTCAGGTAAGCCTGCATCAGTCGATCCACTTGCGCGTCATCGGCTGGGATTTGGAGTTGCCTGGCGGCCGACCGCAACGCGGCTTGGGTCACGCTCCAGAAATCCTCGTACCGATCCATGAGGGATCGCAGCCAAGTGTACTCCAGTTGCTTTTGCCTCCACAACGCCGAAAGAGCGCGGATGTCACCGACGATGTTGTTGCCGCCGCGCAAAACTACGGAGTGGACATCGAACAGGGTGCCATAGGCATCGAACACAACGGCTCGCGGTTTCATCTCTCTCAATTCTGACGCTTTTCCGGCTGAAAAAGTGGAGAACTTCATAACCGGCAGCCTGCTTTCCGCCCAGCACTGAGATCTAACCAGCGAGTGTGCCCGCTGCACGGATCAAGGCCGGCAGCGGGCACGACGGCAGCTCAATTGAGCCGCTGTACTATGGGGCAATTGATGGAAAAGCCCGAGGTTCCGAAGGCGCCGCCGCCAGGGGCCGTGATCAGGCCATCCTGGACGAATGTCAGGATCTGGAATTCTTCACGCACCTGACCTCGAAAGCCCTTGTTGATTGCGTCTTGTGTCCATTCGAACAACTGGGCGTCCCACGCAGGACTGTAATCCAATGCATTGGTCGGTATTCCGCCCACCACGTTATTGGGCCGAAAGCCATCCGCCAGATCCGCGGACAGGCCTTGCCGTTGTGGATTGGCGCAGTCGTGAGCCCCGTTTGTGGAAATGAAGATGCGCTCAATCGGGCTGGAAAAGGTGTCGTCACCGCCCAAATGGAGTGCCGCCATCAAAGGAGCGAAGGTATTGTGCTCGATTGCGGCTCCCAAAGGTATGCTCGTATCCATTGACATGTACCAGACCGGCTTTCCGAAGCTAAAGCCGTTAATCAAGTTGATGGTCACGGTCATGTTCACAGTGTCGATCGCCACCACCTGATCGTGCACCTTTGAGTAATCGACGTTGCCGCTCGGGAAGTTGATGTCGCCGGCGTTCACACCAAAGGCGACGATGGGGGCGTTATAGATAACGCCGGCGGCATTGACAATCTGAACATATGGACTATAGTTCTTGTCGCCGACGGCGCCGGGTTGAAAAGCGGTTGGAGGAAACTCCTGGCCCACGGGGCCCGGCGTAATGCTGCGGACCGGCGAAAAATCGACGGTTCCCTGGTCGAATACCAGGTCTCCGTTCTGATCCAGATTGGCGGTTCGCGCGGCATTGGCCATGAAGGTCATCTTGGCTGAGAAATTGAGTCCCAACTCCGCCGCCACGTCGGCATCGTCAACGTCCGTCAGGACATACCAGACGTTAGCCCCAGTTCTCATATGCCCCAGATACAGGGGAATCGTGATGGTGCCCTTGGTGGCGTCGACAGGGCCGGTCTTGAGCAATTGAACCGGTCCCACTAGGACTAGGCTCTGCAATTGAACCGGTCCCACTAGGACTAGGCTCTGATTGGTCGTCGAGGGCGGAGGTCCGAAGTATGAAAGATTCACTGTGGTGCCGACCGAAGGCGGGGCTGGAAACAAGTTGCAACCCGGTCCTGGGCCGATCGGTCCAGGTCCGGGGCCTTGCGCCATGTTGGGATTCACTGGGTTGGTGCCGAAAATATCTGCCGCCCGATATCTCTGCTCGATGGTTCCTGGGACCGCCCTGCGAGGCGTATGGAGGCGTGGCGACTCTTGCGCAAGGGCCGTCATCCCCAGTGCGATTGCGATTGCTGAAGCCATGGCGCCCCGTGAAATTTTACGAATGTTGAAATCGATGCAACTCAATTGTGACTCTCCTCGTTTTGAAATTGGGCTGCCTTTCTCTTGTGTGCACAGATAAGCCAGCCCTATCAATGGTTCGCTAGAGTTCCGGGAAAGTTATGTTGCAGTTGTGAAACTGGATTCCAGCGCCGAGCAGGTCCGATGAGCCTAG
>OMOG01000143.1 GCA_900290305.1 Candidatus Sulfopaludibacter sp. SbA4
AGACTTCCGGGTGCGCCTTCAAATGCCGCAGCATGGCAAGCCCCGCAGCCACCGCCAGCGGATTCCCGGAAAGCGTGCCTGCCTGATAAATAGGGCCCACGGGCGCCACTTTTTGCATGATGTCCCGGCGCCCGCCATAGGCGCCCACGGGCAGTCCGCCGCCGATGACTTTGCCGAGCGTGGTGAGGTCTGGCCGAATGCCGTAGCGCTGCTGCGCGCCGCCGAAAGCCACCCGGAAACCCGTCATCACCTCGTCGAAAATCAGCAGGGCGCCGCGGCGCGCGGTGATCTCGCGCAGCGCCTCGAGGTAGCCCGGCAGCGGCGGAACGCACCCCATGTTGCCCACCACGGGCTCCACGATCACGGCCGCGATGCGATCGCCGTGCGCGCGGAAGGTCTGCTCCACGGCGTCCACGCTGTTGAACGGCAGCGCGATGGTGGTATCGCAGAAAGCCTTGGGGACGCCTTGCGTATCGGCAATCCCGAGCGTGGCCACGCCCGAGCCGGCCTTGACCAGCAGCGAATCCACGTGCCCGTGGTAGCAGCCTTCGAACTTGACGATCAGGTCGCGGGACGTGAAGCCGCGCGCCACGCGGATCGCCGACATGGTGGCCTCGGTCCCGGAATTCACCAGCCGCACCATTTCGATGGAGGGAACGGCGTCCGCGATCGCCTCGGCCAGTTCGACCTCCTGCTCGGTGGGCGCGCCGAAACTGGTGCCGATGGTCAGCGCGCGCTCCAGGGCCGCGAGAATCTCGGGATGGCGGTGCCCCAGCAGCAGCGGACCCCACGAGCCGACGTAGTCGATGTACTCGTTGCCATCGACGTCGAAGATGTGCGAACCTTCTCCGCGCGCGATGAAGGGTGGGTCGCCGCCCACGCTGCGGAAGGCGCGCACCGGCGAGTTGACGCCTCCCGGGATGAGCTGCTGGGCTTTGCGAAAAAGTGCTTCGGATTTGGAGTGGTTCATGACTGTCGAAAAAGGGCGGCGGCTACCCGGCCTTGCGCGGCACCAGGCGGCTGAATCCCAGGCTCATGGCGATCTCGTACAGGCTGGGGTTGAGGTTGCGCAGCAGCCGCTGCTTGAGTCCCAGGTATGGCTGCCTACCGGAGAACAGGTCGCGCATGATGGCCGAAAAGCGCGGGCTGCGGCGCGTGAACTGCACCATGCGCGCGGGCACCGAACCGAGCAGGAATCGTCCGAGAAAGACGCGCTTGGCGAGGCGCGAACCGAATTCCAAGTCGGCGGTGAAATCGCGGCGCAGCAAGCGCCGGTAATTGGCCACCTTCTCCGCCAGCCCACTGACTTCGGAGAGCAGCGCGCGCGCCGCCAGGTCGGCCGAGCGGATGGCGTAGTAAAGGCCCTCGCCGGTGATGGGGTCGACGAGGCCGGCGGCATCGCCCACCGCCATCCAGCCTTCTCCGGACACGCGATTCTTCTTCCACGAGCCGGAATCGAGCGAAGGCAGCAGGTGGCTGTAGAACGAGGCGCCCTTCCAGGAGATGCCGCGCTCGTTGAGGTACTGCTCCAGGCGCTTGCGCAGCGACGCCGCAGGCTCGCCCTTGCCGCAGATGCCGACCGAAAGATGCCCGCAGCGCGGGAAGACCCAGATGTAGCCTTCCAGGCCCGGCAGAAACTGGATGTCGATGCGTGTCTGGTCGCCCGGTATGTAATAACCGAGTGCCGACATGGCGTCTTCCGGCCGCAGTTCCGTGCCCACGTCGCGCAGCGGATTGCGCGCGCCGGTGGCGACAATGCAGAAGTCCGCATCGGCGATTCCGGAGCTGGTGCGCAGTTGCCACGCCGAGCCGTAGCGCGACATCCCGGTGATGCGCGCTTTTTCAATCTGCGCGCCGGCCCGTTCCGCGCGCTCCAGCAGCATGCGGTTGAGGTCCAGTCGCGAGTAGATCAACAGCGGCTCGTCGAGCTTGAGACTGACTTCTCCGGCGCGCGGCGCGGCCAGCATGGTCTCGGTGACCAGTCGCTTGGGCGTCGCATTGTCGATCAGGAACGGGTACTGACTGTAGGCTTTGTAAGTCAAACCGCCGCCGCACGGCTTTTCCCAGGCGAGCTTCTCGTCAAAGACCTGAACGTTCAGGCCGGCGGACGCCAGTTGTTCCGCGGCAAACGCTCCCGCGGGACCACCGCCCAGGATGGCGACACGTTTCATTTCTTTTTGGCCGGTGGAAGATCTTCCGGAGAGGGCATCTTGCCGGCGCCGCCCGCGGGCCCGGCTTCGGGCACAGCCATTCCGCCGCCGTGCGGATTGGCCGCACCCGGCATCGCCGCGCCGCCGTGCGGAGAACCGCCGGTGTCCGGGGCGCCCACCACCACCCACTTGTTGCCCTCCTGCCGCAGGTGGTAATTCATCGACATGGCGGCTGCCTGGTTACCGCCCTTGGGGGCGATATTCGCGACCACATCCGCCTCGTTGCCGTTGTACTTGACCGACGTCAGGGTCACCTCCACCCCAGCGACGCCCTTCTGTGCCATGCGGTCGATCACGCCCTGGCGTACCGCTTCGTTATTCTGCACGCCGCGATTGCAGGCGGCAAGAGACAAAACAAGCAAGATTACTGCGCTGATTCGCACTACTCGATTATAGCTGGACCGCGGCCCCTGAACTTGGCATGACGGCCTGCGCCCGGATGCTACAATCGGCTTCCATGAGAAGATCCGTTTGCGTTCTGGCGATCGCCTGCGCCGGCACTCTCGCCGCCGCCCCCCTGGATCGGAAGGACGTGGAGTACGGGCGCCCCGGCGGCAAGCCGCTGCTGCTGGACCTTCACGTTCCGGATGGGCCCGGGCCCTTCCCCGCGGCCATCCTGGTGCACGGTGGGGGGTTCGATGAGGGCAGCAAGAGCACCAATGTGCGGCCCTTGTTCGACGTCCTGGCCGGCGCAGGATTCGCGTGGTTCAGCATCGACTACCGGATGGCGCCGGAGTTCCGCTTTCCGCAGGCGAGCGAAGATATGGCGAGCGCCATCAAGTGGCTAACGAGCAACGCCGCGGAGTATCGGGTCGATGTCCGAAAGATAGCCATCATCGGCGAATCGGCCGGCGGATTTCTGGTGAACTACGCCGGGACCCACGAGACCCCGGAGACGCGCGTCGCTGCCGTAGTGGACATGTACGGGCCGGTGGATTACGGAAAGCTGGCGGAGCTGCGGCGCGATCATCCGGAACGCTTCAACATGACGAGCATCAGCCGGCACGCGGCCAATGGCGGCGGCATTCACTTCTTCGGCGCCGAGCAGCTCGACGAGGCCGGCCTGGCGAAGCTGCACGCGATCTCGCCCATTTTCGCCGTCCACAAAGGCATGGCGCCGTTCCTCTGCATCCACGGGACCAAGGACGACCAGGTGGTGTACGAGCAATCGACGGCCATGTGCGACGCCATGCACAAGGTGGGGGCGGTCTGCGAGCTGATCACCATCGAGAACGGCGGCCACGGGATCTGATCACCATCGAGAACGGCGGCCACGGGATGAGCGGCTGGCGCGCCCCGGAGATGCAGCACTGGAAAGCGGAGATGATCGCCTGGCTGCAGAGGTCCCTGAAGGTGAAGTAAGTGGGGCACGACAAGCGATATACCGTTCGAATGGCCCCTTGTCTCGCCAGTCAAGTGGAGCGGTACGCCGAGGCGGTTGGCACCAGCACCGGCAAGGCAATCGCCGCGCTCGTCCGCATGGGACTCGAAAGCCAGGAGACTCGGAGACCGGAATTCTTCAAGAGATTGAAGCAGAATCTTGCCGGCGACGACCCGGATCAGCAGGATCGTCTGGCAGAAGAATTCCGCGCAATAATCCTCGGCCGTTGAAGGATGCCTAAATGAGTTATCGGCGTTCACCGGCGTTCATCGGCGGCCCAAATGCTTTCTTCGAAGCTTGCTGACGGTCGTGGGTTGTCAGCGGAATCCGTAACAACCGTAACAACTACAGTATTTATCGCTAACGTAATTTGGCGTATACTGGTCAGGCACACAGAGGTTAGAAATGGCCTTCATCGGAATGCGCTCCCTGTTCGCAGCGCCGGCGCTGCTGCTGTTTACCCTGCCGCTCCCCGCCCCCAACGCGGCCGCGCAGGTACTCTACGGCTCGATCGTGGGCACCGTGCGCGATGCCTCCGAGGCAGCCGTTCCCAAAGCCGCGGTGCGGATCACCAACACCGCCACCAACCAGTCGCGGGACACCGTGACCAATGCGTCCGGCGAGTACTCCTTTCCCTCGCTCGAGCCGGGCGCCTATGATGTCACCGTTTCGGCCCAGGGTTTCCAGAATTTCGTCAGCCAGGGGGTGCGCGCCGAAATCGACGCCACCGCGCGCGTGAATGCCGTCCTGAAAATCGGGTCGGTCAGCGAATCCGTGGTGGTGACTGCCGACGCCGGCGCTCTGCAAGTCGACTCGGCGGAGGTCCGCGGCGAAGTCAGCGGTAAGGAACTGGAGGAGATCCCCATACCCGCCAACCGCAACTTCGAGAGCCTGCTCATCGAGATCCCCGGCATCACTCCGCCCGAGGATCAGAACTCGGGAGCCGCCAACCCGGCGCGCGGATTGGGAATGAGCGCCAGCGGCACGCCGCGCAACATGAACAATGTCCGCATCGATGGCGCCAGCGCCAACAACGTGTGGCTGCCGTATGTGGCGGGGTACGTGCCCGGTCTCGAAGCCATCCAGCAGGTGAGCGTGGTGACCGGCAACCTGGACGTCTCGCAGGGACTGGCCGGCGGCGTCGCGGTGAATGTCCATATCAAGACCGGCGGCAACACGGTGCACGGGTCGGGCTTCTGGTACCAGATGAACGACGCCTTTGGCGCGCGGCCCTTCTTCCTGGCGCCCGATGAACGCAATCCGAAATTCATCAACAATACCGGTGGCGGCACTATCGGCGGGCCCATCCGCAAGGACAAGCTCTTCTACTTTCTTTCGTATGACGGCCGATTCGTGGGCCAGAATGCCCAGGGCACTTACACCGTGCCCACCGTGGAAATGCGCGGCGGCGATTTCTCGAAGGCCAGCAAGAACGCCATCTACGATCCCTTGACCGGCAATCCCGATGGGAGCGGCCGCACGGCGTTTCCGGGCAACCTGATTCCGGCATCGCGGCTGGACGCGATTGCGCTCAAGATGCAGGGCCACGTGCCGCTCCCGAATTACGGAACCGCGACTGCCACTTCCACCAACTACTTCGCCACCGGCGACGCGCAGCAGCAGCGCGACACCACCGACGCCAAGGTGGATTACCGGCCGGTCTCCAAGGTCACCATCGCCAACCGCTTCGGCTGGCTGCACTACGATCTCTTCAACCCCGACGCGTACGGCGACAATGGCGCGGCCCTCAGCGCCTCCATCAGCCGGCCCGGCAATGTCTTCGGCGAGGTGTTCAGCACCACCAGTAACGTGACGTGGCTGTGGAGGCCTACCGTGGTGATCGACGGCTTCTTCAGCATCACCACACAGGGCACCAGTGCCGAGCCGCAGGGATTCGGACAGAAATTGGGGCTCACCTATCTCGGCATTCCCGGCACCAACGGGCCCACGGAGAACTACACCGGCTGGCCATACTTCAACATTTCCAGCTACTCGACCATCGGCACCGCGAACAATTCCGGCGGCGGTCCGCTGTTCTACGACGACAAGCAGTTCCAGTACGGCGCCAACGCATCGTGGTCCGCTGGAAAGCACAATGTCCGCTTCGGAGCGGAGCTCGGCCACCAGGTCTACAACCACTTCGAAAATGCCAACGGCTTCAACGGCCAGTTCGCCTTCGCGGGCGGGCCCGCCAGCCTGAAGGGCGGATCGTCCACCAACCAGTTCAACGACTATGCGAGCTTCCTGCTGGGGATGCCGACCACCGTCTACCACGACCTGCTTCCCTTCGGCAACCTGGTCTCTTACCAGAACATTTACGGCCTTTATGTGCAGGATACCTGGCAGGCGGCGCCGCGGCTCTCGGTGGCCGCCGGCCTGCGATGGAGCCGCTTCCCGCTGGCCACGCGCGACAACGGCCGCGGCCTCGAGCGCTTCGATTTCTCGACCGGCCTGGTGGAGCTGTGCGGCGTCGCCGGCACGCCGCGCGATTGCGGATACCACGTGAGCAACCTCAGCTTCTCGCCCAATATCGGGCTGGCGTATCAGGCCGCGCCGACGCTGGTGGTGCGCGCCGGATTCGGCATCAATTACGATCCTGCTCCCCTGGCCTACAACCGCGACATGCTCAGCAACTATCCGGAGATTCTGGCCTTCTCGTTTGCCGGCGCGAACAGCTACCAGCCGGCCATCACGTCCCTGGCGCAGGGCATCCCGCCGCTCGTCCCGCCCGACATCACGCAGCCCTACATCAAGCTGGCCCAGGGATACAACATCAACACCCTGCGTCCCGACCTCCGGCGGGATTACGTGATGACCTGGAACTTCACCGTGCAGAAGGAACTGCCGTCGGGCTTCTTCGCGCAGGCCGGTTACGTGGCTTCGCGGGGCGTGGGAATTCCGCAGTTGATGAACCAGAACATCTCGCAGCTCGGGGCCGGCGACCCCTCGGGCAGGTCCTATTACTCGGAGTTTGGCAGCGCCACCCTGGACGTGGCCATGCCCATCAACCACACCCACTACGACTCCCTGCAGGCGCAGTTCGTGCGCCGCATGCACTCCGCGCGCGTCCGCATGGGCTACACCTTTTCCAAGAACACGGGCCTGTGCTGCAACGACATCTCGGACACCGCGCCGGCCATCGAGTTGCCGCAGTACTTGAACCTCAACCGCGCCCTTGAGCCGCAGGACCGCACCCACATCTTCACCACCTCGTGGCAGCAGCAATCGCCCTTCGGCAAGGGGCAGCGGTGGCTGACCAGCGGCGTCGGATCGCGGATTTTGGGCGGCTGGTCGCTCACCGGATTGTTGGCCATGTATACAGGCAAGCCATTCAGTATTACCGGCTCGACGACCCCGCTGAACTCCAACGGAGTGAGCACCCAGCGGCCCGACCTGGTCAATCCCGATGTGGCCATACTGGGCGGCATCGGGGCGGGGCAAAAGTATTTCGATACCACCGCCTTCGCCGCGGTCTCGACCGCGCGCATCGGAACCGCGGGGTACGACATTCTGCGCAGCCCCGGCGCGATCAACCTGGATGCCTCGTTGTTCCGGGAGTTCGCGGTGAGGGAGCGGGTGAAGCTGCAAGTCCGCGCCGACGCCTACAACCTCACCAACACACCGCATTTTGCGGCGCCCAACGGCAGCATCACCAGTTCCGGATTCGGTACCGTCACCGCCACGGTCAGCAACCAGCGCGAGGGCATCGACCAGCGCATTCTGCGATTGGGCGCGCGCTTCTACTTTTGAAGTACCGCAGCCCCCATCAGAGCCGCGACCGTTAGGGAGCGGTGCCGGGACCGAGCCGCAAATCCGCGGAACGGTTAACCATCCGCAGCATCGCAGCCAAGCCGGCGCCTGGTGCTACGATTAGACCGACCGGAATCGGATTTGGCCATGGACATAGGTTTCGCCATATTCCTCGCCGCGGTGTTGGTCTGCGTCTGCATCGTGCTGCCGATTGTCGCGATCGTGCGCACCGCCAGAATCCGCCATCTCGAACTCCGGCTGGCCGGCGTGGAAGCGGCGTTACGGCGCCTGATGCTGGACAAAACGCCGTTGGAGAAAACGCCGCTGGAGAGAGCGCCGCTGGAGAAGACCCCGCCCGAAACGCCGCCGCTTGCCACTCCCATTGCCGCGCCGCCTCCGCCCGCGCCCCCGATTCCCGAGCCCCAGCCGCAGCCCGCTCCGGTACCGGCCGAGCATCTGGAGGCCGTTATCGGACAGAAGTGGATCGGCTGGGTAGCCGTCCTTCTCATCTTCTGCGCGGTGGCCTTCTTCCTGAAGTATGCGTTTGAGAATCGCTGGATCGGCGAATTGGGAAGGGTCGCTCTGGGCGTGATTATCGGGCTCGTGTTCGCCTGGGGCGGGCTGGAACGCCATCGCAAAGGATGGCCCTACCTTTCCCAGGTGCTCACGGGCGGCGGCATCACCATCCTGTATCTCTCGGTGTACGGCGCCTTCGGCTACTACCACCTGGTTGACCAGCGCGCTGCTTTTATCTTTCTCGCGATCCTGGTGGCGGAAGCGCATCTCCTGGCGCTGGTCTACGACGCCCGCTCGATCGCGGTCATGGCGTTGGCGGGTGGCTTCCTCGCTCCCGTGTTGCTGAGCACCGGCCGCGACCAGTACGCCGTGCTGTTCACGTACATCGTGGTGCTCGACCTGGGCATGCTTCTGGCGGTGTTGGCGCGGCGGTGGCGCTGGATCGGATCGCTGGCTTACGCCGCCACGCAACTTCTCTTCTGGGCCTGGTACAGCGAACACTACCATCCCTCCAAACGTGCCGCGGCCTTATTGTTTCAGGCCGCCATCTTCGCGCTGTTCATGCTCGCCGACCTCGCCCCCCGCCTGCGCCGCAGAGCGACCGTATGGGAGGAATGGATTCGCCTCGCGGTGAATCCCTTCGTCTTTTACGCCATCTGCTATTTCCTTCTCAACGACGACCACCACGATTGGATGGCGCCCTTGGCCCTGGCACTGGCCATCGTCTACGCCGCGCTGGCGCGGGCGGGACTGGGTCTGCGGCCCGCGGATCGCCGCATGCTGCTCGTGACCGTGGGGACGGCCCTGACTTTTGTGACATTGGCGATCCCGATACAACTCGAGTCGAACTGGATCACCATCGCCTGGGCGCTGGAAGCGGCCGCGTTGCTGTGGGCCAGCTTCGAGGCCGCCGCGCCGCCGCTGCGCGTGCTCTCCGCCATCGTGTTTGCACTGTCCCTGATTCGCTTCGTGTTCCAGGACACTCCGTGGGAATCTCGGGCGATCTTCACGCCGGTGCTGAACCGCTACTATCTGGGCACGCTGGCGCTCACCGCGTGTTTAGCCGCGGCGGCGTATCTCTACCGGCGCGCCCCGGGTGAAGCTGCCCTCCGCGCGTGCCTGGTGTGGGGCCTGCTGGCGGCCGGAGTAATCTGGGTGGGGTCGAGCGTCGAAGCATACACCTGGTTCAGCAGCCAGGCCGATGCGGCGCTGCGCAGCACGGTGCGGGGCGCGGCCGCGGAGGTGAGCGGCCTGCGCTGGAGCGGTCAACTGGCGCTTTCGATTCTGTGGTCGGTCTTCGCCGGGTCGCTCACCGCGGCGGGCTTCCGCTTCGAACAGCGGGCTTTGCGTGTGGCCGGCCTGGTGCTTTTCGGAATCACCCTGGTCAAGGTGGTTTTCCTCGATATCTCGGAGCTTCGACAGTTCTACCGCATCCTCGCGCTGCTGGCTCTGGGGCTGGTGCTGATGGCCGTCGCGTGGGCTTACCAGCGAGGGGTGCGAAGGGGGCACGCAAGATGAGACAAATTCCGCTGGCGATCGCGGCGGGGGCTGTGTGTGCGGCGTTGTGGGCACAAGCTCCCCGGACTCCGGAGCCGTTGAGCGCGTGGCAGTGGTTCAAAGACGTGCAGGTTCCGCGCGTCCAAATGAGCAGCGGCCTTCTGGACTTTGTGTTCGATCGCGACATGCTGAACGCGACGCGAGCCGACCACGCCGATGTCCGCCTGTACAACGGCACGGGTAGGGAGATCCCGTACGTACTGCGCGTGCGGCGCGAGGTCGACACCAGCCGGGCCTTCACCGCGCGCGAATTCAATCGCAGCACCGAGGGCGGCATCACGCAAGCCTCCTACGATTTGGGCGAGCAGCCGCAGCAGCACAACGAGGTCGAGATCGAAACGGCCGGCGACAATTTCCGGCGGCTCGTCGACGTGCAGGGAAGCTCCGACGGCGCCGAGTGGTACACTCTCGTCTCGGGAGCCATCACCTTCCGGTTCACGGCGCGCGGCAAAACGGTGGAGCAGAAGTCAGTGGACTATCCCGTCAGCCGGTACCGCTATCTGCGGGTTCGCGTAGATCGCGATTCGCAGGTGGATCGCTCCGCGCCGGAGTTGAACGGAGTGCGCATTTTCCGCTCGGTGAGAATGACGGGCGAGATGGTCTCGTTCCAGGGCATTGTGGAATCGCGGGACGCCGACCGGGTGAATAGCAGGCCGGGGTCCATCTGGCGCGTGGATTTCGGCGCACGCATCCCCATGGAGCGCGTGGTCCTCGCCATGGGCGGCGGACTCTTTTCGCGCCCGTACCAATTGGATGCGGTTGACGACCCGGCCTCTCCAACGAGCCTTGCGTCGGGCATCCTCTACCGCAGCGAGGACAACCCGGACGGACAACAGACCATCCAGTTCCCCGAACATTTCGCGCGGCGCGTGAAGCTGACCGTGACCGATGACCGGAACGCGCCGTTGCCCATTCTGGAATTCACCGCCCAGAGCGCCGCGCGCGAGGTGGTCTTCGAGGCGCAATCCTCGGGGGCCGGACCGATCCGTGTGTACTACGGCAATCCGAGAGCGCTGGCGCCCCGCTACGATCTGGCCGCGCGGCTCCCTGCGGAGCCGAGTCCGGCGCCGCTTCGATTGCGGCCCGGACCGCAACGCGAGAATCCCATCTATCGGCCGGAGCCGAAGCCGTTCTCCGAGCGGTCGCCGTGGCTGGTGTACGTGGTGTTGGGCGCCGCGTCGTTGGTGCTGGCGGCGATTTTGTTGAGCTTGGTCAGGGCGTCGGCGGGAGAACTACCCGTAGCCTGACTTGTGGGGCGGGCGCTTCCGCCTGCCAACCAGTTTTTTCTCTTTGAGCGCCTGGGGCTGAGCCCGGCCTTGAACCCATCCCAGATTACCGCTCGGGCGCCCCGGCATCGACACCGAAGCAATAAGAGTCATTCGATCCCTCGGGACTGAAGGCGTATTCGCCGGCGCCCAAATCCTTGACGGTCAGGTTGTAGGTGGATTCGCCGGCCTTGGCGATCGTGAAAGGCAGCGTCAGGGGAATCTTCTTATGGCCGGGTTCAGCCTTGGTCCTCCGGCTGCCTTTTGCCGCCGCCAACGGACACAGGCTCAAGGTAGCAGGGTCGATTCCCTTGGCCAATCGCACCACGAACAGCATGTCCGGCGCGGTCTTCAACCGCACGCGCGATTGAGCCGCCGGCATCTCCCAGTATGAAGTGGCGCCGCTTTTTCGCTCTGTGGCGAGATTCTTTTCCAGTGGTATGAGTTCTCCGGAGGCGTTCCGAAAGTAGACCGCCCCGGTTTCCTCCGGTTCGCGGAGCATGCGGACCGCGGGCGCAGGCTGGCTGCCGGCCTGGGTTGGCGCGCTCCCGGAAAGTGGTTGCGCCTGCGCCTGCGGGGCCGCCGGCGCCGGCACGGGCGCGGCGGCCTCAGAGCCGAAAGTCACCGACGACACATCCGGCCGGGCATAGTGCTGAAGCTGATTGTCCACCAGAAAGTGAATCTGGCTGGCATCCGCGGACCACCACCTGCCTGTAACGCGTCTGCCGTCCTTCAGAGTCAGCGTGTCGGCTTGAGCCGCCAGCAGAAGCGCGAACAGCAGGGAGATTCCGCGGCCTGTCATTGGCTGCCCCGCTGAGAATGGAATACCGCCGGCTGCGTGAGCTTGTACGTGAAGCGCGTCTCGGGAGCAATCTCGACGCCTTTTCCCGTCAGCTTTCCGGCCACCGCTCCGGCAGCCGCGCCGGCTCCTGCTCCGATGGCGGCTCCGGTGCCGCCACCGGCAGCGGCCCCCACCGCCGCGCCGGCACCCGCTCCCACCGCTGTCCCGGCCAGCGTTCTTTTTGCCGGCGAGCCGCTCTGGGAATCGACTTTGCCGGTTTCCACTTTGACCTTCTGGCCGTTGATCGTGACGGCAACAAGACATAAGGCCAGCGAGGCCCGATGGGTCAGCCCCGCCGACTGGACTTCGGCCACCCGCAAGACCGCGTCGGCGTTTGCCGGCACAATCTCAACACCGTCCACGATCACGGGATCGTCGAGACTCGCCGCATACTCGTGATTAAGGTCGGCCTTTTTCGAATCGATGCGTTCAATGGTGCGGACGGCGATCTCCGTGCCGGCGGGGAGTGTAATGCTGCCCGTTGGCCTCGTCACCGATGCGGCCGCGGGGGGCGCTACGGGTGCCGCGGATGGAGCTGTCGCCCCTGCGGGCCGTGGCGCCGCCGCTGCCGGTGCAGGAGATGCCGCTGCGGGCGCCGCCGCCGCGGATGGAACTGTGGCCCCTGCGGGCCGCGGCGCCGCCGCTGCCGGTGCGGGAGATGCCGCTGCAGGCGCGGGCGGCGGCAAAGTAATCCCGAACTGGATCGATTGAACCCGGTCGATATCGATTACTTGCGACTCACCGGCGACCTTGATCCGAATTTCCTGGGTGTTTCCGGTTTCAACCAATCCGGAGATCTGGCGGCCGTCTTTCAACGTGACGACATCGGCGAAAAGTCTGGCGCCTGCCAGCCAGCCGAACTGCCAGACGATCAGCAGCAGGATTCTTTTCATAGCGTCCTCATGCATTACGGACTAACGCTCCAATGCACTACACAGCGCTTCTGCGGACTGGAGCTTTTGTTTCTGAGAATCAACTTCTGCGTTGGTCCTTCACCGGGAGCAAGGTGCGCATCCCAGGTTTTGGTGTCGTAGTCGAGCTGCATATTTCCGGGCGGCAGATTCCGGAACACATACTCGGCGTTCTGCGGGATGGGACCACCGCTGCACTGCAGCGTGCCGGACGTTGCTCCACTATGGGCCCCGTTGTAGAGCGACGGCGCGGGAGAGGGAACGGGAGCGGGTGAAGGCTTCGGGGGCAGCGGATCAGAGTCGGCCCTGGCCAACGTCGGCCGATGGTCCACCGTGGCAAGCGGCGGCGGGGCCGAGCCGGTAGCCGGGGACGGCGTTCGCGCCGGCTTGGTGCGCGGGCTTGGCTGCTGACTCACAGTCACGGGCTCGTCCCATCGCAACTCGGTTAGCCAGCGCTGGGCCCGATAACTCTTTTCCCGATCATCTCCGTGCACATCCTGAACCAGCAGACTTTGGGCCACCCGGCGATAATACGGCAGGATCTGCAAGGCGCTTTTCCGCCACGTCCCTACATCCGGCATGTCGACCAGAATCCTGCAGACCGCCTGGGCCTCCGGAGTCGGCAGATCCGGCGCCGGCCGTCCGGATGCCGCAGGTCCCAGGAGATCGGCGAGGAAGGGCTTGGCACTGTCGGGATAACGTTCCATCAAGTGTCCGAGCAGCGGCGCGTCAGCGAGATTCCAGGTCGCTTGAGGCGCCTGGCGCCACGAATACTCGACGATCGCCGAGGCGACCGCCGCGTCCGCCAGCGGCTCGATCACCTGCGTCAGATTTGCCCGTTCCTCTTTTTGCCAGGCGGCGATCAGTTCCTGGTCGAGAATATCCCTATACCAGGCAACCAGCCCCAAAAGCGCATCGACGGCCGGTTGAGGATTACCCGGATCGGCCTTTTCCAGTAACGTCCGGATCTTCTGACGCGCAATCGCGGGCGAAAACGGAGGGGGGCCGACCTCTTTGAACTGCGCACGGGCCGGCGTGGCGATGACGAATGTGAAAGACCAAATGACCACCGGAAGAAGGCCGTGGGGAAGGCGACTCATAAGTGCAGCCTGCACGTAGATACTGACGTCTTCTATTGTACCGAAGGGTACCGGGCCAATAATCCTCCTCATCCCAAATACCTTAGCCCCAACTCGCGCCATCCCCCCAATTTCTCGAAAAAAACCTCTAGAATGGATCAGTCACGCGGCCAGTCACTGGCGGCCAGCGAGGCCTGGGTGAGTGCCGGTTTGGTAGACCCGTGGTTGCAGATGACCGGCGCTCTGGATACCGTCCTCGAAGCTCTCCGCGCTCATGAACCTGAGTTGCGGCGGTTCGGCGTGTCCCAAGCTTCGGTCTTCGGCTCGGTGGCGCGAGGAGAGGCCAGAGCCGACAGCGGCGTCGATGTGCTGGTGGAACTCGATCAGAACCGCCCCATGGGGATCTTCGAATACGCCAGACGTGGTGAACCGCAGGACGCTCAAGCCGCTACTCCGTGATAGCATCCTGCGCGATGTCTGGCCGGCAGCATCAGAACAACTCCACGTTGTCTCCTAGACCATCTTCCGCAACGGTTGGCGCGGCCTCGGCCGGTTCGGAGGAAGAGATTGCCGCGCCGCTCGCCACACGTTCGTGCACCTCCCGCTCCATCTGCATGGTGTAGTGCTTCGCAAAATGCTCCAAGCCTCCGGTTGGAGCAGTTTCTCCATCTTCCAAAGACGCGGCGCCGACGCGTTCCAGCTCGCCGCGGGCGCGGTCCACCACCCCGGCAAAGAGCCGGCCCGCCGAGAAGCCGCTGCGCACCGCGCCGATGTCTTCCGCCAGCCGCGAGCCCAGGGTGGCGATTTGGCTGATGCGGCTGAAGCTCGACTCGCTCGACGAATGCAGTTCCAGGAGTGCGGCCCGCATCTCGCCGACGGGGTCCGAGGCCTCCGTCCGTGAGCCGGCGGACGCGCGACGGGCGGCCTCGCTCATGGCGTCGAGTGCGCCGGCCACGTCCTCGGTATTTCGGTTGGAATCGAAGGCCAGGCGCTGCATCTCGCCGGCAATCACGTCGAGCGCGCTTCCCGCGTCCCCCAGGTGCGCGGCGCGGATGGTGGCATTGATGGCAATGCGCTGGATCTGAATCTCGACGCCGCGGATCTGCTCCACGGACTGCCGCATTCCGGCGATGGTTTCCTCCAGGCCCGCGGCCGTGGACCGCATTTCGGCCTGTGCGGCAGTCGAGGCTTCGAGGCCGTCCAGGATGGCGGTGAAGCTGGCCTCCATCTGGAGGAAGAAGGAGCTCTGGTCGTCCTCTGTCATGCCCATGAGGGACCTGACGTCTTCCGCCATGGCCCGCACGCGCACGGCGATGCTCTCGAGATCGCGTTCGATGCGCCCGATCGACGAAGCGAAGGCGCGCTCCGCGCTGGAGAGCTGCGACGACTGCAGGGTCAGGACCGCCCGCGCCTCGGGCGGCGCCGTGTCCCCACCAGCGCGGCCGCCGTGGAAGCCCGTGCCCAGCTCCGCCAGAGCCTGCGCGACGTGCTCGATCTGTTGCCGGGTAATGTCGTGGAATTGAATGGACTCGACCAGATGGTCGATGGCTTCACACACCTCGCGGTTCCGCCCTGCCTGGGAAACGGAGGCGTCGCGCGCCTTCCGCTGCCGCTCTTTAAAAGCCGCCATGCTGCCGGTCACGCCCGAGATCAACGCGGGCATCTCGCGGAGCTCCCTGGCGCGGATGCCGGAACCGCTCCGCACCGCGGATTGAACGCTCCGGTCGAGGCGGGAAGCGGCCTCCAGCACGCCTTCTCCGGTGGATTGGATGCTCGCCGACAGCGGCGCCACCTCGTCGGCCAGATCGGAAAAGCCTGCGCCGCGACCGCCCAGCCGCGACGTTTCAATGCGCGTCAGCGTGCAGAGGGTGCGGAAGACCGACACCGTGTTGGGCAGTCCGGAGAAAGCCAGCCGGATGCGGCGGGAATGGTCGCGCACGCCTTCCAATGCCTGGCCGCTCCCGGCAATCTGGGCGTCCATCTCCCGGAAGTTCTCCAGTATCCTGGCGAGCGCCCCGGAGGCGTGGCGCCCGTGCTCGCCGGAAATGAGGTCGTTCAGCGCGGCGATGTCCGCCGCAATCTGGCGGCCCTCGGAACGGAACTCCATCAGTTTTTCGCCGACCGCCAGGAAATCCCGTTCCGTTGAACGATTGAGGTTTTCCAGATCGGCGACGACCTGTTCGAGAGTTGTCACCCACGCGCTGCCTGTCGACGCGCTCGGGGGGCGGTGGAGGAGTGCGGCCAGGCCCCGGCGGACCGGTTCACCCGCCATCCGGATGGCCGTTCGAATCTTGTCGGACCGCAACGCTTTGCTAGGACTCACTTTGTCTGTTATCCATCGTCAGGGCCGCGAGGCACTGCGCGGCCCGGTGTCTGCTTTCCATATCGGCCCGAATCCATGGCTCTTTGAGGGCGCCGGCGCAGCCCCTCATGGGCCATGTTTCCGCGGCCGATAAGGAGAGGGATAGATTCTGAATACCAGGAGCACGAGCCATGGAGCACCAGTAGCCCGAGCGCAGAAAAGAGACGCGCTATCCGATCGAGACCAACGTGGCGGTCCACACGAGCAGCGGTGAGACGATCCGCGCCACCGCCGTCAACATCAGCAGCGGCGGCATGCTCTTGCATGTCGGGCAGCCGTCCCAATTCTGCGTCGATCAAGAGGTGACTGTGGAAGTCGAGCTCCCGGACGATCCAGGAAAGCCGTTTTCCGGGTGGGGCGTGGCCGGAATCGTGCGCATAGAGGGCAGCCGCTTTGGAATCCATTTGCAAGCCGGCACGTTTGTTCCCGGAACGCCCATATAGGAAACCTTAGAAGCCGCCGATAAGTACTCCCGAGAGGGAATCCGTGATCGAACAGCACGCCCCAACCGCCGCGCTGCCATCGGCGAGAAACCTGCCGCAAGGTGTCCGCCTTTGCCCGTAACCGTGGACCGGTCGGAAACGCCGTGGATCATCCGCCTGGATGGCGAGGTCACCCTGGCCTCCGCGCCGGAACTGAAAAAGTCGCTGATGGAGTGGCTGGCATCCGGGAACGATCTGCAGTTGGACCTGGAACGCGTCGCAGACATCGATGTCACCCTCCTGCAGTTGCTGTGGGCCGCCGGGCGCGAAGCGCTGCGCTCCGGCGCGACGATTGCGAGCCGGGTGCCGGAATCCGCCGGCGCCATGGCGCGGGATGCGGGTTTCGATCGCTTCCCCGGACCTACGGAGCAAGCCTGAAGCAATGGCCAAAGTAATCCTTACCGTCGACGATTCCGCCAGTGTGCGGCAGATGGTCAAGTTCACCCTCTCCGACGCGGGCTACAGCGTGATCGAAGCCGTGGACGGCATGGACGGGCTGGCCAAGCTTTCGAGTCCCGTGAACCTGGTGATCACGGACCTCAATATGCCCAACCTCGACGGGATCGGGCTCATCCGCAGCGTGCGCGCCAATCCGGCATGGAAAGGCCTTCCCATTCTCATGCTCACCACCGAGTCCCAGGAAGCGCGCAAGCTGGAGGGCAAGGCGGCCGGCGCCACCGGCTGGATCGTGAAGCCGTTCACTCCGCAGCAGATCGTGGCGGTAGTCAAGCGAGTGCTGGGATGATGGACAAGTACCGGCAGGCGTTCGACGAAGAGGCTCGGGAACTGCTCGTCGAGCTGGAGTCGGCGCTGCTGGAGCTGGACCGCAATCCGGACGACCGCGAATTAGTGGGGCGGGCTTTCCGGGCCCTGCCTAACGAGGCCATCAAGCGCGGCGCCGTGGACACGGTCCTGCCGCTGCCGGCGATCGCCGGATCGATCCTCACGCGCGCCCGGTGATGAAACATTCACCGCGGAGACACGGAGTCACGGAGACCAGCGCGGAGAAAACCAGGAGAACGTCAAAACCTGAGAACGCCGAGGAAGCGGACAGCACTGAGAACACAGTCTCGCCCCGGCCAAACGGCCCCGCTCGAAGCCACCCCTCGGCTGCACTCTTCTCGGCCTCCGTTCTCCCTTTCTCTCGGTCTTCTCCGCGCTTATCTCCGTTCCTCAGCGACTCCGCGGTGAATTCGACTACCCTTCCACCCGCTTCAACTGCCCGCACGCCGCGAAAATATCCAGCCCCCGCGGCTTGCGCACGAAACATGGCATCGAGCGCCGCACGATCTCCTGGAACGCGGCCACCCTCTGCGGGTCGGGGGTTTCGTACGGAATCCCCGGTCCGGGGTTCAACGCGATCAGGTTCACCTTGCAGTTCAGATTGGCCAGCAGCTTCACCACCCGCCGCGCGTCGGCGTCGGTGTCGTTCACGCCTTTCAGCAGCACGTATTCGAACGTCAGCTTCTCCCACGGCCGCAGCGGATAGGCCCGGCACGCCGCCATCAGGTCCGTCAGGTGGTACTTGCGCGTGATGGGCATCAGCTCGCGGCGCGACTCCTCGGTGGAGGCGTTGAGTGAGATGGCCAGCTTCGGCCGCACCGGCTCGCGCCCCAGTTCCTCGATCTTGGGCACGATCCCCGCGGTCGAAACCGTGATGCGCCGCGGCGAGAGTCCGAAGCCGCCGGGGTCGAGCAGGATGCCCGTGGCCTTCACCACGTTCTCCAGGTTGAGCAGCGGCTCGCCCTGCCCCATCATCACGATGTTCAGCCGGCCGCCCTCCCTTCTCAGTCCCCGGTCTTTTTTGAGGCGAATGTCGCGCGCCACCAGCAGAACCTGGCCGACGATTTCGCCCGCCGTCAGGCTGCGCTCCAACCCCAGCAGCGCCGTCATGCAGAATTTGCAATCCACCGGACATCCCACCTGGCTCGAAATGCAGATGGTGTCGCGCTCGCCCTCGGGCATCAGCACCGTCTCGACGGTTCTTCCGTCATCGAGACGCAGCAGGTAGCGGCGCGTGCCGTCCAAAGACTCGTACCGCCGCGCGATCTCGGGCAGCCCCAGGACGTGCCGCGCCGCCAGGTCCTCGCGCATCCGGGCCGGAAGCGTGGAGATCTGTACGAAATCGGACGCTTCTCCGCGGTAGATGGCCTCGTAGAGTTGTTGCGCACGATAGCGCGGCTGGCTGGGGCCCAGGGCCTCGCGCAGGTCGGCGAGATCCATCCCCACGAGTGGTTGGGACATGCTGTTCCCAGTGTAGCCGATCAACGCCCGGCGCCCCGAACGTGTTACAAAAGAATGAGGGGGGCCGGCCGCCCGCCTGCGCGAGGCCGGATCCAAGCCGCATCTCTTCTGACATGACACCATCCGTGAGTCCCGTGAGGGACATCGAAATGACCAGGCTGGACAACGGCCTCCGCATCATCACCGAGGCCATGCCGCACGTGCGCTCGGTCTCCGTGGGAGTCTGGATCTCGACCGGCTCGCGCCGCGAATCCGCCGACCTGAACGGCATCTCGCACTTCATCGAGCACATGCTGTTCAAAGGCACCACCCGGCGCTCCGCCGAGGACATCGCCCGCTCGGTGGATTCCATCGGCGGCAACCTCGACGCCTTCACCGCCAAAGAGCTGGTGTGCTTCAACACCAAAGTGCTCGATCAGCACCTCTCCCAGGCCTTCGACGTCCTGGCGGACCTGGTGCTCCACCCCCTGTTCCGCGACGAGGACATCGAGAAGGAAAAGGGCGTCATCCTGGAAGAGATCAAGATGGAGGCCGACAGCCCCGACTACCTGGTGCATGAGATCTTCTCTGCCAACTTCTGGAAAGACCACCCGCTGGGCAAGCCGATCCTGGGCACGCGCGAAACCGTGAAGCGCTTCGACCGCGGCATGATCCACAGCTACTACGCCTCCATGTACGGGCCCGGCAACATGATCGTGACGGCCGCCGGCAACCTCACGCACGTTGGCCTGGTCGACCTGGTGCGCCAGCATTTTGAAAGCTTGCCGCCCGGACAGCCCTTGCCCCCGGACAACGTCCCCAGCACGCACGCGCGCATCGCCCTGCGCAACAAGAAAGCGCTCGAGCAGGTGCACATGTGCCTGGGCGTGCCGTCCTATCCCCTGCCCCACGAGCAGCGCTTCGCGTGCTACGTGCTCAACACCTTGCTCGGCGGCGGCATGAGTTCCCGTCTCTTCCAGAACATCCGCGAGCGCCAGGGCCTGGCGTACGCGGTCTTTTCCGAGCTCAGCCCCTACCGCGATACGGGCTGCCTGTCGATCTACGCCGGAACCTCGCTCGAATCGGCCCCCAAGGTAGTGGAATCGATCACCAAGGAGTTCCGCCAGTTGAAGGAGCAGCCCATCGGCGACGAAGAACTGCGCCGGGCCAAGGACCACCTCAAGGGCTCGCTGATGCTGAGCCTCGAGTCGACCGCCAGCCGCATGTCGAACCTGGCGCGGCAGGAGATGTACTTCGGCCATTTTTTCAGCCTGGACGCGTTGGTGGAGAACATCGAAGCCGTGACCGCGGAGGACGTGCAGCGCATCGCGCGGACCTTCTTCGACGCCAAACAGATCGCCCTGACCGTGTTGGGCAATCTGGAGAATTTCAAGATCGGCCGCGAAGACCTGGTGTGTTAAACAGAGCGTCACAAGTAATTCCGCATCCGCTCCCGGGGTGCCCTTAGGGCCCGGTGCCCCCTGGGCCCGGCTCTGTTCGGAGCCGCGCGCGTAAGCAAGCAGTGTTCGCGCAAACAATAACGTCGCGGCGTTTAGCAGGGCCGATGCACGCAGGATCGAGTCTGTTGGGCTGCGCTTGGGTTGCGGCCTGGCCGCGATGCGCTCCTGGTTGTGGTACGATCCGCCCTATGAAGCTGCGCACGCTCCTCCCCGCCCTGCTGGCGCTCATCGCGTTCGGCCAGACCCAACGCCCCATCCAACTGGCGGACATCCTCGCCTGGAAACGCATCCAGGCGCCCGCGGTCTCCGACAACGGCGAATGGTTCGCGTATCGGCTCGCGCCCTCGGAGGGCGATGCCGAAGTCGTCGTTCGCAACCTGACCACCGGCAAAGAACAGCGCTTTCCTATCGGCGATCCGGGAGCGGCGGCCCCCGCGCCCACGGACGGACCTCCCGGACCTCCGCCCCTGGCGATCGCGGCCGGCGGCGCCAGTCCCGCGTTCTCGGGCGATTCGCGCTGGGTGGCGTTCCTGGCCTATCCCACCGAGAAAGAGGCCAAGCGTTTGAAGCAGACCAAGCGGCCCATTCATGCCAAGGCCGTGCTGGTGGAACTGGCCACCGGCAAGAAGACCGAATTCGAAAAGACGCGGCGCTTCGCATTCTCCGGGGAGAAGTCCACCGCCATCGCGCTCCAGCGCTACGGTCCCGAGGGTCCACCAACTCCTCCGCCCGCCGCGGCTGCCGCTGCCGCCGGCGCTTCCGGCACGCCCGCGGTCGAACGGCCTTCCGGGTCGGACCTGCTGCTGTACGATCTCGCCGCGGGCAACGAGCTGAACCTCGGCAACGTCTCCGAGTTCGCGTTCGACAAGCACGGCGACTGGATGGCGTGGCTGGTGGACGCGCAGGACAAAGCGGGCAACGGCGTCTCGCTGCGCAACATGTCGACCGGCGCGGTGCAGAATCTGGACCACGCGCAGGCCGTCTACAAAGGTCTCTCGTGGAATGAAAAGGGCACCGGCCTGGCGGCCGTCCGCGGCATGGACGACAAGGCTTTCGAGGACAAGCTCTACACTCTGGTGGCCTTCCGGGATTTCGGATCTTCCAGCGGGCCTTCGAAGACGGTCTATGACCCCAAATCCGACCAGAGTTTCCCGGCCGGCATGACCATCAGCGCCACGCGCAACCCTTCATGGCGCGACGATCTCTCGGCGGTGACCTTCGGGATTCACGAAGTGAAGCCCAAGAAGAACGCCAAAGACGCCGCCGCCCCCAACAATGGTCCCACCGATGGCGAGGAGAAGGACGCACCCGCAGCGGCACCCCGTCCGCCGGCGCCTCCGGAGGAACCCAAGCCCGATCTCGTGATCTGGCATTGGAAGGATCCGCGCCTGCAATCCATGCAGCAGGTGCAGGAAAACGCCGACAAGAATTTCAGCTACCTCTCCGTCTGGCGGCCCGCCGACCAGAAGTTCGTGCGCCTGGCCGACGAATCGGTGCGCCAGGTGACCCTGGCTCCCGCCCAGAAATACGGCGTGGGGGTGGACGTTCGGGAGTACGAATTGTAAGGCAACCTGGACGGCCGGCGCTATCAGGACATCTACACCATCGATCCCGCCACCGGCGACCGCCATCTCGCGCTGCGCAAGGCCCGTTACTTCGAGGGCGCGTCTCCCGATGGCACCCAGTTGCTCCATTACAACGAGGGAGTGTTCTTCAGCTACGACGTGGCCACGGGAAAGTCAATCGATCTGACGAGCAAAATTCCCACCACGTTCTGGAACGAGGAGGATGACCATCCTGTCGTGAAGCCGCCGCACCCGGCGATCGGCTGGACGAAGGACAGCGACGCCGTCCTGCTGACCGACGGCTGGGACATCTGGAAGGTGCCGGTCCACGGCGGGCCGGCCGTGAACCTGACAGTCAACGGCAAGAAGGAGAAGATCCGCTACCGCCGGCGCTTCCGGCTGGATCCGGACGAGAAGGGCATCGACCTCTCCGCGCCCATGTATGTCGCCGCCTACGGGGAGTGGACCAAGAAGCAGGGAATCGGACTGATCGAGCCGGGCAAGCCCGGAATCCGCATGCTGCAGTGGGGCGACGCGGCTTACACGCAACTGACTAAGTCGAAGAAGTCCGACACTTACTTGTATACACGCGAGAACACGCAGGAGTATCCCGATTACTATGTGGCCGATAACTCGCTTGCGAATGGGCGGAAGATCACGGATGCCAATCCCCAGCAGGGGGATTTCCTGTGGCCCAAGGGGGTGAAGCTGGTGGACTACACCAGCACGCGCGGCGAGAAACTGCAAGCCGCGCTCTATCTTCCCGCTAACTACGAGCCGGGCAAGCACTATCCCACCATTGTATACATATACGAGAAGTTATCCCAGGGCGCCAACACTTACCCGCAGCCGGGTTACAACGGTTTCAGTATCTCCGCCTACACCAGCAACGGATACGCCGTGCTGGAGCCGGACATCGTATACAAGGTCAACGACCCCGGGGTGTCGGCGGTGGCCTGCGTGGTGCCGGCGGTGAAGGCCGCCATCGCTTCGGGGGTGGTGGACGCGCAGCGCGTCGCGATCCACGGCCACTCGTGGGGCGGATACCAGACTGCGTTCCTGGTCACCCAGACCGACATCTTCCGCGCCGCCATCGCGGGCGCGCCGCTCACCGACATGGTCAGCATGTACAGCCTGATTTACTGGAACACCGGCGGGACCAACCAGGCGATCTTCGAAAGCAGCCAGGGCCGCTTCGCCGGCGGCTATTGGGAGAACCAGGAAGCCTACCTCCGCAATTCGCCCGTGTACTACGCGAAGAACGTGAAGACCCCGCTGATTATTCTGAGCAACGACAAGGACGGCGCCGTGGACCACACCCAGGCCATCGAGTACTACAACACGCTGCGGCGTCTCGGCAAGCCGGTGATCATGCTGGAGTACAAGGGTGAGAATCACGGCCTGCGCAAGCCGGAAAACATGAAGGACTACACCGTCCGGATGAAGGAGTTCTTCGATCACTACCTGATGGACAAGCCCGCGCCCAAGTGGATGGAGGAAGGCATTCCGGCGCTCAAGATGAAGGACCACCTGGACGAGCGAACCAAGCAGATGACCAAGCCGGCGGCCGCCCAGGGTTCGATGCAGTAGGGGTCGGCCCGCTCGCACCCGACGTCAGCGCCCGGGGGCCGGCGCCCGGTTGCGTTCCGCGAAATAAGCCTCCACCGCCTGCCGGAGCGGCGGCATCGGCTCGAGGCCCACACGCTCCATTTTGCCGTTGGACAATGCCGAGTACCGGGGGCGGCGCGCGGCCGTTCGGTACTCCCGCTCATTGGTGGCCTGCAGCGTTGGCGCCAGGCCCGCCACCTCGAAGATGGCGCGGGCAAACTCGAACCACGAGGTGGGCGTACCCCCGCCGATGTGGAACACCCCCTCCAGATTGCGGTCCACCAGGTCGACGGTGCGGGCGGCCAACCATGGAGCAAAAGTGGGTGATGCGAAGTGGTCTTCCACCACTCGGATGGGGTTCTTGGAGCCGGCCAGCCGCAGCATCAGCTCGACGAAATTGCCGCGCGCCGTGGAGAGTCCGCCCGGACCGAAGACTCCCGAAGTCCGCACCACCAGCGCCCGGTCCAGGTAGGCTTGCGCGTACAGCTCTCCCACCAGCTTGGAGACGGCATAGGCTCCCAGGGGATGGGTGGGATCGTCCTCCGTATAGGGGTGGCGTGCCAGACCATCGAAAACATAGTCCGTGGAGAAATGGACCAGCCTGGCATCGTTCTGCCGGCAGGCCAACGCCAGGTTCCGGACCGCCAGGCCATTCACCAGCAAAGCCGCTTGCGGCTCTTTCTCGGCTACGTCCACCTGGTTGTAGGCCGCCGAGTTGAATACGATCTCGGCCTCGTACCGGGCCAGCGCGCTTTCCACCGCCGCAGCGTCGGTGATATCCACCTGGGAGCGGTCCCATCCGGTCACGTCGTAGCGACGGGCCTTCAGTTCGCGCACCAACTCCACACCGAGCTGGCCGGCGGCTCCAAAAACTACGGCTTTGCGATTCATGGGAACACCACAGGATAGCGCATCGCCGTAACGGGATCGATTTCTTTACGTGGTTGTCAAAGGCCGCGGATTGGCAAACTCCTGCAACTTCCTGCCCAGCGCGCTCAAACCGCAAAGCACCTGGTCTAACTCCACCCCCACGAGCCAGCAATCGGATTCCTGGCGGCAATACACCGCTTCCCCGAGCACGAAGGAGTCCTCGATCTCGATCTGCAAGGCGGTACACGGTGCGATCGGATTTTGCAGCTCGATCGCCAGGCCGCGGCTGGAAGCGTTTTTCACCGTGGCGGTCTCCGTTCTGGCGTCCTTTCCGAGCAGCTTGACGGTGATCGGTTGATTGGCGGCGAAGCGCGGTTCCCGGCGTTGGTCCATGCTGAATGATCGGGTGACGGCCGGAAAAACTGTAGGGGTGCCGGACCCAGCGGGTACCCCGCCACCGCGTTACCGGTGGAGGAAGACGAAGGCGACGAGGGCCAGAGTTGCCGCGGCCAGCACGGCCACGATCGCCCATTTGCGGACGGGGGTCAGCCAGCGCGCGGCGCCCGGCGAAGCCTCGCTGCTCAGAATCGAATGGATCAGGCGGCGCTGCGCGGGACCCGGCAGCTTGCGCATGGCCTTGGCAATTTCCTTGCGCCCGCGCTGGTCGGCGATCAGAATCGTGGCGGAATTGGCCCCGTTCGTGGATTTCAGCAACTGCGTCCGAAGCCGGGCCGGGACTTCCTCCACCGAACGGTAAACCAGGTCGGCGCCGCCGGCCGAGATCAGGACCGTGGAGGTCTGGAAGAGACCCGTCGAATCCGGCTTCGGCTCGCCGCAGTGCGGGCAGCGGGCTTCCTCCGCGGCGAAGCTCTTCCGGCAACGTTTACAAGTCATCAGGCCACCACCCGGTCCTTTAAATTATCCAACACGACCTGGATGAATCCCAGGGCGGCTTTCGACAGCGCCTTATCCTTACGATAGATTAAACCCAAACGGCGGATCATAGGTTCCGGCGAAAGCGCCACCGCGCGCAATTTTCCGGAAGCGATCTCCTCGCGGCAGTTGGAAACCGCCAGGAAGCTCAGCCCCAGCCCGGCCATGACGAACCGCTTCATCATCTCGGTGGAATCCAGCTCCATGGAGACTCGGATCTCGTCCATCACCGGCGACAGCCAGTCGTTCAGGCGCGCGCGCGTCTTGCCGTGCTGCGGCAGGACCAGGTAGTAGTCCACCAGGTCCTCGGGCGTGACCGACCGCTTGCCGGCCAGCGGATGGCGCGCCGGCACGATCAGCCGGATCTCGTCGTGGTGGATGGTCACCACCTGCAGGCGCTTCTCGTCGACCGGCAACTGCGTCAGGCCGAAATCCGCCGAATTGTCCATCACGGCCTCGACCACGTGCGCCCCGAACGAGCGGTTGACCTGGAGCTGCACCGCCGGGAAGAGCTGGCGGTACTCGGAAAAGACCTCGGGCAGCACGTAGATGCAGGTGGCCTCATTGGCCGCGATCACCAGCTCGCCGCGCGGATTGGTCTCCAGCTCGGCGATCGAGTCCTGCGCGCGCCGCCGCAGGTCGAGCAACTGCTCGGCATATTCGGCGAAGATGCGCCCCGCAGTGGTGAGCGAAATGCGGCTGCCGAAGCGCTCGAACAGCTCGGTGTGCAGCTCCTGCTCGAGCTGGCGCACCTGGGCGCTGATCGCCGGCTGCGTGCGGTAGCACGTCTGCGCGGCTTTCGA
>OMOG01000262.1:0-1853 GCA_900290305.1 Candidatus Sulfopaludibacter sp. SbA4
GCGAAACCGCCTGCCCCACCTCTGAGACCGCGGCACCTGTTATGGTGGCGCAGGCGGTTTCGCCTGCGTATCCGGGAGCGGTTTCGCATGTAACCTACCAGAGGAACTTCATGCTGACCTGGCCGACGCGGCCGGGCCCGGCGCTGGTCACGCGCCCGAAGCTGCTGCTGCTGTAGTTTCCGCTGGGGCTGCTGAAGTTGGCGTGGTTCATGGCGTTGAAGAACTCCTCGCGGATCAGGAGCGAGATGCTCTCATGGATCCTGGTCGACTTCTGCAAGCCCATGTCGAAGTTCACCATCCCCGGCCCATGGAAGAAGCGAAAGGCGGCCCGGCGGCGACCTAACCTGGAACCATCCACTCCTACGAAGCATGCCGGGCAAACCGTTCACCGATTTCAATTTTCAGGCGGCAATTTGATTTCACAGGCCTCAAAAAAGTGTGAAATAGCACACGGACTGTGATAGAATCCAACGTTGCCAATGTTCTGGAATCCGGAACTGACCGATCATCCACTTTCCATCGAGACGGAGAGGATCGCACTCGACGACCGCGAAAAATCCGAACGCAAGGCTGTCTGCAGCAACCTTTGGCACGACCACAGGGTCCCCGCGGGCCGGGCCAGGCTCTTCCTCGATGCCTCCTCGCGGTGGCGCTTGGAGGAGGCGGCGTCCGGAAGATCCCGCGACGTTGTGGAGTGCCTCTACCATCACTATGAAACCCGCATCAGGGAAAAGAAGGAGCCGGAGTTCGACGATCCCGCGATCAATGGGGGCAATGAGGCCAAAGAACTCAGCCCCTACTTGCTGTTATGCAACATCCTGAACCTGTCGCGACTTTTCGTCCCTCTGCGGAAGGGCTTACCCGGGAAGGCGCAATACGAGGAAGTTTTCCTCCGGTTCCCCGAGTTCGAAAGCGGATATGCGGATTGGATCGAGGAGAAAATGACCCAGACCGAAGAGGTCCACATCACGCTCCAAGCCATTTTTGACGTTCTTGCGGGACGCAACCGCGATTACCCGTGGCAGCCCACCTGGGTCGTACCCTGGGATTCCTTCGAAAGGCATCTCGATGCCCCGGCGGACCGCTGGCTCCAACTGCTTGGAATGGTTCCATCGCCCAATTCCTGGCTTGTGTGTCTGCAGTACCAGATCCGTGAGGTTCCCCGCCTGCTGCGCCCCACCCAAATCGATGCGGGCACCAACAGTCTCCACTTCCCAACCCCTCCGGGGGTTCCGGTCGAGGAAGGCGGACACCCAATGGACTTGCTGCACCCGTGCGGAGTGGAGAAGTTCCCGCCGGAATTCGTCCATCGTCAGATCGGATACGATATCAAATTCTGGGAGGGGATCGAAAGGTCGACCGGGGAAAAGATCGAGACGCACGAAAAGCTCAAGAAGACGTCGGCAAGCCGGGCGATTCCGGTTACGGATCCATCATTTCCGGAATTCCTGTCAGCCCGCCGGCTCCAACACTGGAACCGTCTTGTGCTACACTATACCGCCAAAACGGACAATTGGATGTTACGGAAATATCTGTAAAGCCGCTGTAACAGTTATACTGATAGTGATTGGCGCACTGTGGAGAAGAGTCGACGAATGCTTGAAGAGGCAGCTCGAAACAATGTCCACCCGGTTCTAGAATGGCTCGAGCGGTATCCCGAGCCTGCCGGTGGAGCGGACAGCGCGGATGCACAGCAACTGGTCCGGTGGTTGCACGGCGATGATGGCGCGACGGCCGGGGAAAGTGTGGATCCCCCGGTCTGGATCTTGAGTTCGCTGGAGGATGCTGCATTTCCCGGAAGCGTTCGGCGTCAGTTGGCGTTACATTGCCGCATCCTCTTGGAGCGGCGGCCA
>OMOG01000262.1:1863-22761 GCA_900290305.1 Candidatus Sulfopaludibacter sp. SbA4
GTTGGCGTTACATTGCCGCATCCTCTTGGAGCGGCGGCCGGACCGCATGTTGGTTGCCGGCGATACCTCACGCTTTTGGCGAGCGGGGCAATACCTGCACAACCTGCTCCGGCTTTGCTCTGAACTTCCTGCTCCTGAGATACTCTGGGAGCCGCTCTTGGCCATCTACCGGGATAACCTGCTGCCCGCAACCGTGGATGGCTACGGAATTACCGATCCATTTCGCGCGGCGCTGATTCGCAACCAACTCGGTCCCGATCTCGAAGGTGAGTGGTTTGCAATGCTCCGCGGGGAGTCTTCGCGCCTCGGCGGCACGCGGATGTCCGGACTTCGTGGCGTCCTTGCGATGCCGCAGTCGTCCGCAACCCTGGGCAGGCCTTGGACAAGCCAGATCGCGCGGGCCCTCGGGGAAATGGCGCGATATCTGGAAAAGTTCCCCGACAAGCGGCAGCAATTCCGTCTGCTTGTTTCCGACGCGCAAAAGCCGTTCGGTTCGACGTTGCACCACTACGATCTGATAGCGGGCGCAATCGAGTCGAACTGGCCCGTGTGGGCAGTGGAAGCAAACTGCTTGTATGTGAAGGCGCCAGGCGCTACAGCGAGACATATGCGCGCCTACCTTTGGAAATACATAGCGGAATGCATTCCGGAATCGTATCCCAGCCAACGCCTGAATTCTTATTTCGACGGCGCTTTTTTTGAGATGGAGTTATCCGCAGAAGCGCTGGAGTACGTGGATGAGATTGCACCGCTGTTCGAAGAGAACCTGCTTGGTAACCCGTTCTCTAGCGTTGGTGCGATGACTTGCGTGGTGGCGAAAGTCACGGATCAGTTGGAACGTCGGATGCGCTCGAAGGGCAAGCGGTTGGCTGCCAAAGCGATCCTAAGCGCACGCGAGCGTGTTCTTGGACAAGTCTATTCCGCCACCGTAATTCTTCACCCGAAAAAGTCGTGGACTCCCCAAAAGGGCATCGATCAGTTCAAAGCCGGGCGCTGGGAGACCCAGGACTTGTCGGGCGTGCACGGATGGATAGAAGAACTGCGGGCGCGCTGATCTCAAACGTGGCTATGAACCCGATGTCCGACTCCCAAAGGAGTGGAAGAGTCGGGCTAAATCCAAATTCGTAGATCAGTGGGGAGCCGACTGATCACCATTTTGCGCTAGCGCTAGCCCTCGAAGCTGTCTCAGAAGTTGCTCGGGCTGTGACTTGTTGACACAGACGACTAGGTCCATCTTCTTGAGATGTTCGCTGATGTCTTGCGATTCTAGCAGAGTATAAATGATAATAGGTATGCTCCGGCCCCGATCGCTCAATCTCAGTTCTCGAATACAGCGCAACCCGGCTTCATAATAGCCGTCGTAATCTCGCGGCATCGGAACGAACGCATCTAGACTGGTCCAGGGCAACATGACGTCCATTATGATGACGTCGCAGTCCGCCAGTTCTCCGCGGCCCAGCGCCGACCGGAAATGCTCTTCAGAGACGATCTCGACCAGCGATAAATCCGACAAATGGCGGCCGATCATCTCGGTCGTCAACTTCCGCTGATCGGCATCGTCTTCGACCAATGCGATTCGAAAGTTCCGTTTCATTCGTGCCTTCCTTCTCTCAGCAGCGGCAATCTAACCGTGACGCGGAACGTATCGCCGGGGCTCTCTACAAACAACACACCGCGATGCGCGGCAATCACATGATCCACGATCCATAGTCCCAACCCGGAACCGGGACTGATCGACCGCGCTACCCGTCCGCGGGCGCCCCGCTCCCGGCAGGTACGGATTTCGTCATCTGGAACGTGCATCGAGGGGTTCTCTATACGAAGAACAAAGTGATCCTGAGACACTTCCCACTCTACGTGGACCTTCGACGTCTTATGACTGTATTTCAGAGCGTTGTCCAAGAGATTGAATACGACCTGGTCGATCAGCAACTGGTCAGCCATGATCTTCCGGTCCAAGTCACCACGGCGGACCAAGGAGTAGAATTCCAGGCGCGGACTAAGGGGCGTATCGTCCAGGATGAGCTCGTAGTCGCGAATGACAGCTGTTATCCAATCCTCCAGCACTTCACAAGTGACTCCCCGGAAATTGCCGCGGAGGTCAGGTCCTAAAGAGAGGCTGGCAAACAGCCGAACGCTGGTCGCTATTCTTCTGGCTTTCTCCATCAGGGCGCCGACCGAAGCAAGGAGGTATCGTTCATGATGGCGTTCTTTCGGCAGTGCCTCCTCCAGAACACGAAGCCGTGCCCTGGCAAGCGTAATCGGCGTCTTGATCTGATGGGTCAGTTCCTCGTGAGATTCGGTCTGAAGCCTCTCTCTTAATTCGGCGTTCTCGATGCTCATCGCCGCCAACTCCGCGAATGCCTCGAGCGTGCGCAGTTCTTCCTGGGGCGCCAGTCGCCGTTCCTTAAGAGGAATAAAGCGGTCATCGACCACTATTATGCCTAGCACCTTCCCGTGGGCAAGCAGCGGAACCACCACAAATGCATACTCATCGGCGGGCGTGCCGGTCAAATCGGCGAGCTGCTGCCGGAACCAATCCGCGGCGGCCGCTTCCACCTGAATGACTCCCCCGGAGGTAGAATGGACCGCCGCCCGTAAGGCTCCCTCGATAGTCTCCAGCGGCCAATCGATTTCCTGAATCCGCTCGGTCAGAAGGGACTCGCGCGCTACGCCGCCCTTCACGGAGGTGCTGAAGCGGTCGACGGCCTCCAACAGAGCCCGCAACCGTTCCTCGAAATCGCTGGGTATAGGTTGCCGAAGGCTCTCCCAGTTCTCTCTCGCCTCTTCAAGGGTCACGGCGCCGATTCCCAGACGGCCCTTCAACCTGCCGACGTCCCGTTCTATCAGTAGCAGCATCGCGCGGCTGAAGCCGAGCCCTTCGCGAGCCGTGACCCCGGTGAGCAGCAATCTCAAGATTCCATCCAGGTCGTACTTGGCATCCTGTGTTCTGGTCGCGATGAGCCCCAGAGCCCGCCGAGGCTGAATCTGGTCGGTCAGTTGTTGGTACAGGTCGGCGGTGTGCAAAGCAAAAACCAGCCGGCTTGCGAGGAGTTCCGCGAATCGCGCGTCCTGGCCTGAAAAGGCCCCTGGCTTGTAGTGCTCTAAATTGATCGCCCCAACGGCCGCGTTCCGGTCGATGATCGGCACCACCAGTTCGGATCGCATTCCCTTGACCCATTCCTTATACACCGGCTGCCGGTCGCCAATATCCGAGATAAGTATGGAGCGTTGCTCTCGTATGGCCTCTCCCACGAACCCTTCATTTACATCCTGAGTGAGGTGGACGAACTCATCGTACCCTCTATGTGCCCGGAAGCTGAGTGTGCGTCGATCTTCATTCAACGTCATGATGCTGCAGACCGACAGATTCGTCAGTGAGCTCAAGCACTCCAAGACGAGATCGTAGATAGATCCCATGTCGAGCTCCTGAATCTGCCGAAGGATCTCCTGATCGAGATGCCGCAGCATCTCCAGTTCGGCATACCTCCTCGTCAAGGCCGCCGATTGCTGTTCAGCGTAGCGCGCGCTGCTGATTGCGAACGCCGCCGAGCGCGCGAGCGCCTCGATTTCCTTGCGAATCGACAGAGGGAAACTGCGCGACGTCTTGTAATTGAGGAACATCAAACCGACTGGTTCAGAAGGATTTCCAGTATGCAGCAAGAGAATGGCGCAGGACTGGATTTGCTCTCTTTCCACAAACCGTGGAACGCCGCCGTCGCGTGCCGTTAGGGCCGGCTCCTTTTGAGCCGAGGTGGCGTAATGCCGGTCACGGCCCCTGAGCACTGAGTCGACGATTGAACGAGGGTAGACCGGATTCTCCAGCAGGGCTGCGTGGTCGAACTCTCCCTGTCTCATACGCAAGACGCCGAAGCTACTTTCGGCGCCGAAGTACTCGTAAATGCAAACCGAGTCCGCTTCGACCAGGAACAACGCCCTTTGGCCGATAACCTGTAGAGTCGATTCCAGCTTGCCGGTCGTAGCACTCGAATGGATCAAACCATGCAGGTTGGTCAGATTCTGGGCCCGCTCCAGAGATTGCCTGAGATTATCGCGCACTAGTTGGCCCGCTACGCAAGGCTCCATCCGCCGCGCAAAAGAACGAGCGTGAAAAGAATTCCCGATAGTCGCGTCTCTCTCCAGAAATGCCGCAATTAATCCGGTCGTGTCTCCCTGAAGCCGCAGTGGGAACAGTATCACTTTCGAGATTCCCGCCTGACCGGCCACCGGCGTATGTTCCGCAATCCATTGCGGGCCAACTTCCAACTCGGCCCCATCGCCGCGGGATAGCATGGCATTGCGGCAGGTCTCCAGATACGGCGCCCCATTAAACCCGCCCTCGGCGTGATCGGCCGCGTCAAGCACCAACCCCGCACCGGTCCACACCCCTGCCGCTACGGCGCAGGCGTTCAGCGATCTCCTGAGATTCTTTACTCCGGCATCCAAAAAGAAGCCTGATGCCGCCAGGCGGTGAATCACAGGCGCGCTATCGCGGGCAAGCAATTCGACCGCGCGCGCATTCTCCTGCGTCATGATCGTATGCCGCTCGACGACAGGGCAACCCGCTTCCAATACTCCGATCACCTTACCCGCCGCTTGAATTGGGGTCCAGATGCGGATCATATTCGCGTGTCCGTACTTTTGAAACGTCTTCGGATTAAACCGCTGGTCGAAGCCCGCAACAATCTCCGTCTTGCCCGTGCGTACGACATCCGCCAGAATATCGCGGAGGCTCAAGGCGTAGCGCGACCCGATGCGCCAGCCCAGCGCTACGTTGCGAGTCCGCGCCATGCGAATCTCGTTCCGCCGTTCGTTCACTAACGCGATCGCGGCGAAGTGAAATCCCAGCCCATCCACCACTTGGTCGAAAAGGTTGTCGAGGAACTGGTCCAATTCAATCTCACGGTTGATTGCCCGGTCGATTTCCGCCATCCCTTCCGCAAGTTGGATCTCCTCCAAACGGCCTAGTAACTGCCGGACTAACAGGCTGGCCTGTTCGGCAATATCGTTTCCCGGGTGCGTCGGCAATAACAGACCGATCACTCCTTCCCGGAAAGGCATGGCCCAGGCGCATCGTCCTTCGCACGCCTCGCATACGGGCCGTTGCCTCTCTGCCGCGGTCTGCAGCGCAGCTTGAATGCTGGGAGCAACCGGCACGTCACGCGGGTATTGGAAATGAGCATCGTTCCAGCGTTCTCCCTCCAGTCGAATCGTCGCCTCCTCGGCACCGAATACCCTCCGGAAGCCGGCGAGCGCAGCTTCTCCCGCAGAGGCGAAGTCATCTGCCGCAGAGAGGCTTTCCAACCAGTCTAATTGCTGCTGTTCCACGCTCAACAAATCCTCGAGTCCGACCCACTGAAGCTCGATACTCACAATTGTAGCCCGGCGCACGACCTTGACAGCCGCCTGGAAGCACCTGGGCGCGTGGCACGGCCCGTGGGAAGGCGCTGTGCTCTTTCCTGCACTACCAGAGGAACTTCATGCTGACTTGGCCGACGCGGCCGGGCCCGGCGCCGGTCACACGGCCGAAAGAGCCGCTGCTGTAGTTTCCGCTGGGATTGCTGAAGTTGGCGTGGTTCATGGCGTTGAAGAACTCCCCGCGGATCAGGAGCGAGATGCTCTCATGGATCTGGGTCGACTTTTGCATGCCCACGTCGAAATTCACCGTCCCCGGCCCGTGGAAGAAGCGAAAGGCGGCGTTGCCTTGCGTGCCCAGGGCTTCCTGGGTGAAGGCGCTCTTGTTGAACTCCTGGTGGTTCGGCGTGTCGCGGACGTCCGGCGTCAGCACCAGCCCGCCGACGTAATTCGGGCGGTCGACTCCCGAGCCACCGGTGAGCGAGTAGTCGCCGCTCTGCGACAGGCTGACGGGCAAGCCGGTGGCGGCGCGCGTGATGCCGTTGATCGACCAGCCCTCCGTCAGGCGCTTGGGAAGCGCGCCCACACGGTAGAAGGGCAGGTTGTAGCTGTAACTGATCACGAAGTTGTGTGTGGCGTCGTAAGTGGAAAGCCCGCGGCCCATCCGGAAGTTGTAGAAGTCCATGTAGGCACCGTAGGTAGAGGCGTCGTCGATGGCCTTGCTGAAAGTGTAGGCCGCCAGGAAGGTCATGTTGCGGGCCCGGCGTTCCAGGGTGGCTTGGAAGGAGTGGTAATTCGAATTGGCCTGCGTCGCCAGGTAGCTGTCCTCGCTGTAGTAAAACGATCCCAGCGGGGAGCGCGTTCCCACGAGCTGGGTTCCGTTGGGCAGCGTGAAGGTGGAGTCCTCCAGGTTGCGGTTGCACTGGGTGGTGCCCTTCGCCACGCCGGAGCCGCGCAGGCTCAGGCAGAGGGCGGCGTTGCCGGGATTGGCTTCGTAATGCGAGAACAGATGGTGCCCCACGGTTCCCACATAGGCCAGGGTCAGCACCGTGGCGCCGGTGATCTGGCGCTGTATGGAGAAATTGAGGTGCTCCGCATAGGGTAGTACGTTGTCCGTCTTGTAACCCGGAGAACTGGCAATCGGGAAGAAGACCGACCAATCCAAGTTCTTCACCGCCGCGGAACCGGGGACGGGCAGGATGAAGGGGAAGCGCTGTCCCTGGGAACTGCCATCCGCCCGCGTCAGGAACGGCTGATCGAACAGGGGCGGCGAGATATTCACCCAGAACAGTCCGTACGGCGCGTCGGCGACTTCCTCGAACAGGCCGGCATCCTGAATGGCGGTGTAGAACATGCCGGTGGCGGCGCGGATGCTGGTTTTGCCCGGGCCGCCGAACAGCTTGCCCAAGATCCCGGTAGAGACATCGGGCGACCAGGCAAGCCCTAAGCGCGGGGAGAAATCGCCCCATCTGGTCGGCGCCAGGGTACTGGGGATGCCCTTGTCGCCGGGGAAAACCCATCCCGGAGGCGCGCCCGGAAATTCGGTGGACTGCTGGCCGGGAACGATGGTCTCGATCTTGTTCTGCGTGTCGTACCAGGGCATGCTGGCTTCCCACCGCACGCCGTAGTTGATCGTCAGGTTCGGCTTGACGCGCCAGGAATCCTGGGCATACACCGCACCGTATCGAGTGCGGGAGTCCAGAACCTGAAAGGAGGCCTGCGTGTAGCTGGCGGGCGCGCCCAGCAGGAAATCGGCAATGTCGCTGCCGGTCTCCGATCCGTCGAAGCTGAAGCTGCCGCTGGGCGTGTACACGTTGCGCTCGTTCACTTGCATATAGAGGTAGCTGCCGCCGAACTTGAAGGCGTGGCTTCCCAGGGTTTTGGAAAAGCTGTCGCCCAGGTGGTAGGTGTTCTCGTATCGGCCCTGCGTCTGCTGGCTCGCGCGGCCGAAACTGAAGTTGGTCAGGGAGATCGGCGGCACCGAATCGTAAGGCGTCGAGCTGACGATTCCCAGCGTGTTTGCTCCGGTCACAAAGCCCAGGCTCGAAAGCGACACCGGCGCATCGGTGGGCACGCCGGTCACCGCCGCGTAGCGCGTGAAATCGGCACGAGCTTCATTCACCGCCGTGGGCCCGAAGATGTGGGTGTTAGCGAGCACGAACTGCTGGGCCCGAGTGTGGTTGCCGGAGCCGAAGTTTCCATAGGAAGCTCCGAAGGTTCCCGGACTGGCGGTCTCGCTGTCATCCAGGTGATAGTAACCGTACCAGTTGCCGGTCTTCTTGTTGTTAAAGTCGACGCGTTGCCCGGCCCGATTGTCGCCGTTGGTGGCGACCACGCTGGGGAGCAGATACCCGGTGGCCCCCTGGTTGGGCAGCGGAACATACTTCTGGAGCATGTTCGTAGCGATGGGCGACATGGCTTTGGTCGGGATCACGCCGTTGGGAAAGACGCACTGAGCTGTGGTGACGCATTTCGGATCGCCATAAGCCTCATTGTTGGTGACGGTATAACCCAGGCGCTGGGAGAGGAGGGAAGCCCAGTAGGGGCCGCTCACCGTGCCGTTCAGGTCGCTGGGGTCGAAGGTCCCGCCCCGCTGGGCCACGCTGGGCAGCACGGCCAGGCTGCTGGAGGATCCCTGCGTCTGGCGCGTGCCCTGGTAATCGGTGAACCAGAACAGCCGGTTCTTGAGCGCCGGACCGCCTACGGCATAGCCGAACTGGTTGCGCTTCAGCACCGCCACGGAGGTATTGAAAAAGCTGCGGGCATCCATGTCGCTGTTGCGCAGGAATTCGAAAGCGGACCCGTGGAATCCGTTGGTTCCGGACTTGGTGATGGCATTCATGACCGCGCCGCTGAAGCGGCCATACTCGGGATCGAAACTGTTGGTCACCAGGCGGAACTCCGCGATGGAATCCAGGTTGGGAATGATGGAAGTGCCGAAATTGACGCCTTCGCTGACATCGCCGCCATTCACCAGGAACGCGTTGGAGGAAACGCGCTGGCCGTTGACCGAGATGTTGCCGGTGGAGGACGACTGCGGCGCGACGCCGGCCTGGATGGAGAGCAGATCGATATAGCTGCGGCCGTTGAGTGGCAGCGAGACCATGGCCTTGTCGTTGATGACGTTGCCTAACTGGGTGGCGGTGGTTTCCACCTGTACCGCGTTGGCCTGTACTTCGACGGCCTGCGTCAGGCTGCCTACCTGCATGGTGATATCCACGCGGCGCTGTTCGTCGACCGTCAGGACGACATCGGCGGCGACGAACTTCTGGAAGCCTGAAAGCTCGGCTTCCAGCTTGTAGCGGCCTACCGGGAGAGCCAGGATGCGATACTCGCCCAAGACGTCGGTGGAGCTTTCCTGGACGAGATTGGTTTCCACGTTGGTCGCGGTAACCTTGACATGGGGCACAACCGCCCCGGAGCTATCCCTGGCACTCCCCAGAATGGTAGCCGTCACCTGCGCGCGCAGGATCCCTGGCGCGGTCAGCAGGACACACAACAGAAATCCTGAGACGGTAAGGCTGCGTATGAAGCGATAGAACATGAGACAAAACCCCCTTTCGCGCGAAAAGGGCGCGCGCACCCTATTAACTTCGAGTTCAAAGCTGTGAACCTTCGCAACGCCTGGAATGGATTTTGCATGATTTGAGCGCCAATATCAACCCAATTTTTCCGGGTTTACACAGGGTGGGAGCGGACTGAAGTGAATTGATATATACTGCGGTCAACACCGGGTTCGTGCGAATCCCGGCCCGTGTCATCGCGCTCGCGCCGACGAGCGGCGAAGTGCCAACCGCCATGCAGGCTCAAAGGAAGGAGATGCAGAATGGTTCCCAAAGACGAGATCAACCGGCGCGAATTCCTGGCCCCCGCAGCCGCGGGCCTGGCCATCACGCTGGTTCCGAGACATGTGCTGGGCGGGCCTGGATACACCGCTCCCAGCGATAAAATCACCCTGGCTTACATCGGATGCGGCACGCAGGGAACGCGGGAGATGCTGCGCTTGATCGCCACGCCCGATGTACAGATTACGGCCGTATGCGACCCCGTCAAAGACGGCACCAACTACATCGATTGGGACAAGACCGGCATCCGCGACAGCGTGCGCAAGGTTTTGGAGAACCCCAATTGGGGGGCCGGGATCAGCGGCATCCGGGCCGGCCGCGACATGGCCAAGGAAATCATCGAGACCTACTACGCGAAGAAACGGGCAGCGGAGAACTTCAAGGGCGTGGCTTCCTACGCGGATTTCCGGGAATTGCTGGAAAAGGAGAAGGATCTCGACTCCGTAAAGATCATGACGCCCGACCACCTGCACGCCACCATTGCGATTGCGGCCATGAAGAGGCACAAGCACGTGCTGGTACACAAGCCGCTGGCCAACCGCGTAGCCGAGGTGAAGCCGCTGGCCAACCGCGTAGCCGAGGTGCGGATGGTGGTGGATACGGCTCGCAAGACCGGAGTGGCTACGCACCTGCTGGCCTGGAGATCGCCAGCGTCCCTCACGGCGGTCCGCCAGATGATCGTGGACGGCGCCATCGGCACTTTGAAGGAGGTGCACAACTGGACCGACCGGCCGTTCTGGCCCCAGCAACTCGCCCTTCCCACCGACCGGCCTCCCATTCCGCCGGATTTCGACTGGAATCTGTGGCTCGGACCGGAGCGCGACCGTCCTTATCACCCGAGTTATACGCATGCCGTATTCCGCGGCTGGTACGATTTCGGCGCGGGCAGCATCGCGGACATGGGCAATTACAGCATGTGGCCGATCTTCATGGCGCTTGACCTGCCGGTGCCGCACAGCATCGAGGCGCAATCCAGCTCCAGTTGCGAGATCAACGATCAGGTGAGCACGATCAAGGCGAACGACTTCGCATTCCCGTACGCCAACCGCGTGTGTTTCAAGTTCGCGGCCCATGGCCAGTGGCCGGCGCTCAGGCTGTATTGGTACGACGGAGGAATGCGGCCGTTCACGCCGGACGAGTTGTTGGAGGACGGCAAGTCGATTCCCGCAACCGGGACCCTGTTCATCGGCGACAAGGGAGTGATCCTCAACAACGAGATCGTTCCGGCGAAAAGGATGCAGGATTACCGCGCCAGCAAGGGTCTTCCGCAGCCCCAGGGGGGACGGGGAGGCCGCGGCGGCGGTGGTGGAGGCGGCGAGGCCGAGTGGTTGGCGGCGTTCAAGGGCGGGCCAGCCTCGCAAGGAAACTTTCTCAATGCGGCCAACTGCTCGGAAGCCATCGCCCTGGCCGGGACCGCGATGCGTTACGGCCGGAAGGTCTTCAACGAGAACCGTTGCGCGCCGGCGCTGCTGTGGGACCGGGAGAACATGAAGTTTACCAACGTCGCCGAAGCCAACCAGTACCTGACGCGCGAGTACCGCGACGGGTGGGCCCTGGCGGGTGCATAGGCGGGCGCATAGGAGACGCATCCATGACTGCAATCTCGAGAAGAACGTTTTTTGAGCAATCGGCGAAGAGTGTCGCCGTGGCCGGGTTCCTGTCCGGGGCCGTGCGGGAGCTTCCCGCCAATCCGTTGGGGATCCCGATCGGCAGCCAGACGTATCCCCATCGGCAGAGGATTAAGGATGGCGACCTCGCCGGGCTGTGCAAGGACATGGCGGCTCTGGGAATCGGGAGCCTGGAACTGTGCTCGCCGGGATACGGCGAGTTTGCCGGCCTGGCGGACGGCAAGGAAGCCCGGAAGGTCATAGAGGATCACGGGCTCAAGTGTCCGAGCGCTCACTTCGAGATGAGCGAGCTCCGCACCAAGCAACCGCAGATGATCGCCTGGGCCAAGGACATTGGCATGGCGCAAATGGGTACCGCGAGCCTTGGCGGCCCGGCGCAGGGCGGCGTCACCACGATGGATGCGGTGAAGAAGGCGGCGGACGAATACAACAAGATCGGTGAAGCGGCAGCCAAGGCCGGTATTCAGCAGTTCCTGCACGACGAAGGCTTCGAGCTTTCCAAGGTGGACGGCCGGTTGACCTACGAAGTGTTGCTGGAGCTGCTCGATCCGAAGCTGGTGAAGATGCAATTCCAGATGTCCGCGATGCGGACCGTGGGAGACCCCGTGATGTACTTCACGAAGTATCCGGGGCGTTTCCTCTCGATGCATTTACAGGGCGTGGACCTGAACCCACCTCCGCCACCGCCGCCGCCTCCCCCGGGAGAACAAGGCGCCCGCGGCGGACGCGGACGCGGCGGTCGCGGAGGCCCCCAGTTGGCGGTAGGAAAGGACAGCCTCGACTGGGCCAAAATCTTTGCCGCGGCCAAAACGGGCGGCGTGAAGAACTACTTCGTCGAGCAGAACTGGGACCTCACGGTGCAGAGCGTCGCGTACCTGAAGACGCTGAACGTCTGAGGCACGCAACGCATAACCTGCATCACCAGCTTCCGGTCATCCGAGAGATAATGGAGGGGTGTATATCGCCAGGGCATTTGCTCATCAAGCACAATTCCTCGCGGCCATCGCCCAAGTTGCATTGCCGCCTCAGGTGCTGAGCGTCACGCCGACGCTGGGGACCGACTGGAACGGCGAACCCGCCGTTTTCTTTCAGGTGATACTTGCCGACAATTCCGTCCCAAGACCCCAACTCCTCGCGTTTACGAAGCAAATCTCGCAGGCCATCATCCGGCAGATTCGACCTCTGGAGGAGTGGGGAGTTCTTCCCTATTTCAATTTCGTCACACAGAGCGAGCAGGCCAGAATGAAGGAGCCGACTTGGGCATAAGCGAATGGCCTACCCGGATGACCCTTCAGCAGTTCCTGCATGACGAAGGCTTCGAGCTTTCCAAGGTGGACGGCCGGCTGACCTACGAAGCGTTGCTGGAGTTGCTTGATCCGAAGCTGGTGAAGATGCAATTCCAGATGTCCGCGATGCGGACCGTGGGAGATCCCGTGACGTACTTCACGAAGTATCCGGGGCGTTTCCTCTCGATGCATTTACAGGGCGNNCCACCGCCGCCGCCTCCCCCGGGAGAACAAGGCGCCCGCGGCGGACGCGGACGCGGCGGTCGCGGAGGCCCCCAGTTGGCGGTAGGAAAGGACAGCCTCGACTGGGCTAAAACCTTTGCCGCGGCCAAACGGGCGGGGTGAAGAGCTACTTCGTCGAGCAGAACTGGGACCTCACAGTGCAGAGCGTCGCCTATCTGAAGACGCTGAACGTCTGAGGCACCACGCCAGGCCTGTCCCGGCGGGCATCCCGCGGTGGCAGGCATCTTGCTTACCGGCCTTCACGCGCGATTCACAGCGAACTTCCCGGCGGGCGATCACCTCCCCGAGAATCCGGGCGGCCACCCGTTCGAGTGATCGCTATCGAACTGAAATGTTGATCCGCCTTCGGGCATTTTCCGTTGGGGCGCCGGAGATTCTTCGGCACCCCTTTTTCAGGGATGCGCATGCTGCCTACTGTCAAATGAAATCTTCCTAACATTAACTTCGATTCACTCTTGCAACCCTCTTTCGGAGAGCCGCGTTCCACCGATTGAGGGAGGTACTTCGGAATGAAACGAAAGATACTCGCCGGGGCTTTTGTGATGCTCGGCACGATTCTTGGCGCCTGCGCCCCGAGCGGCGCCTACTATGTGCGCTACGGTCCTCCGGCTCCGCGATACGCCGTGGTGGGAGTGGCCCCCGGCCCCGGATACGTGTGGACCAACGGCTACTGGGATTGGCGCGGTAGCAACTGGGGTTGGGCCGAAGGACGGTGGGTGCGGCCCCCGCGGGCGCGCGCCGTGTGGGTGGGGCCGGAGTGGCGGCACGAAGGCAGCGGGTGGAGGTTCCACCGCGGGTATTGGCGGTAACCGGACCACCGCTAACCCGGCGAAGCCGGGGCCAGAGGGGACTCGGGCTTTGACGCGGAGGCGCAGAGGCGGGGAGGAAGACGCGGAGCTTTAGCCATGGTGCCCATGCCGGATGAGAACGGAAACTTGGTGGGAGCGGCCGCGCGGCTCACAGCGCGGCGTAAACGTCGTAGGAGACCAGTGCGTTGGCCAGGTCCACTTCACCTACGCCATAGGCCTGGACGCGATTCATCCAGGCATAGGCCGGGTGCGCCGTCTGGAACCGCGGGGCCGTTCGAATGGGGAATTTCGGCGGCAGGGTGCCATTTACGAATGCCTCGTAGCCGTTCGGGCCAGGGTCAAGCACACCTGTGTAAGCGGCATAGACCAGCGCCCCGTCGTGCATCTCCATGGTCGCGCGCACATCCACGAGGCCAACCCCGTCTTTGCGAATCAACAGCCAGTCTGCGCCGACCGGCAGCAATTTTCCCGCGCAGCGTGGGCCGCGAATCTCGCCGCCGGTCAGGTAGAAGTTGACGCGGATTCCTTCCGCGACTGGTCCGATCACCTCGGGCGGCATCTGGAGTGAAACAGTATATGAGAAGAGGTGCTCTATGTTCATATTGGTCTTTTATAGTACAACAGGCATCGGGCAGAACGTACAAAATTCCGCTTGCATTTCCCGCCGGCCTGCCCTATCCTGAGTAGGCGAATAAAAAGCGAATAATTCGGCCCGGAGAATTTAGATGCCGATCAGTGAATCCCTACTCTACGAATTCGATCATGAAATGGCCAATACGCGGAAGATGCTGGAGCGCGTGCCGGACGACCGGCTGGAGTGGCGCCCGCACGCCAAGTCCTGGAACATGGGCGCTCTCGCGACCCACATTGCGTTTCTTGCCGGGTGGGCCGTCGACACCATCCAGAAGGACTCTCTGGACTTCGCCCCGGTGGGCCAGCCGCCCTTCCGGAATCCCGAGGCGAAGTCACAAGCCGAGCTCCTCGCCACATTCGACAAGAATGTCGCCGCGACACGCGCGGCCATCAGTGGGGCAAGCGACGAACACCTCTTGAAGCCCTGGACGCTTCTGGCGGGAGGCCACGAGATCTTCACCATGCCGCGGACCGCGGTGCTGCGGAGCTTCGTCATGAATCACGGCATCCACCATCGCGCGCAACTCGGCCTATACCTGCGGCTCAACGACATTCCGGTGCCGGGCATGTACGGTCCCTCGGCGGACGATGCCATGTGATCTCGCGGGTCAGTTTCCGGTGGGCTTCTCGGCGATGAATCGGACCAGCCGGCTCTTCTGGCCGGGAGACCAATCCGCTTCGTCGCGAACATCTTCGTAGTGGACGATCTTGAGGTTGCCAAAGACGCGCAGCAGCTCGTTGGTTTGGAAGTCGCCCTGGCCGCCGGCGTAGCCTTCGATCACCAGCAGTCCTCCGGGCTTCAACGCCTCGGAAAGGCGCTGTGGGAGATTGAGCTTCGTTTCGTGAAACCATGCGTGCATGTAGATCAGCGCGATGAGGTCCCACTTTTCGCGGCCCGTATCGAAACGGTCGAGGTCTTCCGTGATGGCGTTGAGGTTGACGTGCGCCGCCTCGGCGCGTGCTCGCGCCTGCTTGACGGCAACCTCCGAAAAATCGACGCCCGTGACCTGCCATCCCTGGGCTGCAAGAAATACGGCGTTGCGCCCCTCGCCCATCCCCAGGTCCACCGCCGCGCCGGATTTGCGGTCGCGGATGGCATACTGCAGCAGTTTGCTGGCTTCCTTGTTGAACTCGAACCGGCCATCCCGGAACACGCGTCCCAGAAGCTCCGGCGGTCCGGCGGGGTCTGGGAGTGCACCGCTGCCAGCGCGAGGATCGACAACGCAAGCAGGCGCACCATCAATATTCGATCTTGTCGCTTTTTCTGGCCCACTCCTCGAATGGACGTGTGGCCTGATCGTCGGTCACGCACTGCATAGGGATGCTGCGCTCCGCGTACGGAACCGCGATCTCCTGGTAGATGAGCGAGTCGTCGAAGCCGGCCGCCGCGGCGTCTTCCCGGGTCGCCGCGAAGTACACGTGCGCGGGCCGCGCCCAATACAACGCCCCCAGGCACATGGGACAGGGCTCGCAGGACGAGTAGAGGTCGCAGCCGGTAAGCTGGAAGTCTCCGAGCACGCGGCAGGCCTCGCGGATGGCCACGATTTCGGCGTGGGCGGTGGGATCGTTGGTGCGCGTCACCTGGTTCGAGCCCGACGCAATCACAATTCCGTCGCGGACCACCAGCGCGGCGAATGGCCCCCCGTTGCGGCGGACGCTCTCTACCGCCATCTCAATGGCCTGTTTGAGAAAAGATTGGTCCATGGCAGTGAAGGCCACACAGGCAAGAATGCCTGTGCTACCTACGGCTCGATCAGCCCCGCGCGAATCGCGTACCGCACCATGCTGGCGGTCTCGTGCACACCCAGTTTTTCCAGGATCCGGCTGCGATGCGAATCGGCGGTCTTGTAGCTGATCCCCAATTGCGCCGCGGCCTCCTTGGTGGACTTTCCGTTGGCGATCAGCACCAGCACCTGGCGTTCGCGCTCGGTCAGCGCCAGCACCATTTTCACGGATTCCTCGTTGGGCACGAATACGCCGCGCTTGCGATCGTTGATGTCGGTGGCCGTTCCCATGTAGCCCGCGAACGCTCCTGCATCGTCATAGCGGGGCACACCCGAATCTTCCACCCAGCGATAGTCCCCGCCCGCGCGCTGCATGCGATATTCCATGCGGAACGGCTGGCGGGCGCTGAACGACCGCAGGTAGGTTTCAATGCAGAAATCCCGATCCTCGGGATGCAGCCGCTCGGTCCATCCGTTTCCAGTTTCCTCTTCCAGACGGCTGCCGCGAAACTCCAGCCATGCACGGTTGAAGTACGTGTACAAGGCGTCCGGACCGGACATCCAGATCATCGCCGGGGAAGCATCGGCCAGTGCGCGAAACCGAGTTTCGCTGGTTTGCTCCCGCTGCTTGTGGCCCCGCAGTTCGGACTCCAGTTCGGCCACCTTCCGCCGGAGTGCGCTTACTTCATCGATTTCTTTGCCGGGCGACATCGCGAATCCCACCATGCACCAATGATCTTAGGATAGTAACTACTAGGAGTAAAGTACCAAAACGGTAATGTTCCGCTTGACAACCATAACCGCCTGAAACTTCCACTTCTTCTTATATCGTATTGCATTTGTGGAACTTTTGGCGGCCTTATGGGAAATTAGTATCAAGAAGCCTAATGACGCTTGGTACCGAGACGGACGACGAACTGCTCATACGGATGCGGAGTGGCGATGAGCAGGCTTTCCTTGCGCTATACCGTCGGCGCCAGGCTGCCATCTACCGATTCGCGCTGCACATGAGCGGCTCGGTGACCGTCGCGGAAGATACTACCCAGGAGGTTTTTCTGGCGCTGATCCGCGATGAATGCGGATTCGACCCGGAGCGCGGCAGCCTTTCCGGCTATCTGTTCGGAATCGCACGCAAGTTGGTGCTCCGATATCTGGAGCGCGGCCGTTCCGACGTGGCCCTGGATGTCGAAGAGAACTCCACCTGGCCGGAATTGGCGGTCAACGACGATCCGCTGGTGGACCTCACTCACCGGGAAGGCATTGCGTCCCTGCGCCGCGCCGTTTCGGCGTTGCCGCGGCGCTACCGGGAAGTGGTGGTGCTTTGCGATTTGGAGGAAGTGGACTACGCCGATGCCGCGGTGGTTCTGGGCTGCCCCATCGGCACGGTGCGCTCGCGGCTGCATCGGGCGCGCGCGCTGCTGCTTGAAAAGCTGCACCAGGAGAAGAATTTTCGTCCGGCGATGGGAGCATGGAAGCCGGTAAGGTGTTTGACATGAACTGCCAGGAGTTTTGGAATACGATGCCCGAACTGGCCCGCCACGAGGACCATGGGGGCCATCTGCGGGAATGCACCGCCTGCGCCGCCCGGTGGGACCGCCAACGCAGCTTGACGGCGNNCTTCGAAGCCCGCCGTTTGCAGGCTCCGGCCCGCGTGGAAGCCCGGCTCACCGCTGCCTTCCGCAGCCATGCCGGGTTGGCGCCTGAACCGGAAGCGGTTCGGCTTCCGGGCTTTTGGGCGCCGGTTGCGGCATGGGCCGCGGCGGCTGCGGTGCTGGTCGCGCTGGCCATGTTCCTGGTGAGCCCACGCCGGCCGCAGTTGCCGCGCCGGAGCGCTCCGGGCGCAATCGAATTGGCCTCGGCCGGAGCCAGTACGGATTTCGAGATGGGCGGCGATTCGGCCTACGGCGGCGAGGATTTCATCCCGTTGCCGAATGCCGCCGGGATCGCTCCCAACGAAGATGTGAATTTAGTGCGTGTCGAAGTCCCACGTTCGGCGATGATCGAGCTGGGATTTGCGGTAAGCGCGGAGCGCGCTTCCGAACCGGTAGAGGCCGAGGTGGTATTAGGCGCCGACGGCTTGGCCCGGGCGGTACGGTTCTTGGATGAATAGGAGCAACACATGCTGATTCGATCGACTCTCATTGGGCTTCTGGCGCTGGCCGTCAGCGCGATCGCTCAACCGCCCGGGCCCGGCCGCGGCCCGGGCCGTTTTGGACCGGGGCTCGACCCGGGTCCGCTTGGCGGCGCGCGTTTCCTCGGCGCGGAAGCCGGCATGCCCGGCCACGTGGTGAAGAACGCTCCGTACTCGGCCGACGTGCTGACCGAGACCACCCAGACCTTGCCCGACGGCAACCACATTCACCAGACCACTACCGTAAAGGTCTATCGCGACTCCGAGGGAAGAACCCGCAGCGAGCAGACGCTCAAGACCCTGAACGGCCTTGCGCCCAACGCCAATCTGCCCGGCGTGGTCTTTATCAACGATCCGGTGGCCGGCGCGAACTACGCACTGAATCCTACGGCCCACACGGCCAACAAGTCTGCCTGGACCCGTCCCGCGCCGACTGGAGGCCAGAACCGTCCGATGGGCCGTGCGGCGAACCCGGACGCCACAAATCCTGGCCGGGGCCCGGGGCGCGGACCCCGCCGTGGCGCCAACCCGAATGTCAAAACCGAAGCGCTGGGCAGCCAGATGGTGGAAGGTGTGCAAGCTGACGGCACCCGCACCACGATGACCATCCCGGCAGGCCAGATCGGTAACGAACAGCCGATCCAGATCGTGACCGAGACCTGGTATTCCACGGAGTTGAAGTCCGTGGTGATGTCCAAGCGCTCGGATCCGCGTATGGGCGATACGGTTACGAAGATGTCCAACCTGAGCCGCGCGGAGCCGCCGTCCACGTTGTTCCAGGTGCCGGTGGACTACAAGGTTTCCGAATCGGCCAGACAGGGCCGGGGCGGCCCGCCGAGGCAGTAGGCAGGCAGGCCAACTTGTCCGTGCGGAGCCGGATCGCCTTTTGTGGCCTGCCTTGGTCTCGCTCCGTGCAACGGAGTGTCCCACCTAAAACGTCATCAGGTCTTTCTTCGCTTCAATCTTCTTGGCATCCACCCCAGGTACTTTTTGCAGGTCCTGCCATTCCTTGAATTTCCCGTTGGTATCGCGGTATTGAAGTACCGCCATGGCCTCCTGTGCGGTGATGCGCAGGATGGTCTTCAGTTCCACCAGTGGAGCGGTATTCACGTTGATCTTGGAATCCGGGCCGAAGTTCCTGGTCAGGTAGTCGGTCACCGCGGCCATGTCTTTCTCGGTGCCTTTCGCGCCGCGGTCCACCATCTCCGCCACCTGGTCCGCCCAGTCGTCGCGGCTCAAGCGCATCTGCCGGAAGTTGCCCGTACCGTGGCACTCCAGGCACATCCGCGTAGTGGCTTCCTTGCCCTCGCCATCCGGCAGAAGCTTCACCTCTTCATCGTCCGCGGCAATGGCCAGGCACAGGCAGGCCGCCAGTAGCACAGGCATTCGTGCCTGTGTGGTTTTTCGCCGATCCGTTCGCGTGAGCATCGCAATCCTATTTAATTCCCGCCGCCAGCATCTGCAGCATGGCGGCACGCTCCTCCGGTTCGAGTCTGCCGATTCCCTCTCGAAGCCTCATGTTGATTCTTATTTTACACGCCTATTTGATCCGATTGATGGCGCACCCGATCGATTTCGTTGCCGCCCGCGCCACTTGCCTGCCGGCCAGCACCGCATCCAGCGCGTCGCGCACATCGTGTTCCGTGGCCTGCGGCCGCTGCTTGCCGAACGGCCGCTGCTTGCCGAAATCCTCCACCCGGTTGTCGATCCTTCCGTGATACAGCACCTTGCCTTCGGACGTGAGGACCACGGCCTCCGGGGTCACGGTGGCGCCCGTGAGATCCACCAGAGCCTGATGCGGATCGAGCACCAGCGGAAAGGCGTAGCGGTAGTCTTTCGCATAGCGCGCTACATCGGCCTCTGGGGTGGTGGTATCCGCTTCGACCGCGTAGACCAGCACGCCTCGCGCCGCATACGCGTCGCGGATGCGATTCATTTCCGGAACGTAGCTGTTGGCGACGGGGCAATCGGTGGTGACGAAGAACAGCAGGATGGCCTTGTGGCCGCTCCACTCGGCGGGCTCCACTCGGCGGGGGTATGGATGGCGCCCGCCGTATCGCGCACCTGAAACTGCGGTAGGGCGGCCAGAAACAGCAGCGCCAGGATGTTCTGCAGCATACCTATCTCCATTATAAACCGCGGGCCATTGTAAACCTCGCGGCGGCTGCCTCATAACTTGCTTGACACCGCTGCCCGCTCGAGCCGTCAACCCATTGATTCCTTGACCGTTCCTTCCGGGCAGCCAATTGCATTCCCAAGCAGCGGAGTGGACAGATGGAGATGACACAGACTTCCAAAACCGATGACGGCCTGGTAGTGGAACTACAACGCCGCAATAGAGACGCCATGGAGGAGCTCTACGACCGCTATGGCCGCCTCGCCTTTTCCGTGATTCTGCGCATGGTACATGACGCGGGGATCGCGGAAGACCTGGTCCAGGAGACCTTTCTCCGTGTCTGGAATCGAATACAATTCTACGATGCGAGCAAGGGCGCCATCGGCCCGTGGCTGCTGGCCATCGCCCGTTATCGCGCCATCGATTACCTGCGTTCCGTCCGCTCCCGCAACTGCCACACCGTGGCGTACGACGAAGCCGAAGCCGATCGCCGATCGCTCACGGCCGAGGTTGCCGCGTTCGAGAATGGTCGCCGGGTGAGGGCGGCGATGCGGAAACTGGTGCCCAACCACCTGCGCGTCATCGAGATGGCATACTTCGAAGGACTCTCGCAGGTGGAGGTGGCCGAGCGCATGGGCCAGCCCCTGGGAACCGTGAAGAGTTGGGTGCGCATGGCCATCAGGAGACTGCGCGAAGAACTGGTGCCGGAGGGAGCTTTCAGCGTTCAGCGTTCAGCGATCGGCTTTCGGTAGGGTACCGCTCGCTGACTGCGTCTTTTCTCCCGTGTCTCACCGACGGGGTGCACCGCATAAGATCGGCTTCTCCCATTTTCGGCCATTCGTCCGCATCGCACCGGTTCAGCCACCTTTGGTTGCTGCTTTGGCGCGCCGTGTTCATTCGTGGCCCAAATTGTGTGCTGGCTACCGCGGTGCGATCTGGGCCAGGCACTCCTGGGCGCAATCGCGGTGCTCCGGCCAGCGGAAGCACTGCAGCACGCGGAACTCATTGGCCCCCGACACGTGCCGGCGGACGGCAAACCAGGGATCGAGGCCGACATCCGCCAGTGCGCCGAGTGCGGGACAGGTGAGTTGCCGCGCGATGCGTGCATGCCGCCAGGCGTTCCCCAGC
>OMOG01000262.1:22771-23632 GCA_900290305.1 Candidatus Sulfopaludibacter sp. SbA4
CTCCTTCACACACAGGCAAGCCCGGTGACGGGTCAAGAAATGCCCGTGCTACACAGGCAGGAATGCCTGTGCTACTTTCAAACGGCCAGCACCGGGCACGGAGATTCCCTAACGATTCCGTACGTATGGGTGCGCAAACGGCCGAGGACGCCATGCGCGTGCCCCCGGCCGGCCACCAACAGATCGGCGCCGGTGGCCTGGGCGGCCGCGCGCACCGCCGCTGGAACGTCTCCGGCCTCAATCAGGACTTCGGCCGAGAGATTCATCTCATTCCGCAGAGCGTTCACCTGCTCACGCGCACGGGCCACCAGGTCGGCATGCCACGCGGGCTCAAAGGTGACGCCGTCCAGCCGGCTGGCGGAATCCGGGACGACATGCACGAGGGCCAAGTCCGAACCGAATTCGGCGGCCAATCGCGAGGCCCACGAAATCACCTGGCGGCTCTCCGGACGGAGATCGACGGCGCACAGAATCTTCCCGAAACGCGGCGACTCCATGGCCGGCGGATGCTCCAGGTGAGGCGAGGTGAGAACCGGACAGTGTACGTCGTGGAGCACCTTGGCGGTGACCGAGCCCAGCAGAAAACGGCGGAAGGGGCCGTAGCCGTGGGTCGGCATGACAATCAGGTCGCACTGTTCCGTGCACGCGAACTCGGCGATGGCGCGGGCCGGATCGCCCTCACCCACCTCCCGGCGCACGGTAATGCCTCGAAGTTCGTCGCGCAGGAATTCGTCGAGCTCCGCGTGCACCTGCGCCAGGGTCGACTCCAGGTCGAACGGCGGAGGAGTGGCATATCCTTCGGCCGCGCTGAAGGCGGCCCAGGGTTGCACGAAGACATGCAGCAGATCCAGCTCACAATGG
>OMOG01000733.1 GCA_900290305.1 Candidatus Sulfopaludibacter sp. SbA4
TTGCTGCTCGAGATTTCCACCCGGATGCGATGCCCCTTCAAGAACACGTTGCCGGTCACGCCCGCATCCACCGTGACCCGGTACACCTCGCCCTCTTTGGCCGGCTCCGGGCGCTCCAGCGAGTTCCGGTAGCGCAGCCGCAAAATTCCGTCCGTCAGGTTGCGCGCGTAGCCGTCCGGGAAGACGTCCACCAGCTTGGCCGTGAAGTCCGTGTCCTTCGCGCTCGTGGCTACGTAGAGCACCACCTGCACCGGCCCCACCACCTCCACGTCCTGCTTCAGCGGCGTCGTGGAGTACACCAGCACATCCTGCCGCTGCTCCACGGGGCGCTGATCCATGGGGCCCCACGGAAACACCTGCGGATTGCAGCACACGGCGCCGCCGCGGGTGGGCGCCGGGTTGAAGGGATCGAAGAGGTAGTGGTCCTCGGCGCCGTGCCGTGCAGGCTTGTCGCTCAGGGCGCCATCGCCCGCCAGCGTGTTGGCGCGGCCATCGCCCTCCAGGAACAGCTTCTTGGGACGTGCCTGCTCTGGCGGCCATTCGCGCGCTTCGATCCACTTGTTGGCGCCCATCACGAAGACCTTTACCGGCGGCTGGGAGACCAGCGGCGTGTCCTTGCCCATCAGCCACTGGTCGAACCACTCCAGTTGATACTGGCGGATCGGCTGCATGGAATCCGGCCCGAAATCGGCGCCCTCGAACGGGATGGACATGTTGTGCGGCCACGGCCCCACCAGAATCCGGTTCAGCCCGGAAGTCTTGTGCAGCGCGGCGTAGGCGTCCAGGTCGCTCTCCACGAAATTGTCGTACCAGCCGCCCACCGCGAAGACCGGAATCCGCACCTTGGAGAGCTGTTCCCGCACGCTGATCGCCTGCCAGAAGGAATCGAATGCCGGATGCGCCACCGCCTTCCGGAACATGTCCGAGATCCAGCCCGTGGCCGCAATGTCGGCGGTGCGGAGCGGCAGGTGCAGCGTGTACTTGCCGAAGTCCGGATGGTATCCGGGCGCTTTCTGATTCTCCGCCATCCATTCCAGGCGATGCCCCAGCTTCATGGCGCCGCCGGGAGAGTAGAAGCGGTCGCGGTATTCGTCGTCCCCGGAGACCACCGGAAAGATCGCCTTGAGATGCGGATTGCCGAGCACCGCAACTTTCCACTGCACGATGCCGCGGTAAGAGCCGCCGATCATCCCGATCTTGCCGTCCGACCAGCTCTGCCGCGCGATCCAGTTCAGCGTGTCGTCGCCATCCGAGGGCTCCTGCTCGAGCGGCCGGAACACGCCCTCCGATGCGTAGCGCCCGCGCACATCCTCCACCACCACCGCATACCCGCGGTCCACGAAGGCCTGGTAATTGGGTGTGATTTCGGCGCCTTTGCCATACGGAGTGCGCTCCAGGATCGTGGGCAGGCGCGCGTGGTCCGGCGGCAGGAAGACGTTGGCCGCCAGCCGCACGCCGTCGCGCATCGGAACCAGCGCGTGCAACTGCTGGACGCCCGGCTTCGGCGCCGCGGACAACCCCGCGCAATACGCCAGGATCAGGTACGGAACTCGCACAACAATTCCCAGTAACGCGTGGAAACTTCTTCCACCCGATGGTGTGCCTGGATGTGCCCGGCCCCCCGTTGGCCGATGGCGCTGGCCACCCTCGCCAACGATGTTAGCAGAATCATGTGCTGCCGCAGCGAGTCGCGCTCTTCCAACCCCGGCGGGATGCGCAGGCAGGCGTCTTCGGGAAAGCGCGAGCACTCGAGCGAATCCGTCACCAGGACCGGCTTGCCGATGCCCATCAGCCGGATGGAGATTCCCGAAGTCTCGCCCGTGGCCGGGTAGCGCAGGTTGATGCAGGCGTCCACGGCCGACGCCGCCAGCCAGAAATCGCGCTCGTCGAGATAGGGAAGCCGCACCACCCCCGGCGCCGGGAGCAGCGGCGAAACCGCCCGCTCCAGGTCCGTGGAGACGAACTGCCCGGCCACCAGCAGCCCCGCGAACGGCTTCTCCCGGCGGATCTCGTCGAACACCTGCAGCACGGTGGCCAGGCGTTTCGATTCCCGCAGGTATCCGAACACGCCGAACAGGAACGTGCCGGGCTCCACGCCGAGCGACTGGCGATAGCGAATCACGTCGGCCGTGCGCGGCGGGGTGCCCTCTGGGCCGGGCGGGGAGAACAGGTGCGGAATCTCCACCACGCGCGCGCCCGCCCGATGCTGCTTCACCGCGCGGGCCGCCGCCGGATTGTGGACCACCACCGCCAGCGACCGCTCCACCACGCGCCGCAGCATGGGGTAGTCGAAGTAGCGGCCGTCCGCGCCCGATGCGGCGCGGCCCCGCCACAATTCGCGCGCCAGTCCCCGGTTCCACTCGCCATAGTTGTAGACGAGCTCCTCGACGTACTCCCGCTCGCCGAGTTGTCCCAGGAGGAAGTGGTGCAGCACGGCGTCGTGCAGCACGGCGACCCCGGGTCTTTCCAGGGCGCGGCGATAGATCTCCGCGTGCAGCGCATTGTTGCCCAGGTGATAAAGCGCCACATCGCAGCGCGCGGGCGCGATATCCACGCGCCCACGTGTCCGGAGACCGGCCAGCAGCGCCGCGGCGTAGTCCGCCACGCCGGTGCGCGCGGGCGGGAGGGGGGAATAGAAGCCGATGGTCACTCGCCGGAGCTCCGGAGGATTTGCTCTTCCAGGCGTGAAGCGATGAAAAACCGCGCGCGGCGCCGTAGGGCTTCCAACTCCGGCTTCACCACAGAAATCTGGCCGCGCTGCTTCGCTCGCAACAAGATCCCGAGCACACCCGTCACACGGATGCCGGCGTGCTCCGCGACACTCCTTCCTGCGCGTTCATCCAGCAGTAACCAGTCTGCCGACAATTCGACGGATAGTGCAATCGCTTCCGCTTCACCCAAATCAAGACCCGATGCGAGCAACGCGACCACGCGAGAACCGCGGACGGGGCACAGTTTGACCCACCCCTCTTGCAGGGCCTGCCGGATGCTCGCCAGTGCCGATGGATGACGTAGGTTCCCCAGTTCATTGTCGACCGCACCAGGTATCCAGATTTCTCCGAACTGCGTCCGTAGAAGATTCAGCCGGTCAGTAATCGCGAGGTTAGAAATAGGCGACGTGTCACTCGTCACGAGCATAAGAGAGATCCTGCGCCAGGTCTTCCTCGCTGTATTGCCGCGGAATCCCCCTCTCGCCTACCAATTCCCCAAACATGATCCGGCTTTTTTCGGCAAGCTCGGCAGCTTTCCCCAAGGAAAGCACGCCTTGCGAATAGAGCGCAATTGCCAACTCAGTCCTGAGGCGCTGGGCGATTTCTCCCTCGGGCAGGCGAAGGCCCTGGATCACGGAATCGGGGATGTTCAACGTCAGTCCCATACTCCAACCTTACCTCAATCCTTGTCGGGTTTCCGCTTCCCGAGCATCGCCGCTTAGACGGCCTTCCCCCTCGCGGCTTGACCACGCCGCAGGAAAGTTTTCGGCAACGATCCGCTGCCGCAGATCTTGAATGAGCCGAAATCCTTGTACCAATCGCCTTCCGGCACTTCCGGATTCGAGTCAATCCAGATCCGAAGACGATTGAGGTCGGCCATGCCGATCGCCCGGTCACGCATGCGGTCTATCAGGTGCTGGCGGACACCGGTTGGAAGATTGCCCCAGGTCTCGATCCTTGGCATCACTCGCCGAAGACCATTCGGCCCATCTGGTCACCCAGGCGTTTGACCTCTTCCGGATCGGTGGCGTTGCGGAAGCGCTCGGCGAGGTCGAAGAACTCGCGCTGTTTGCGCTTCTCGGCCTCCATGCCGTTCTCGATCAACTCCAGGAGCATGCGGTTGGCGCTGAGCCTGCGCGCCTTTGCCAGGCGGCGAACCTGAGCGGCGATATTCGCCGGCATGCTAACGCTCTGCCGTACCACACTCTTGGCCGCACTCATAACACCATTATGCATCAAATTGGTGCGCCTGCGCGAATGCAGCCGCGCTATTCCCGCTTCCGCTTCCCGAACAGCGCCGTTCCCACCCGCACGCACGTCGAGCCCTCTTCGATGGCCGTCTCCAGATCGTGCGACATCCCCATCGAAAGCCCGCCGAGCCCGTGCCTCTCCGCCAACTCCCGCAAGCGGCGGAAATACGGCCGCGACGCCTCCGGGTCGTCCGACCACGGCGGCATGGTCATCAGCCCCAACAGCCGCAAGTTCGCGCAGCCGCGCACCGCTTCGATCAATTCCGGGAGCGCCTCCGCCTCCGCCCCGCTCTTGGCATCTTCCTCCGAGAGCTTCACTTCCAGCATGACGTCCAACGCGGGTCCCGCTTCATTCAGGCGCCGCGCCAGCTTCGGCGAGTCCACCGTCTGGATCGACTGGAAGATTTCCGCCGCCTTTCGGCATTTGTTCGACTGCAAATGACCGATCAGGTGGAACCGCGCCCCCGCCAGTCCGCCGACTTCGGGCGCCTTGCGCTCGAACTCCTGCACGTAGTTCTCGCCGAATTCCCGCAGGCCCTGCTCGTAAGCCTCCCGGATCGCGGCCGCCGGGAACACCTTGGTCACCGCCAGCAGCGTAATTCCGGCCGGATCGCGCCGCGCCCGCTCCGCCGCCCGCGCCATCCGTTCCCGCACCCCCGCCAGTCTTTCCCTGAGGTTATCCATAGTTAACATTAAGCTTCAGTATAGCCAGGACTCCCACCGCGCGGATTTAATCCTATCTTGGTCTGGCAGCGTTCCAGGCGGGATGTGGCGCATGTAAATTTGCACCGCAGAGGGTGGGGTCCAAAACGTACGGGTGTATACTAAATTACAAGAGAATGGGGTTCATTGAACCGTAATTAAGGTCTGGTATGCTTATGCCAGCACCGAAAAAATCGAGAGGTGAGTCATGAATTTGAAGCCGTTAGCTGCGCTATTGCTATTTGCCTGCGTCCCCGCGTTTGCGCAATCCGCGGGCGGCGTGGCGGGACTTTCGGGAGAGGTCAAAGACCCCTCCGGCTCGGTGGTCCCCAACGCGAAGGTTGTGATCTCAACCGAATCGCGCGGCGTGCTGCGCACGCTGGCGACCAATGGCTCCGGGATCTTTTCCGCTCCCGCTTTGGCTCCGGGCCCCGGCTATAAGGTCACGGTGACCTCCGCGGGGTTTGCCGAGTATGTCGCGAGCGACATCGATCTGCAGGTTGGCCAGAATTTGAATATGAGCATCCGGCTGGCTCTTGGCCAGACGTCGACGTCTGTCGAAGTGACCGCGGCCGCTCAACTCCTGGACGATACCAAAACCGACGTTTCCCAGGTGGTCGGCACGCGCGAGATTACGGATCTGCCGATTAACGGCCGCCGCGTCGACTCTTTCGTGCTGAATACTCCCGGCGTGACCAACGACGCCACCTTCGGCCTGCTTACCTTCCGCGGCGTAGCCGGCAATAACTCGTTTCTGCTGGATGGCAACGACAACACCGAGCAGTTCTACGACGAGAACGCCGGGCGAACCCGGATCCAATCGCAGATCTCCGCCGACGCGGTCCAGGAGTTTGAGGTGGTATCGGCGAACGTCTCGGCCGAATACGGCCGGGCCATGGGCGGCGTAGTGAACACCGTGACCAAGAGCGGCACGAACGGCGTTCACGGAAGCGCGTTCTACTTCCTGCGCAGCACCGGTTTCGACGCCCACGACCCTTATTCCGCCTTTAACCCCACCGAACACCGCATTCAGACCGGCGGAACGGCAGGAGGGGCGATTGTCAAGGACAAGCTGTTCTACTTCCTGAGCGCGGACGTCACGCGCCGGAATTTCCCCTTTGTGGACAGCCAGGTGAAGGTCGGTTTCCTCGACACGGTTAACCAGGTCTGGGTTGGCTGCGGGTCTCCCGCCACGCCCGCCCAGTGCTCGGCGATTAACGCCCTGCTGCCGCGCTTCTATGGGCAGATTCCGCGAACGGCGAGCAATGACCTGTACTTCGGCAGGATGGACTATCACCTCAACGACCGCAACACGTTCAGCGCCAGTTTCAATTTCCTGCGCTGGAAGTCGCCCAACGGTATCCAGACCGGTCTCACTTCCACCACCGGCGCGGGAATCACGGGCAACGGCGACGACAGCGTGGCCGTGCGCAACGGGAAGGCCACCTGGACCTCGGTGATCTCCAACAGCCTGGTCAACTCATTCCGCTACGGGCTGGATACCGACCGCCAGGCCGACGGGTTCGATCAGGCGGAGTTAGGCGGCGGCCTTGGCTATCTGGATGTGTCTGTGGCCGGCGTCCAGCTTGGACCCGCAACCTACCTCCCGCGGGTTGAGCCTCTGGAAGTCCGCCACGAGATCGCCGACGACGTGAGCTGGGTAAAGGGCAGGCACACGATCAAGTTCGGGTTCACCTACGAGCATGTCAATGACAACGTCAACTATCTCAGCAACCGGTATGGGTCTTATACCTATCCGACGGTGACCTCGTTCGCCCAGGACTACTCCGGCAACACGGCCGGCCTCAAGAGCTGGTCGGGGTATAGCCAGACATTCGGCAATCCCCTGGTGGATTACACCATCAAGGATATCGGATTCTATCTCCAGGATCAGTGGAAGGTTTCGGACCGGCTGACGGTGACGCTGGGCGCGCGGTACGAACATACGTTTATGCCGCCGCCGCCTGCCGCCAATCCCTTGTACCCGCTGACCGGAGCGCCGCTGCACACCGGCTCGGTGAATCTGATGCCGCGCATCGGACTCGCCTACCGGCTCAATGAGAAAACGGTAATCCGCGCCGGCGCCGGTACGTTCTATGCGCGTCTGGTCGGCGGCATACTTGACGACGTTTACACCGGCAACGGCGCGTATCAGATATCGGATTCCTTGACCTCCTCCAACGCGGCGCTGCTGGCTGCCGGTCCGGTTTTCCCGAACGCCCTCGCTGCGCCGGTCACTGGTATCACTTCGGGCGCCTCCACCCTGGACGTTCTCAGCCCGAATCTGAAGACGCCGTATTCCGAACAGGCAACCATTGCGGTAGAGCGGCAGCTCGCGAAGGACATGGTGCTTACCGTTTCCGGAATCTTCAGCCGCGGGGTCAGCCTCTACGGCACCCAGGACGTCAACGCTCCCGCGCTCGGTGCGCCCTTCACCTACACCCTCTCCGGCGCGCCGGCCGGCTACCCGGCAGCCTATGCGACTCAGGTTTACTCGACGAGTGCGCGGCCGAACCCGAATTTCGGCCCCATCTACCTGGAAACCAACGGCGTCAGCAGTTGGTACGACGGGCTCTCCATTACGTTTGACAAGAAGTTCTCCCATGGATTCCAGTCGTCCGCGTCGTACTCATGGTCCCACGAAATCGACGACGGGCAGGGCGCTGCCACCAACGCGATCTTCGGATTCAGCGACGGTCTTTGGACCTACAACGGAATCTATGGCTTCGATAAAGGCAGCGGCGGGCTCGATCAGCGGCAGAGGTTTACCTACACGTTTGTGTGGGCGCCTACCCTCCTGCACTCCAACAGCGCTTTCGCCAAATACGTAGTGAACAACTGGCAGCTTTCGAGCATTACGACCATCCAGAGCGGCCGTCCGACCAGCCTGTCGATCCACATGAACGACACGCCCACCGCCATGTTATACAGCGCCTCCGCCCTCGACGGGTTTAACGGGAACTTCCGCGTCCCGTTCCTGCCGGTGAACAGCCTCTACACGCCGTGGGTGGAGCAGGAGAATTTCCGCCTGACCAAGGTCATTCCGCTGCCCCGCGAGAGCATGAAGCTGGGCCTTAGCTTCGAGGCGTTTAACATCGCCAACAACTGGTCGCCTACCAGCCTGACTACCCAGGCCTTCACCGAGGCGAAGGGCGTGCTTACTTATACCCCGACGGCCTTCGGTGTCGGGCAGGGCGATGGCGGCTTCCCCGATGGCACGCAGGCACGCCGCCTGCAGGTCAGCGCGCGCTTCACGTTCTAGTTTCGGCTCTGTCTTTCTTTCGGGGCAGGAGCGCAAGCATCTGCCCTTTTTCTTGTAATAGCGCCCCCAGGCATTTCTGTCATTTCCGCCCTTGAGCATTCTGACGCGTCCTGGCTTTCGCCACCGCCTCGCGTCCACCGGGCAGGGTTGCGGCCCGGGACAACGCCGCGTCGCGATCCGACTCCTGCCCGAATCGGTCATACATCTCCGCCAGCCAGATGTAGGCCCCCAGCGGTGGGTCGGGCAATC
>OMOG01000266.1 GCA_900290305.1 Candidatus Sulfopaludibacter sp. SbA4
ATTCCGGACCGAATCGCGAGCCCCGCGCGCCGACCCGATGGCAACCCTCGCACCCGCCCGCCCCTTCGAACACGCGCTGGCCGCGGCCGGCGTCGCCGGTCATCACTGCGCCAACATTGACGTCCCGCATCGACCGTATGTAGGCCACAATACCGGTCAACTCGGCCTCGTCGAACTTGTGCGGCGGCATGGCCGTGCCCGGAATTCCGGCGGCGATCACGCGGCCCAGGTCTTCATCCGAAGCCGCGTGCCGGAACCGGCCGCCGCGCAGGTCGACATTGGGGACCGTGTCGCCGCCAACCCCGTGGCAGAACTGGCAATGGGCCCCATAGAGGCGTGCGCCCCGCTCCACATCTGCCTGGCTGAAGTGGCCGGCGTGCTGCTGTGCCGCGAGCGGCGCGCAAAGCAACGCGGTCCCGAGTACTCGCGAAAACATCCCTCTGTACATGGGATAGATTCTACGCGCCCGCGGCCGCTACTTCAAGCCGAGGATCCCGCTTAGTGTTCCCCACCGCCCGGAATGCTGCACAAATGGTGGGGCGGACCCCCTGGTCCGCGCGGGTCCCCCTGGACCCGCTTTTTGCACAACCGAATCAGCCCGATTTCGGGCCCGGTCTTCTGCCGCCAGAGGCGCTCCCGATCCGAGACGGAATTTGCGCCGCTCAGACCGTTTCGCCGTAGAATCGGGTATGAAACCTGTTCTCTTCATGTTGCTCGGGGTCGCCTCCTTCTGCGGCGCGCAGAGCCAACCGCCCAAGCCGCGGCACGCCACCGCCGCCGTTCTGCGCGCGTTCGATGATCACAACATCGTGATGTTCGGCGAGGCGCATGGCTGCAAACAGGAATACGAGTGGTTGCGTGAACTCGTCGCCACGCCCGAGTTTGCCGATCGCGTGGACGATATCGTTATGGAGTTTGGAAATTCGCTCTATCAACAGTCGGTGGACCGCTATATCGCGGGCGAGAGCGTTCCTTTCGCAAAGGTACAGCAGGCGTGGCGCAATGCGATCGGCGCGATTGATGCACCGTCGCCGGTGTACGAGTCATTTTATAAAGCCGTGCGCGAGGCCAACCTGAAGCGTCGGGGCAAGCACCAGGTGCGCATCGTACTCGGGGGGCCTCCTGGCGACTGGGACAGAATTGAGAATCGGGAACAGTTGATTCCGTTCTTGGCAGATCGCGATACTTGTTATGCGCGCCAGGTAAAAGAAGAGGTTCTCGCCAAAAACCGGCGCGCGCTGTTACTCATGGGCGCGGGACACTTCCAGCGCATAACTCCCAGAGGTCCAGGTCTGCATTACATCGAACAACAGCTCCGCGCCGCCGGGGCCGGCACCTGGCTCATCGTCTTTGACACCAGGATTTATGACGATCCACAGAGGCGCTTCGCCGCGTGGCCCATGCCGGCGATCGTGGATCTTCGAGGCAACTGGGTTGGCGACATTCCCGCGAGTGGAGAGGACTCTCCGGGCGGATCGCCCAAACTCGGCGACACCGCGGACGCGCTGCTGATTGTCGCCCGCGCGCGGGAGGACCTGACCGTGCTTTCCGTGCCGCGAGCGGAACTGGAAGGCACCGCCTACGCCAGAGAACTGGATCGCCGCATGATGATCCTGCACGGGCGGCGCCTGACGCTTCCGGAGAAGGCGGAAGAGCCTCTGGAGCCTCGATAGCCGCCTCGATAGCCCCTCACTTGAACGTGATGGTCGAGTCCGAGCTGTACTTCCCATAATCCCGGAACTCCATTTCCACTTTCGTTAGTGTGCTGTGATAGCGCGCAATCTCTTCCACCGCCTGCGGCAGCAAAAACTCCTTGCCGGCGATATCCACCAAGCCATAATGAACATCCACCTGTAGCCCGATCGGCTTACCGTCCGATATCTCCGTCTCGAGTTGGAGCCGCATCACGGCGCCGGTCCCGCAGTCGGCGTGCACAAAACCGTGGTGCCCCAACCCAATCTCATCCCCGTTGACCGTCACTGACCATGTGGAGGTCGATCGTGGCACCCGGTAGCGGAACACGCAAATGCGGCGGCCAGGTAATGCCTCCTCGTGGTCCCAATCGAACTCCGCCTTGGCCTTCGGGTCGAAAACCTTGCGGAAGTAAGAACCAAACTCGCTTCCGGGGGTGAAATACCCGCCCTTGATTTTCTTTTTCTGATCGTCGGTGGCCGCCTTGCCGTTCACCTTTAGCAGCTTACGGCCCTCCCTGTGTGCCACATACGTAAGCTCCTGCTCCTGCGTTTCGAGCCGCTTCCAGCGTGTGTGGGCGCCTAAGCCGCCGGCGCTGCGAATCGTAACCTCTATGCAAACGAAGTCCTGCAAACGGTCGGCATAGCCGATCGCTCCCTCGCGGATTCGAGAGAGAATCGACTGTTGCTCGGCGACATCGGGCGTGGACGGCTGACCATAAGCGGATAGCGTTAGACCGGCGTACGCCAGCAGACCAGAGATCCTCATAGAAATAATAATACTATCTTATCCGATTAGCAGAGCTCCGGACGGCCTTAGCCGGACGAGAGCACGCCATCATGATTCTCGCGCCGCAACGGCGGTTCTCGGCCGGCGCGCCGCAGTCCACCGTTCTGGTGCGTTCAAACGTCCAAACCGGCGCCGTTTACGTCCGCCGGATCTCGAGGACCGAATGGTCTCTAAGGGCCGCCCTCGATCTCGTAAGAAAAATGTGGAGTTATCATGGAAGACAAGGAACCCAAGCATGACGACACGTGAAGCGCTCCACCACCTGGTTGACGAGTTGCCCGAGGAGCAAGCGGAGTCTCGCGCGCGTTTGGCTGGAGGATCTCCGCGAGGCCGCTGACGAGAACGGCCCGCAACTCGAGGCGGAGACACTTGCCTCTATCGACCGCGGGCTGGCTGATGTCGCGGCAGGTCGCGTTAAACCCTCGAAGATTACGAGCGCGAACGCGGCCTGTGAACTGCCGCGTCATCATTGCCCACGAGGCTGAGAAGATTCTCGACCGCCTCGATCCGCCTACGAAACGCCGCATCCGACAGCGCATAGTCCACGGCCTGACAGAATCCGAACGCCGCTTGCTGGAGTCCAAGCTGTCACTACTCCGCGAGTTTCTGAACGATCTTTCCTCCGATGCCGAGTGGAATGTGCAGACGGCATGCTCCTGAAGAGGGGGCCGGGCAGGTGGGGCAGGCGCTTCCGCCTGCCAACCCCCGGCTCCGTTGCTATGCTGTTTCTAACGGATGCCCGGCCAGACCATCAGTGAAAAAATCCTCTCCGCGAAGTCCGGCCGCAACGCCCGCGCCGGCGATGTAGTAGTCTGCGAGGTCGATTGTGCCCTCGGCACCGATGGTTCCACGCCGATGGCCCTCGATTACTTCGACGCCATGGGCGGGCAGCGGGTCTTCGATCCGCAACGAATCGTCTTCGCGCTCGATCATTACGCGCCGCCACAAAGCACGGCGACCACTCGACTGCACGACCGCATGCGCCGGTTCGCCGCGCTCCACGGCATCGCTCTTTGGGAAGTGGGCGAAGGCATCGGCCATCAACTGATCGTCGAATCGGGACGCGCCGCTCCTGGGCGCCTGGTGGTGGGGGCCGACAGCCACGCGGTGACTTACGGCGCGCTGAATGCCTTCGCTACGGGAATCGGCTCTTCGGACCTGGCGGCGATTCTGATCGGCGGGAAAATCTGGCTGAAGGTGCCGGAATCGATTCGCGTGACGCTGACCGGCGACCGGCCGCCCGGCGTCTACGCCAAGGATGTGGCGCTGGCGCTCGCGCGCGAACTGGGCGCTGACGGCGCGGCGTATCAGGCGCTGGAGTTTTCAGGCGAGGTGCTTCCGGGCAAGGCATTGGACTCGCTCGATCTCGACGACCGGCTCGTGCTGTGCAACATGGCGGTCGAGATGGGGGCGAAGAACGGGATCTTCCCCGCGGATGGCGGAGTGGCCCCGGACGCCGATGCCCGCTACGCGCGCGAAGTGGCAATCGCGCTCGATCGGTTAGAGCCGCTGGTCGCGCTGCCCCACCAGGTGGACCGCGTCGCCGCGATCGCCGATACGCGCGGCACGCCCGTGCAGATGGTGTACCTGGGCACGTGCACGGGAGGCCGGACGCGCGATTTTCACGAGGCGCGCGACGTGCTGAAGGCCGGCGGCGGCGTCGCGCCCGGAGTGCAATTGGTCGTGACCCCGGCATCGCGCGCGGTGCTCGAGACCCTGGCGCGCGATGGCACCCTTGCCGATTTCATCGCCATGGGCGCGGTGATCGGGACGCCCGGCTGCGGCTCGTGCTGCGGCACCTGCGGCGCCATTCCGGGCGATGGCGTCAACGTCATCTCCACCGCGAATCGCAATTTCAAGGGCCGCATGGGCAACGGCAGCGCCGCCATCTACCTGGCGTCGCCGGCCAGTTGTGCGGCTGCCGCGGTGCGCGGCGCCATCACGGACCCGCGGGAGATCGGGGCATGACGGGACGTCATCAGGTAATGACGGGACGGGCGCGCGTCTTCGGCGACGACATCAATACCGACTACATCATCACCTCGCGGCGCAAGCGCGAGAGCCTGGATCCGCAGGTGCTCCGCCAGTTCCTGTTCGAGGAGATCGATCCTGCTTTCGCGGCATCGGTGGCATCGGGCGACCTCATAGTTGCCGGCAAGAATTTCGGCTGCGGATCGGCCATGGAAGTGGCCGTGACCGCGGTGCTCGGCGCGGGAATTCGCGCGGTGCTGGCGCGCAGTTTCTCGCGCACCTACTACCGCAATGCCGTGAACAACGGGCTGCTGCCGGTGATCTGCGACACCAGCCGCATCCGCGAGGGCGACCGCATCACGCTTTCGGGCGATCTCGTCCGCGACGAGACCACGGGCGAGACGATTGCCACTGACCCGCTTCCCAAAATCATGCTGGACATCATCGGAGCGGGCGGACTGGTGCCATACTTTCGTGAGAGGGGCGGATTCCGTGATTGATTCCGATTACCGTCTGCGGCTGCCGGGGCCGACCGCCGTGCCGGAACGCGTGCGCCAAGCCATCGCGCGGCCGGTGCTCAGCCATCGCGGGCCCGAGTTCCGCGCGATTTTTGCCAGGGCGGAGGAGCTGATCCGCCCCATCCTGGGAACCGTCAACCCGGTGCTGTTCTTCGCCAGCTCAGGCACCGGCATGATGGAGGCGAGCCTCGTCAACATCCTGGCGTCGGGCGAGCGCGTGCTCATCTCCACGCACGGGATGTTCGGCGAGCGCTTCGTCGCCATCGCGCGGGCGCTGGGCGCGTGCGTCGATACGCTGGATGTGGCCTGGGGCCGCGCGCCCGATCCTGCCGATATCGAACGCCGCGTGGCCGCGCAGGATTACCGCGCGGTGGTGATCGTGCACAACGAAAGCTCCACCGGCGTGGTCGCCGATCTGTCGGCGATCGGCGCCGTGCTGCGCGAGCGTCCCACCCTGCTGCTGGTCGATTCGGTGAGCGGCCTCGGCGGAATCGAAATGCGGCAGGACGAGTGGGGCATCGACATCGTAGCCTCATCCTCGCAGAAGGCGCTGATGTGCCCGCCCGGTCTGGGCCTCGTGAGCTTGAGCGCCAAGGCGCGCGAGGTGGTGAATCGCGACGACCGGCTGCCGCGATACTACTGGGACTTCCGCAAGGCGCTCAGCTCGCTGGAGGAATCGGGGACACCGTTCACCACGGCGGTATCGATGATGGCGGGACTGACGGAAGCTCTGGAGATGATCCACGAGGAAGGCTTGCCGCGGGTGCTGGACCGGCACCGGCGGCTGGCCGCGGCCCTGCGCAGCGGCTGCGAGGCTCTCGGGCTGCGCTCGTTCCCGCAGTCGGAAACCGTCTCGAGCACCGTGATCTGCCTGCACGTGCCCGAAGGGCTGAAAGGCGGCGACATCGTGCGCGGCATGTACGAGCGTCACCGCACGGTGATCGCCGGCTCGCGCAACAAGCTCGAGGGGAAGGTCATCCGCATCGGCGCCATGGGCCACATCGATGCCGGCGATATCTTCACCGACTTGCTGCATCTCGAAGAGACGCTGCGCGCGCTGGGCTGGAAGGCGGCGCCCGGCGCGGGTGTGGCGGCCGCCGCGAAGGAGATTCTGGATGCCCGGTAAGGTGGGATTCCGCGTTCATGCCGGTTGGCCGCGGCCGGATGCCGCGCTGCTGGAGGCGTTCGGTGCGGCGTCGAGCGCGCAGGTGGCCGACTCGATGATGCGGCTCGGCGGCATGGATCGGGACATACGGCCGATCTGGCCATCGCCGCGCATCATTGGTCCGGCCATCACGGTGTGGTGCCATTCGGGAGACAACCTGATGTTGCACAAGGCGCTCTCGCTGGCGGCGGCGGGCGATATCGTGGTGATGAACACGCAGGGCAACGTGGGAAACTCCGGCTTCGGCGAATTGCTCGCCACGAGCGCCGTGAAGATCGGGGTGCGCGGCGTGATCGTGGACGGCACGGTGCGCGATGCCGACGCGCTTCAGGCTCTCGGCCTTCCGGTCTATGCGCGCGGCCTGTGCCCCAACGGGTGCAATAAGGACGGCGCGGGCGAGGTCGGCGCCATCATCGCTTGCGGGGGAGTCGCGGTGCGCCCTGGCGACGTGATCGTGGCCGATCGCGACGGTGTGACGGTGGTGCCGCTCGACGACGCGGCCGAAGTCGCGAGGCTGGCCCGCGGGCAGATCGAGCGCGAACAGAAGCGGCTGACGGAGATCGCGAAGGGCGTACTGGTGCGGCCCGAGATTGACGAAGCGCTCCGAAAGCTGGGAGTCATCGGGTAACGCCGGGCCCAAAGGGCACCCCCTTGCCGCCGGCACCCGGGCGGCTTGATGACCAGCCGTGGCGCACGCACTCCTGCGTGCAGCATCGACACTCGTGTCGATGCTTGTCGGCGGCGGGAAAGGACGCGAACCCATTTGGGTATCGGCTGCTTCCGCCACCGATCCCGCCGGTGCGAGATAATAAAACTGGAAACCCCATGACGGAAGGCGACAAGGAAAAGGCCAGAGAAATTGCCGTGGCGGGAGTTGGCGCGGGTGCGGGTGGCGCCGGTGGCGCCACGGTCGGCGTCCTGGAATTGGCCGCTCAAGGAGCCGCCACGGGACTCTCGGCCGGTATCGTCATTGGAGTGGGAGCGGTTGCCGGCGCCCTGGCGTTCCTCGCGGGATACAAAGTGTACCGGCATCTCAAGAAGCCGAAAACCTGACTCTTCCCTCTATTGCTCCCGCAAGGAACTGACGGGATCGATGCGCGCCGCTTTCCACGCCGGTACGAAGCAGGCAATCGCCGCCGCCGCGATCATGAACACCGGCACAACAATAAACGTCACGGGATCCAAGGCGCGCACGCCATAAAGCAAACTCGAAGCCCAACGCGCCAGCGCCGCGGCCGCCAGAAGCCCCACCGCGAGCCCCGCGCCCGTGAGCGTCAAACCGTGCCGCACCACCATTCCGACCACCGCTCCCCGGCCCGCTCCCAACGCCACGCGCACGCCGGTCTCCGCCCTACGCTGCCTCACCGCATACGACAACAAGCCATACAACCCAACCAGCGCCAGGAAGACCGCGATCCCCGCAAACGCCGCCAGCAGCACCGTCTGAAACCTCCTGCGCGCAGAGGCCTCCGTGGTCCGGTCGCGCATCGTCTGTATGTCCGATAGCGCGACTGCCGGATTGATATCGTGCATCACGTGCCGGACCGATGCAATTACCGTTTCCGGCGGCAGGGCCGTGCGAACCGCCAGCGCGTCGGCGAACCAGGAAGGCTCGTAGAGGGTCGGCTGCGGAGATTTTTCGAGACTCGAGTGGCGTACATCCGCGACGATCCCCACAATCGTCGACCACGCGTTGCCCGGCGCCCCGTGCTGCACGCGGCCGCCCACCGCATCTCCGCCGTGGAAGTACAACCGGGCGAAGCTTTCGCTCACCACCACCCCACGCGGCACGCCGAAGCCTTCGGCCGGAAAGTCCCCGGAGTTCAGGAATCGCCCGGCCATCAGCCGCATCTGCATCGCCTGGAAATAGTCGCCCCCGATGCGACGCCGATCGCGAAGACCAAGCCGCCGAGGCCACCCGTTTCTATCTCCTCAAGCGCGCCCCCGATGGCCAAAACCTGCCCGTCGACCGTTAACTGCACTTAACGATAAAACGATATGTAAAGGACGTTATTTGCTATTAAAAGTACCTCCTCTCCCTACAGCGTTAGTCTAGGATGAATAGGTCGGATTGAGAAATCCTGTTGAAACAGGATGCCACCGCGGCGGCTTGAAGCGATAAAATAGGAAAGTTGAGCTATGGCCACGGCGCCGCCGAACAGGACGGGGCAGAGAAACCGCGTTTCGGGGATTTATCACTCGGTGTGCCATGGCGCGGGACGGACAGTTCTCGAGGGTCAAAACTTCCCGAGATGCGGTTATTGCAATAGCGATACGAGCTGGACCTTCGCGCAACGAAGCTCTGCCATCGGGTTGGCGCATATGCGGGGAAGGGTCTGGCTAAGCGCGCCTGATGAACGTATTTCAAGACAGAATTAGGTCAGCGGTCCCAGCCCTGGCCGACGCCACCTGTCTAAGCTCGTGCGTTTAAATCATAAAGAAAGAATAAGGATTGGGTTAGGCTACTGATATATTAACACCTTCGCCAACCAAGGCCGGCAGAACTGCCAGCAGGAACACACTACTCAAAGGATCACTTTCTTTCGCACCGCGTACAGAACGATCTCGGCCGTATTGTGGAGGTTCAGCTTCTGCATGAGGTGCAGGCGGTGGCTATCGACAGTGTATACGCTGATATCCAGAATATTGGCCACCTCCTTATTCGACTTGCCTTCCGCAAGGAGTTGCAGCACCTCCTTCTCTCTTTCGGTAAGCAGGTCGTAGGAATCCTGAAGATTGCGCTGCTGAAGGAACCGCATGTAGTCCTCCAACATGGTTTTGGTGATTTCGGGACTGAAGAATGGCGTGCCCCGGCACACCGAGTGGATGGCGCGCACCAGGTCCTCCTCGGCCGAGCCCTTCAGGAGGTAGCCTTTGGCACCCGCATTCAATGCGGAGAGGAGATAGTGCTCGTCCGAGTGCATGCTCAGAATGATCACGTGGAGAGACGGATTGCGCTTGACCATTTGCGCGGTCGCTTCAATGCCATTGAGCAGCGGCATTCCCACGTCCATAACGACAACGTCGGGATTGGTGGTTTCGGCGAGCCGGACGGCGTCCCGGCCATCGGCCGCCTCACCGACGACCTCCATTCCCGGTTGCCGCTCAAGCAGGAATCGCAACCCTTTGCGGACTACGCCGTGATCATCTGCCAACAGAACTCGAGTACTCAATGGGAGGTACCTCCGTAGGGATGGGGATCTTAGCTGAGAGTACGGTCCCTTTGGATACTTGCGAGACAACTGTCAATTCGCCGCCGAGATCCATCACGCGTTCCTGCATTCCGGTGAGCCCCAAGCCGCGGCCTCGGACTTGGCCGGGGTCGAAGCCGATGCCATCGTCTTTGACGACTACGGAGATCCCGACGCCCGGCCCGTCGATCACGATATCGATAGTTTTCGCTTTTGCGTGGCGCGCACAATTTGTGAGGGCCTCCTGCACAATGCGGTAGATGCAGGTGCGGTGCTCTTCCGGCAGCGGTTCGTGGAGCCGGTCCACGTTCACATTAACGGGTATGCCAGTGTGCTTGGAAAACTGCCTGGCCTGCCATTGGACCGCCGGCCCAAGCCCGAGATCGTCCAGCAAGGAGGGGCGCAGCCCCATCGCTATGTCGCGCAGGGAGCGAAGGGACTGCTCGGCGAGACGCTTGGCGCCGTCAAGGTGAATGATGAACTCTTCTTCTGGCGCGATGCGGAGGTCCTGGAGGCTTCGCAATTCCATTCGCAGTCCCGTCAACATCTGGCCGACCTCATCGTGAAGTTCGCGAGAAATCGACTTACGCTCTTCCTCCTGGGCGTGCACCAACTGGCGGGAGAGGCGGCGGAGTTCGCGCTCGGCCTCCACCGTTCGCAGCCGCTGCTGTTCGGAGTGTCGCTCGAGCTTAGTCATGCGCAGCACCGCGATGGCGGCGATACCGAGTCCTATCAGTACCGTAACCCCCACCATGCGGCCGATGAAGACGGCCATCTGAGCCTGCTTGCGGTCGATCTCGCGGCGCTGATCGTCGAGGTTGGCCTGAGTGAGCCGGGAGAACTCCTGGGCCATTCCTAAAGCCGCCTGCCTGTGAGGTAGCACTTCCTGACGGAGGAAGGCCCAGCTTCGGGCGGCCTTTTCTTCCTCGGTCCACTGGAAAAGTGGGTCGAGCGCATCCCAATAGGCATTCACTTCCATGCGGAGACGCTTCAGTTCGGGTCTATTCGAATCCAGCACCACCCCGCTGAGTTCAGCGACCTCTTTCTCCATGGCCGAGCGCTCTTCGACGAGATCGGCGCGGTATTCGGCGGCCGGGACATTCGAAGGATCGAGCAGGTAATCGCGAGTCAGGAGGCCCACCTTATAGATGCCGAAGGCGATGCCGTTGAGCACGCGATCGGTGCGGCGGTAGCGGTCGTTCAGCCGGGAGACATCGAGGTAGGTCTCGCGGGCCCGCTGCAAGGCGCTGACACCAGTGAGAGCCATCAGCCCGATCAGCATTCCGAAGCCGACAAGCAGGATGGGAACCGAACGATTTACACGCATGTGATTTTCAACTACCCCTTGAGGCGCTTCTCATCCGCCCCGGGCCACACGCTTCAGGCGACTGCGCCGTAGCCGTCACCACTCATGGTACGACTCGTGGCCCTCTCAAGGACATCCTGTAAAGACCTGAAATCCTTTGCACGCCGCGGTTTGCCAAGCGTAGAAAGCGCAAGCTGCGTGAGGGCCGCCAGCGGTCCCGTGCGTTCGGGCTCGCACATGTTGTCAGCGTATTTTGCATTCGAGCTATGAAAATCACTGCTCTCGACAAAATCTGAAATCTCACCCATTTACAGGATGGCGCGGCCGACGCGGATCTTTTATTGTATGGGCATGGGTGAGTTGATGCGCCCTTCCGAGGCGGCAACATCCCGCGAAAACCAAGCAACCGTGCTGGTGGTAGACGACGACATTCGGCTCCTCGGGGTGACCGCAGCAATGTTGCGCACCGAGGGCTACCGGGTGCTGAAGGCAGGCACCCCCGAAGAAGCCGTGCGAGTCTTCGAACAGAGGCCAAGCGAAATAGACCTGCTTCTTTCGGACGTTCTGATGCCGGGAATGAGCGGGCCGGAACTGGAAACGCGGCTTCACCGTATAAGGCCGGATCTTCCGGTCATTTTCATGACAGGGCATCCGGGCCAGATCGCGGCTCTCGGCGAGGTGCTGGAGAAACCCTTTGGCATGCACGACCTGTGCGGAAGAGTTGCCGCGGCCCTCGGTGGTCCGGCGCCGCTGGGGATGGATCGATCATGGCTAGATCGGATGAGGAGGTAAGAAGGCATGTTGTTTCGTGTAGCGGCTTTGGGCAGTATTCTCTGTTTCGCCGCAGCAAACGTTCCGGCGGATGAGGTGGCGGACCGATCCAAACTGGCCGGTAAGTGGCAACCTAGAGCCGGCGAGAAGAGCGATGACGGGACCTGGACGTTGGAGGACAACAACGGTTCGATTCGGATTACACAGGAGTCGAACGGCCGGAGGATCGCGGAGTACGAATGCAACACCATGGGACGCGAATGCAACATCAAAGAGGCTGGCCGCACGGCAAAGGTGTCGATGTGGTTCAACGGACCCAAATTGGTGGAAATGCGAACCCGCGGCTCCGAAGTAGTCAAAAGGCGATTCTCCGTAACCGGCGACGTGCTGGAGTTGGAGGTGATTCCGATTGCGCCGGGCGGTAAGGCCGAGGTAATCCACATGGGCCGCTTGCGCGCCGAGGGCGACCGCAAGCCCCAATAGTTGGATGCCGGCCCGATGCTGGACGGCGATCCGCGCAAAGCGACGAAGTAGAGGATGATTTGATTTGGATTGTTTGGTCCCATACCGGAGGAAAACAATGCGGAGAATAATGCGGCGATTCCAAGAGATCGAGGTCGGATTGATGACTGATTCTCCTGATTGGACTCGGGCGGTTTCTCACGAACACAGGGGCAAGGGGCGTGACGGTGGGCCTAAGGGATGGCTTGCTCGGCGCGGTTGGAAAGCCGTCGATCCGCTCTATATCTGGAGCGCCGCGGTCGGATTTCTTGTAGCCCTTGTGCTGATCGCGGTCGACCTGGCTATGCAGAGTGGGCGCCTTCCCTAAGTCAATGCCGACTGGCGGGATCGGGTCTCTCGTGGGCGAGT
>OMOG01000279.1:0-233 GCA_900290305.1 Candidatus Sulfopaludibacter sp. SbA4
ACGTGCTCGGAGCCGATGTTGGAGGCGAAGATGGACGCGCCGATGACCCACCATCCCAGGTTGCGGCCGGCCAGGAAGTAATCGGCCGCGGAGTCCTTGCCTTTGCGGACGACCCACCAGGCCACGCACAGAAGGATGCTGAAGTAGAGCCCGATCACCAGCCAGTCGACTCCCGTGAGGCGCGACTGGACGGCGGCGATGGCGAACATCGAGGAGAGGTTAGTCATAGGCGA
>OMOG01000279.1:243-5081 GCA_900290305.1 Candidatus Sulfopaludibacter sp. SbA4
GATGGCGAACATCGAGGAGAGGTTAGTCATAGGCGATAACCATCATACGGTAATTCATTTCGGAGGACGGGTGGGGATGGGGGTTGGAGATGGCTTTTTTGCCAAACGAAACCATTTTCCGGGTTTTTGCTGTAGGTTCAGGTAGTTGAGCTGTGGATAATTGGGCACCTTCAAGATTCGGAATTTGTCGAAGGAGTCCGGGCAGGCGGAGCGTGGGATTCGACACATCGCGACGTTCGGCGCCATAGGGGGGCTCTCGGAAAAACCGCCGGGAAATCTGCGGTTTTTGGGATGAGGGAGAAAGAATCAAAAGGACTTGCGCCGATTCCACCGCCGGGAAATCTGCGGTTTTCGGTTTCCTTCGGAAGGATCGGCCGGAAGGTCCAGGGAATCTTCTTCCCCTCCTGATTTAAAGGTACACCCATCCGATTGAGTTGATGGNNAGCGCAAGTATTTTTTGAAAATCGGAACTGGCCAAAATCGACGGGCCAGGACGTGCGGATGCGGCTGCTGTTGGCGATGAATGGTTGAGGGCGGGCTCAATATTTCTGAGCGCAATGAATCGGACAACTCACTATGACATGGGTTGGAGAGTATGGCGATTCAAACGCAATTCGGTCACACAATCTTTCTCGATGGCTTTGAGGCCGGCTCTGCGGCTGAGAAGCTGAACCGTCTTCATTTTTTGAAGAACGCATCGGAGACCGCCCCTTATGACGAGGCCTGGCTCCAGCGCCTCATCATGCGCCATCCGAGCCTGCTACCTGTCGATCAGATAGAGCCGGCATTCAACACGCTGGTTCCCGTCAGTATCGAACTGCCGATGCGGTCGGGATCCCTGGATAATCTCCTGGTCACGCCGGCCGGTGACCTCGCACTGGTCGAGTGCAAGCTTTGGCGCAACCCGGACGCGAGGCGCGAGGTCATCGCCCAGATCATTGACTACGCCAAGGAAATGTCCACATGGACTTACAAGACGCTTCAGGAGGCGATCAGGCGTGCCAAGCCTCTCGACGGCTCAGATGAGAAGGCGCCGCGCAAGCTTTACGAACTGGTTTCGGCTAAGGGCGAGATTGACGAAGCGTCCTTCCATGATACGGTCTCGCGGAATTTGAGGCGCGGACGATTCCTATTGCTGATCGTCGGTGACGGCATTCGGGAAGGCGCGGAAGCGATGGCCGAGTTCCTGCAGCAACACGCAGGATTTCATTTCACGCTCGCCTTTGTCGAAATCGCTCTCTTCGAGACGCGCGGCGGCTATATCGCCCAACCGCGCGTGCTCGCCAGGACGACGAACATCGATCGAGGTATTGTAACCCTGGAGGAGGGCCGAATCGTCATCAAACCGCCCACCACCGGACCGGCGCCGGTTGGCAACGGGGGAAGGCGGACGACGACAATCACGCAGGAACGCTATCTTGAGCAGCTTAAGAAGGAGTATCCGGGCATCTCACAAAAACTGAATGCGTTCCTTGATGACCTCACGGAGTACAATGTGTCGCCGGAATTCGGCACGGATAGTATGATCCTGCGGTGGCGGCCCGACGATGGAAAAAACTGGAACCTTGCAACAATATCAACCCAAGGCCTGGTGTTTATGGACTATTTGTCTTGGCAGGCCTGGAGTGCGGGCTTGCTCGAACTTGATAAGCAATACCTCAAAAAGCTCGCGGATCTCGTCCCCGGCGCCGTTGTCAAGAAAGGTAAGGGAGAGACCGCTTGGAGCGTAGCCCACAGCGGCAGGAGTGTGACCGTTAACGCTCTGCTGGCGGATGACTTTCGTAAGGATGGATGGGTTCGCGCCATCGCGGACTTCCAGCGGGCGGTTATGGGCCGCACGGAGAAGGGCGAATAGTTGAATCCGGGAGTAATCACCGTGGCACACCGAGAAGAGCAAGCATCGCCAGGTGCGGAGTCGAAACGTGCGACGGCGCCTGCTCCTTTGCCGGAAGAGGTCACCGGCACTCCTTCGCTATCCTTATTGGCACAGTTTAGTGCCCTTGGAGGTCCATCCGGATCTGCGCTCAGAGTTACTCCGCGAGGTGAACAGGAAAGGCGGCATTGCCGAGGAGAAACGCTGGTCAGCAAGGCTGCGGTGCGGCTGACGATGCCGGACCTCGTCACCTACGTCACCGAAACGAAATGATCAGGCGACAGGTCCTGCTCTCCGTCGAAGCGATAGGCCACGAGGGGCCCGCCATTCCCGGCGCTGTAATCAATGCAGACAGCCTTGTTGGATTGGAGTAAAGGTGTTCCCGTGAGCCAGTAGTGCCCAAAGAAGGTCGGCTTGACAACCGGTTCAACCCGCGCATGCTCTGGGATCGGCAAGTCCGGCAATGGCTCCCATGCAATCGCCTTGGTTGAAGTTTCGCCGTATGGACGCACCGATCAACGTAGCAGAATGCCGACGGATCGGGTTAATCTCGTTCGGTTCATGGCTCCGCTTTACTGTTTGCGTTCGGTGGCCGCTACCCTCTATTTACACACCGCCATGGCCGCCTGAACTCGAGTCGCGAGCCATGAGAAGTCTTTATGCCCCGGTGATTCGACGGGATTCGGGTAGTCCGCCGCGCACGCGAGCAAAAGCCGCATCGCCCAATTGACTCCCAGCCCGATCGCGACCTTGCGATCTCCCTTGTTGAGAAGGCTGGTGCGATCGATCAAGCCGGCCTGTTCAATGGCAGCGTCGAGTTCCGCCTTGAATCGCCAGGCGGGGGTACCCGAAGGCAGGCCGAACGCTTCGAGTCCGGGAAGCTGCTGTGACTGGCACAGGGTTTCCAATGCCGCCCGCCAATGGCCGGTACCCAAGCGCGCGCCCAGGTGCCGGCAGGCGGCCACGAGAAAGAAACAGAGAGGTGAATAGAGCTTACCCTCGCTGTCCAATTCCGCGCGATAGATGATCCGGGCATTCCGGATCATGGAATCGACCACGACCGCATCGCGATGCGGCCCTTCCGGTGCGATGCCAAAAAGGCTTTTTTGCGTCAGGTCGGAGACGCTATCAAACCATTCGGTCAGTTCCGCTGCCAGGTGGTCCAATTGCGGCTGCACTTCAGGATGCTCCCGTGGAAAGGATCGTCTGCGCCGCGGAGTCGAAGCCTTCATAGGCCCAAGGTTCCGGCTCGGCCATCCATCGCGCATCAGCAAACTGCGGCGGCAGCGCCGAAGAGTCCATGGGCCAACAGCGCGGCCCTTCCGCTCGCAGGATGGCCTGCTCTAGCTCCGAGAGTTGCATCCAACTCCTGTCCATTTCATCGAGAACCTGATCTTCCTCGACGGACTCCTCTCCCGCATTCCGCCAACGAATCAGCCAAAGACGGCGCTCCAACTGGCGGTAGTGCACGAATTCCCTGGTCATGTGGGCTGCCTCAGTCATGCGCGTTGCTCCACGAGACACGAGTGCCCCAGAGGTTGTTCTTGTAGTGCTCGAACAGGCAGACGACCGCAGGCTCTACGAAAGCGTGAGGGTGCCGGTCAGTGCGAACCAACAGGCTGGCAGGCAGCGCAGCGGACGGCATCTTGAACACCGGATCGCGGCCTTCGCCCCCGAGTGATTTCGGAAGACGATGCTTTGGCAGATTCTGCGCGGCGTCGAGCGCCACGGACATTCCGCCGGTCCCCGGAGACACGGTTCCGTCCAGCGCAACGAGAATATCGCGGCTCGGACCATCAATTCGCACGCCTAGTGTGCGGCTGGAAGAGCCCGTGAGAGGGTGGCCGTCTCTGTCTTCTTTCATCGCGCGGAAAATGGGCTGTGCGGCAACAGCAGCCTCACTTCGGGCAGACGAATCTTGCTCTTCTGGCACACCAAAATGTTACCAAAACGAGAGAACCGCGTACGGAGGTCATTTCGGCCGACTCGTCGCCTCATTGGGAGGAAGTGTTCCCCAAACCTCGTAGTGGGAGATCGCTCGCCTCTAAAACGATACCTCGTAGTAGACGTCCGTCACCTGAACCCGGTCGGTGAATTGTTTCCAATCCTCTGGGCTTACGTTGGCGGGTTTCAACTTCGCGAGATCCGCGGGGGCCTTGACGTCATCGTCCACCTTCAGAACCCGGCCATGCGTCTTCTCCTTGATGCGGTCTACCAACTCGGGTAGCGGCATGCGTCCCCAGCGCTTCTTCACCGCCATCTCGTGATCGACCGGGATCATGGCGACCAGGGCGTCGTTCACCATCAGTTCCAGGCCCTTCGCCTTCAGGGTGGCGTTGTGGCTGCCGTGGTGGCCCACCTTGTAGAAGATGGTTCGGGCCAGCAGGTCCGGACCGGTGACCGTCTTCTTGCCGCCTGCCTCGCCAGTCTCCCATTTCAGATCCTGCCAGCTCAGCCAATTGCCGGCCTGCGCATCCCCGGGGAAGAGCAGGATTTCGCCGGTCGCGATGCGTTCGATCGCCAGGACGAGACTGGTGTTGTTCGTTGCCGAATCGAGCTGCAACGCCATGGTCTCCGAAGCCCCCATCCAGGATGTGTCGATGCGGCGCCAGGACTGATCGTGGATCTCCTTGCTGGTGGCCTTTTCGTACAGGTTGCCGTCGGTCGAATCGCCGTAGTAACGCTTTTCAAAGAACGGCACATGCTCGGCGCGCACCATGGGAATCGAGTACATGGCGTCAAACGGGTCCTCGAGGGAATCGCCGGGGAGCAAAGCCCCGGCGGCAGCACCCATGTTGCTCTTCAGGCCGGCGATGAGAAGAGCTTGCGAACCTCCGGGACCGGCGTCGAGTCCATAGGCCGTATTCTGACTGGGGTTCGATTTCTTGAGCAGCTTTTCATCCTTGGGTGGGCCCAGAACCCAGAAGCGGATGCCAGGCAATTCGGGCAGCGTAATCGCCGGCTC
>OMOG01000077.1 GCA_900290305.1 Candidatus Sulfopaludibacter sp. SbA4
TTCCTCTCGCGGATTTGCGCCAGGCATTCGATATCGGCGACCGAACAGCGTGACGCAATCAGGCAGAACGCCTGCTTGCGGCCTAACCAGGTTCCCAGGTCAAAGGACGGATTGTCGATGTTTAGCTCTTTCATAATTGGTTCCAAAAAGAAAAACCGCTCGGTGCCGAGCGGTTTTCGCAAACGTTAGATTGGGGGGAAGCCGACGGCGCTTTCGGCCGCGTCTTTCTCCCTAATTTAAACGTAGCAGACATGTGCTGGAAAACGGCTTCGGATGGGGGGTGTGAATTGAGATAGGGCTTTAGGAATCAATGGGATGGCGATATTTTCAAAGTTGGTGACTCGAAAAATCGACCACCCACGCTTTTTTGCCGGCTCTTTGTAATGATTTGAAAATAAGGCAGTTGGCAGCCATGGTTCTTTTGACTTCAGGGCGTTTTGACTTCAGGGCGAGCGACTCAGAATGGTATAACGGTCATGTCAGATGCGGTTTAGCTTCAACGCTGTTCACTTAGAGCGATGAGCCGGCGCGAAAGCCCTGCTGCCTCCCGCCCACACTCATTGAACAGGTTCGCTGAAGGATCTGCACAAAAAGGGGACTTCGCGTTCCTTTCGCCACTTTGGCGGATCGGGCGTTAGACGACCAAGTGGCAGGAGCGCCAGTTCCGATAAGCCCACTTTAGTGCCGTTAACGGAAACTACAGCGAAGTAATTCCCGGGTGGTGCGGGGAGTGGCCGCTGAAGGCTACCCAGCAAAAAGCTTGAGAGGAGTAGAAGGACCCTGGAGGAGCGGCTCATTGGACACCCCACGTTCCCATTGCCTGCCAGCCCGAGTTCACTGTATCGGTGACGTCGCGGGCCGCCATGTAAATCACGCGGTTGCCGACGAAGGATGGGGAAAAGAGAATCGTCACTGTCAGGGTGAGGGTGTTTCCGTTTCCACTAACACTGATGGGCGATGCGCCGGCCTCGATTATGCACTGACCGTTGGAGCTGCCGTTGGTTGAGGGCAGGAGCAGCCCCTGCAGCATGCCCGTGCCGGAGTCATTGACCAAAAAAAGCTGGTTCAGCGGCCGGCTGTATGCGAAGTAACAGGCCCGGCTGCCGTCCAAAAAGTTGTTGATGAGGATGTCTACAACGCCCAGATCCTGCCAATCTCGTGTATCGGTGAAGGTGAAAGTAAAGGTCTGAGTAGGGCCAGTCCCTGTGTTGGGCGATGTGCTGCCGGCGGTGGTGGGGGTGATCGCGGTGCCGGGAACATTCCACGTGCCCAACGCCTGCCAGCCAGAGTTGTTTGCGGCGAGATCGCGCGAGGCCAGATAGACTACTTTGTTTCCAGTAAACGACCCGCTGAAGCTGAGATTTAGAGTGAGTATTAGCGAATTGCTATTTCCGGCGTCAGTCGAACCGCCCGAGTAAACCGTGCACTGGCTGTTGGCGATGCTGCCAGATCCATTGAGCGGCAGCGCCTGCGACAAGGCTGTGCCAGAGTCGTTGACCAGGTAGAGAACGTTGAGAGGCCGGCTGTAAGCCATGTAGCAGGCCTGGCGGCCGTCGAGAAAATTATTGATCAGGACGTTCACTACGTCCAGGTCCTGCCAGCCGCGAGGGTCGCTGAAAGTGAAGACCATGGTCTGGTTTGCGGCGCTTCCACTGCCCGGGCTTACACTGTCGGCGGTGGGCAATTGAAGAGCACCAGGGGAGAGCAGGTAGACCTCATTCGGATAACTCGGATACCCATTCAACACGATCTGCCCGGCGTCGTTGATTCCGGCGGGCGTTGCGGTGGAAATCTGGCTGCTGGTCGTGCCGAGGTCATATACGGTACCGTTCTTATAGAGGAATGGACGGATGACGCCATTAGCCTGCCTTATGGTTCCAACCACCTGCCCATTGTTGTTCATGGATGTGGGCCGCAGTTCGATGTAACCGGCCGGAATGGGGATCTCCGCGGGCGTGCCCGAGGTGGCGTTCGGGCTGGTGGGCGTCCAGAGGAACCCATGAAGCCGGCAGTCGGCGCCGTTAGCGTCACAGAAAGCGCCCAGTCCGGCGATGACGCCAGCGGCATTGATGTCTATGAGGTTGGCAATCGAGTTGGGGATACCTGCAATCGTTGTCACCATGCCGCTAAGGCCACTTGGAGATGACGGGGTGAAAAGTTGCGTCAAACTGATGGCCTGGCCGAAGTCGTTGATGGCGATCATGTTCGGTTCGGCAGGGTTGGTGATGTTCGATCCGGTGGCGCCGTTTGGGGACGAGGGCGTCCAGAGGAAGCAACTGGCATAGAGGATTGGGCAGTCGTCTTGGCGTGGGCGTAAGCCGGATGAAGCTGGAGCTTTGGCATCCGAGGGACAGAGGTGTATCCCGCCAGACTGCCCGACTACCTGCCCGAAATTGTTGATGCCCGCACTGTCCGATATCTCATCGGAGACAAGGCTCGTGCTTCCAGACGAGCCGTTGGGCACGTCCGGCGACCAGAGCACTGCCTGGGGAATGCCACCCGTGCCAGCGATCTGTCCGCGATTATTGATGGCGGACGGCACGAAAGGCAAGGCGGCCACGGAGCCGTACGCGCCGTTCGCGGTAAATGGAGTCCAAAGATCCCCAGGGTAGGTGGGGTAGGGGGGTATCGGGTTGCTGCCGACGGTGTAGCCCCACGGCCCGTACACGACCTGGCCGAGGTTGTTCAGCGGCCTCGGGGATGCCGCGGTGACGCCTGTGCCGAGGAGAGAGACGGCGTAACCGGTGAGCGGCGGAGAGATGACAGGGGCGAAATCCGCAATGACTGCGAGCGCTGAGGAGACTGTAAGGGATACGGAGACCGGACCCACGACGGTTAGCTGGACGGCCGGAACCCATTCGGCGACCCGAAATCCAGAAGCGGCTGTTGCGGTCAGGATCGCGGTGCTGTTTGTGTCGTACCACCCGCCTCCGGAAACGGTTCCACCTTCAGGCGGATTGGACTGCGTAATGACGAGATACTGGGTTTTGTAAGTGGTGGTGTAAGTGGCAGGCTGGGAGGGCGCCACGATACTCCGTGGATTAGCGGCAGTTCCGTCCTGCCAGCCGGTGAAGACATATTGGGTCCCAGGGGTATCGCTCTGAGGAGAAATTAAGGTTATGGTGCAATTGGACTGGGGAACCCAGTTGAGGGTTTGCGGCGTCGAGTAGATGCCGGGCGAACAGCCGGTTCCAGTGACCGTGAATCCGCGGCTTGGCGGGGAGGACGCGATGGTGACGGCGACGGTCGTGGGTCCGGCGGGGGCCGGTACTGGTGCGGGCGACAGGAGATAAACGTCCTGGCCGTCGAGCAGGATTTGCCCGGCGTCGTTGATTCCGTCCGCGTAGGCGCCAGCGAGCGTGCTATCCACTGCGGTGAGGTCGTAGAACTTGCCCCCGGTGTAAAGGAAGGGCGTTCCTGGGCAGCTTGGTTGGCTGGCAGGACAATTGTAGAGATTCCCTACGAGCTGGCCGCTGTTGTTGAGCCCGCCTACGTCAATACCGGTGAACCCGGCGGGAACGGGGATCTCGGAAAGAGTTCCCGTGGTTGCGTTGGGAGATACGGGAGTCCACAGGAAGGTGCGTGACTGGTACAAGCCGGAGTTGTCGAATAGGCTCTGGCCCAGGATCATGCCGTAGTTGTTGATGCCTATTAACTGATCGAGGACATGCTGCGCCCCGTCCGTGGCCGTCAATCCAGGGATGGGGGTGAAGGTACCGATAGAGCCATTCGGTGTCGAGGGAGTGAAGAGGAGTGGTCCGGATGCGGGGCTCATGACTACCTGGCCAATATCATTGATGCTCATTGGTGAGGAGAATCGGCTGTCGGAGAATATGCTTCCGGTTGTGCCGTTGGGCGAGGAGGGGGTCCACAGGTAGTTTGTGCCAATCGCCTGACCATAGGCGTTGATCGCGAGGGGAAAGTCTGGCACCAGCAGATTCGTGAAGTTGCCGGCGGTTCCATTCGCGACGAAAGGTGTCCAGAGAAACGCCTGATAAGTTCCGGATGGAGTCTCGTACAGCCCGCCTATTTGGCCTCGGCTGTTAATGCTGGTGGCGTCGGTGCCGAGACCGATCCCGATGACGGGGGTCAGGCTGCCGACGGAAGAGTTCGGCGCCACGGGCGTCCAAAGGAAGGCAAAGGAATCCGCAGTGTAGGCATAGAGACCCGAAAGGTTGGCTGCGACGGTGACTTGGCCGAAGGAGTTGAGCCCTCTGCTGGAAGTTGTGCCGATGTGGGTCAGGACGTAATTCCCTGGAGGANNGGTTAGAAGTGCCACACGTGAGGATATCATACTGCAGTGATCGGCACTTATTGGACAATCCACATCCCCATTGCCCGCCCGCCACACCCTTGGTCAAACCCTTGCTGGAAGAGATACGTATCCGTTGCTTCAGGCACCTAAATCACGCGCCCTTCTATGAGTCGCAGGCGCGAAGAATGGCCAGCTCCTGCAGTTTCGAACTTCGACACCTCTATGGCGCGGATGAGGAGGATTTCTGGCTTTGGTTTTTCAAACAATAGCTCTGTTGGTCGTAAAACCGCGATATCGGAAGGTGCGTCCGCGCGGTCCCCGAACTCCCGCGACCCTCCGCGTTCCAGTTGGCTGGTTTGCCGCCATGTCGTACTTCTGCCGCTCGAGGTGCCCAAACGGCGATCAGGGAATTGTCTGGATGCCAGCCATTAAGTGAACAGCATTGGGTTTAGCTTCGATCCGCGGAAGAGCGGCGCCTCCGGGCGAATCCGCGGCGCGGCATAGGGTTTGAAGAAGCGCGCGAGTCGTTCTCACGGCCTTACCGGCTCGATCAGCGATCCGACGTTCCGGAACAGTTTTTGGCCGTCGGCTGGGTGGGCGACCGGCTGAATTCCGTAATCTTTGAAGTCAGGGAAGACGAAGAAGGCGATATTCTGCATCACGTCACTCTGCAGAGATCGACGAAGGAGGAAATCCGGCTGTATGAAGAAAGCTCGTAAATCCGCCAAGCCGGTCTCCGCCGACGCCATTGCGCGCCGGGCGGATCAAGGCAAGGACGTTTCCCATTTTTTCAAGGGCCAGGGCCGCATGGTTCAGACGATCCAACGCGTTAATGTGGACGTCACTGCCGCTATGCTGGAGGAGTTGGACAAGGCAGCTCGGGATCTCAACGTGAGCCGCCAGGCGGTCATCAAGACCCTCGTCCGGCAAGCGCTGGATCAACACTACCTCGCACAACGGGCGAGGCGGCCTCAGCCGGGGTCCTAGCCGCGAACGCCAGCGAAGTGGTCCCCATGTGCCAGACCGCTGACGGTTGGNNCAGGCCATCCCGCACGAGTTCGTGCTCGACGCGATCTCTGCTCTGTCGCCCGAGACACGCCCCATGTTCGGCTGCCTCGCGGTTTATGTTGGGGACCAGATCGTTCTCATACTCCGCGACAAGCGCGACAAGACGGCAGACAACGGAGTGTGGCTGGCAACCACCGGAGAGCACCACGATAGTCTGCGCCGCGAGTTCCCGAATATGCGATCAATTCAGGTCTTGGGAAAAGGCGTAACGGGCTGGCAGCTCCTTCCGGCCGATGCGCCGGATTTCGAGGAAGCGGCGTTGCGCGCCTGCGAATTGATCATCGCCAAGGATTTTCGAATCGGCAAGGTGCCGGGGGCGCGGCGAGCCGCGGGATCGGGAATCAAGAAGGCGGCGAAGTCCCCGAAGCGGACGAAGACAGCCAAGAGAGCCGGGAAAGCTCCAGCGAAGCCGTGACGAGCGGCGTCTGGGGTCGTAGATGTACTCGATGAGCGTGCCAGTGGAGTCGAGGACGCGGCAGAGTTCCGCCGAATCGTCGTAGTAGTAGCGGAAGGTAACAGGCGCCTGTGCGAACAGAACCTGCACGCTGGAGAGAATCAGCAATACGGCAAATCGGCGGATTCATACCCGATTCATTCCTGCCGGCGAACCGGGTTGGTTCAACTCCGGCCTGCTCTGCGTCATAATGGAGGCGGAGCGAGCGATGACTATCGAAGAGGAGATTCTGGAGAAGGTTCGGGCTCTGCCTCCGGCGAAGAAGACCGAGGTTCTACAATACGTTTCGGGCCTTGAAGCCGGGGAGCACCGGCCGTTTCGCAGCCCGAAAGGAATTCTGGCCGATCTGGACTTTACGCTCACGGAAGAAGATTTGGCTGAAGTGCGGCGGGAGATGTGGGCCAATTTTCCCCGAGATGACATCGCATGACCGCCGGCGGGCCGGGTTCGCTGGTCGTCGATACCCACAGCGTGGTTTGGTATCTGCAAGGCGATAGACGTCTTTCGCGGCGGGCAGAGTCGGACATGGATCAAGCTTTGGCTGGCGAGTACCCGATCTATGTACCTTCTATATCTCTGGTGGAACTGGTCTACCTGGTGGAAAAGGGAAGAATCCCGGCGGCGGTTGCGGAGCGCGTCGTTCAGGTTTTGCGCGATCCGGCTTCCGGCTTTCGGGTCGCCCCGCTGGACATGCGTATCGCGAGGCCACGCGACAGGTTCCACGAAACGAGGTTCCGGACTTGCCGGATCGGGTGATCGCCGCCACGGCCCTCGCGCTGGGGCTTCCTCTGGTCACGCGCGATGGCAAGATTCGCGCCGCCAACATTCAGACGATCTGGTGAGGCTTTGATCCGGGCCACTATGAGTCAGTACTGCTATTCATTAACCTGATTGCAACACTTCCCTGGAACTTTGGCACTCAGGATTGGGCGGTAAGGGTAGCGCTACTCGTTGCGGAGGGCGGTCATGGGGTCGATGCGCGAGGCCCGCCAGGCGGGGGCATAGCCGGCGGCGAGACCGGCGGCGGCGAGGATCGCGACGGAGATCGCGATGGTGAGCGGATCGTTGGGCCTGGTGCCGAAGAGATACGACGCGATCAGGTGAGTGGTGCCCCAGGCGGCGGCCAGTCCGATGACGAGACCGGCGGCGGCCAGCTTGAGAACTTCGCGCAGCACGATCCACATGATGTTACCGCGTGCGGCGCCGAGCGCCATGCGGATGCCGATTTCGCCGGTGCGCCGCGCCACCGCGTAGGCCATGGTGCCATAGAGGCCCACGCAGGCGATGAGGAGGGCGAGGGCCGCGAAGCAGGTGCAGAGATTGGCGAAGGTGCGCTCCTGACTGATGGTCTGATCGATCTGCCGGGATTGCGTGTTCATGCCGGTGAGGGGAACGAGGCTATCGGTTTGGGCGGCGATCTGGCGGACCGCGCCGGCCACCGCGAGTGGATCGCCGGCCGTGCGGAGTTGAAAGAACACTGCGCCCGGGCCGCCGAGTTTCGGGGTGTAGGGCAGGTAGGCCACCGGTTGAATCTCCTCCTGGATGGAGTTGTAGCGGGCATTCCTGGCGACACCAATGATTTCGATATCGGCCGTCGGTTTGGAATCGCCGACCCCGAAGGTGCGGCCGAGGGGATTGTCTTTCCCGAAAAAGGTGGCTGCGAACTTCTCATTCACTACGGCGACGGTTGGTGATGCCATGTCGCGTTCCTCGATGCCACGGCCTAAGAGGATCGGGATCTGCATGGTCGCGAGGAAAAACGGATCGACATTCAGCAGGTTGGTATTGGCCTGGCGGTCGGTCGGCGGAGGCGCGCCCGGCAGGATGACACGGTCAGAGTTCACGAAGTGGCTGACCAGTGGAAAGGTCGAGATGCCCGAGCTGCGCACTCCGGGAATGGCGCGGAAGCGGTCGCGCAGGCCGAAGTACAANNGAGATCGACCGAGTGGAGATTGGAGACCGTGTGCACGAAGAGGCCGGCGGCGACCACCAGCAATAGGGAGATCGCGATCTGGGCAACGACGAGAAACTGATGGGCTCCTATAGGAAAGGTTGGCAGGCGAAAGCGCCTGCCCCACCCTTCCTTGAGCGCGGGAGTGAGATCGATGCGGGTAGCCTGGATGGCGGGAGCGAGGCCGAAAACGATCCCGGTGACCAGGGCGAGAGCGAGCGTGAAGCCGAGCACCGGCCAGTTCAGGGCAGCGTGCAGGGTGAAGTTGTCGCGTCCGTTGGCGATCAGCCAGGTGATGGACTGGATGCCCCAGTACGCGACCACCAATCCCAGGAGGGCTCCGAGCGAAGAGAGCAGCACACTTTCCGTCAGCAATTGCCGCACGATGCGCCAGCGGCCGGCGCCGAGACTCAGGCGCACCGCGATTTCGCGCCGGCGGGCGGCGGCTCGTGCCAGCAGGAGGTTGGCAATGTTGGCGCAGGCGATGATGAGGATCAGGCCGACCATGGCCATGAGTACGTAGAGCGGCCGGGAGTATTGCCGGCGGAGGGAGTCGAGGCCGGCGGCGCCTTCTTCGAGGAAGAGCGCCGGCATGTCCTGCTTCTCCTTCGCACTGGTGGCGGTGGAGTCGACGAACGAATGAAACCCGGTGGCCAGCGCGGCCTGGGCCTGCGCGATGCCGACTCCGGGCTGCAGGCGGCCCATCATTTCCACCCAGTAGAAATTCTTGTCGAAGAACCTGCGGCGCTCGTCGTCGGCGGGGCGCTGGGCCAACAGCGGCGCGGCGTGCAGCGGCAGGAATACCGGCGGATCGCTTCCCGGATCGATGCCGAAGAAGCCGGGGGCCGAGACGCCGACGATGGTGAACGGCACGTTGTTGATGACGAGCGTCTGGCCGATGGCATCGGGACTGGCCGCGAAGCGCCGCTGCCAGTAGCGGTACGCGATGACGGCCACGGGGGCGGCGCCGGCGCGGTCATCTTCGTCGAGGATCAGACGCCCGGCGGCTGGCGGTACGCCGAGTCCGCTGTAAAATCCGCCCGATACGAAGAGGCCGGAGGCGACCTCGGCTTGCCCGCGAGTGATGATGGTGACATGAAACGCAGAGGCGTAGGCGAACAGCGTGGCCAATTGGTCATGCTTCGTGCTGAGGGATTCGTAGGCGGCGAACGGGTAGTTGGGGCTGGTGACGATGCCGGTCTTGCGATCTCCGTGCCGGCTGCCGCTCTGGCCGTGAATCACCGGCGTGTTGCCCTTCGCGCGCCAGTTCAAGACGACCAGTTCTTCGGGGCGCTCGACGGGCAGCGCGCGCAGGAGAATGGCGTCCATGAAACTATAGATGGCGGTGTTGGCGCCGATTCCCAGCGCGAGCGACAGTACGGCCATGGCGGTAAACAGCCGATTGGCGGACATCATCCGCAGGGCATAGCGAATGTCCTGTGCGAGCTGTTCGGCGAAGTTCCAGGTCCACATGGCGCGGCTATCCTCCTTGAGTAACGTGATATTTCCAAATTGGCGGTTGGCGGGATCGGCGCTGCCTCGCGCTTCGGCCTGCAGCGCGAGATGATGGCGCATCTCCTCTTCGAGATCCTGTTCGAACTGGTCCCGGTGAAGCAGGAAGCGTAGTCTGCGCAAGAGTTCTCGCATGGCGGTTTCAGGCGGGCTGGATGACGCGGACGATGGCGGCCGTGACGCGTTCAAATTCGCGGATCTCGCGGGCGAGCTGTTTGCGGCCCTGCGGCGTCAGGCTGTAGAAGCGCGCGCGGCGGTTGTTTTCGGACTGTTTCCACTCGGCGACTACCCAGCCTTTGACGAGCATGCGCTGCAAGGCGGGGTAGAGAGAGCCTTCCTCTACCTGCAGAACGTCGCCGGAAATCCGTTGGACGTGCTGGGCAATGCCGTAGCCGTGCATGGGGCCCTGCCGGGCGAGCGTTCTTAGGACCAGCATGTACAGGGTGCCGGGCGGGATCTCGGTGCGTTGTTCAGGTTCCATAGTGGGACTATATGATAGTTAGACTATGGAAGGCGGGGAGTGGTTGGCAGTTTGGCGGGAAATATTTTGCCGAGCGGCCGATCCTTTCTCCGATAGAATCGTCTCTACTACATGAACAGCAGTGGATGGATCGAAACGCCGTGGCAGGATCTTCGCTATGCGACGCGCATGCTGCGCAAGAGCCTGGGGCATACGGCAGTGGCGGGGTTGTCGCTGGCGCTGGGAATCGGGGCGAGCACGGCCATCTTCAGCGTGGTGTACGGGGTGCTGATCGCGCCGTATCCGTACGCGCGGCCAAACGAAATCTGGGCAATTCAAGTTCGGGACGCCAAGAATCCGCGGCAGGGCTGGAGCCGGCACCACGTGAGCGAGATTTTGGAGATGCGGAAGCTGCCGGCAGTGGCCGACCTGATGGCGACCAACCCGGAGAACCAGCTTCTGACAGGCGGACGCCCTCCGGAAAATTTCACGGCGGTATCTGTGACCGCGAACGCCTTCCAGTTTCTGGGCGTGGCGCCGGTGCTGGGGCGGACGATTCTGCCGAGCGACGAGAAGCCCGGCGGCGAGGCAGAGCCCGTGATCGTGCTGACCTACCGGGCGTGGCAACGGTTGTTTGACGGCCGGCCGGATGCGCCGGGGCAGAAGATCGTCCTGAACGACCAGCCGCGCACGGTGATCGGGGTCATGCCGCCGCGGTTCGGGTGGTGGACGAGCGATGGCGGCTGGCTGCCTCTCGAGATGGATCTGCGCGCGGACCGGATGGTGAACGACATCATCCGGCTGCGGGCGGGCGTTTCCAAAGAGGTTGCGGAGCAGCAATTGCAGGCGCTCCACATGAGATTCGCGCAGGAGCGTCCCAAGGATTATCCGAGAGACGGATTTAGTACCGCGCTGCTGAACTACATGGACATCACGACGGCCTCGGGGGAAATGCACTCCAGCTTGACGCTGCTGTTCGGGGCGGTGGGCTTCCTGCTGCTGATTGCGTGCGCGAACGTGGCGAATCTGCAACTGGCGCGCGGCACGGCGCGGGCGCGGGAGATCGCGGTGCGGATGGCGGTGGGCGCCGGGCGGGGACGGATGCTGCGGCAACTGCTGACGGAAAGCGTGGTGCTGGCGGTGGCGAGAGGGGCTGCAGGAATTCTGCTGGCGCTGGGGATTACCAAGGGCGTGGTGACGCTGATGCCGGATTTCTACGTGCCCAACGAGGCGCGGATCACGGTGAACGGGTACGTGCTGCTGTTTTCGGCGGCGGTCTCGGTGCTGACCGGAATTCTGTTCGGACTGGCTCCCGCCATCCACTGTTCGCGCGCCGACCTGGTGGAAGTGTTGAAGGAGGGAGCGAGGGCGGCGGGGTCGAGCGCGGCGGGCGGACGCACACGCAACCTGCTGGTGATCGTGGAGCTGGCGCTTTCGGTGATCCTGCTGGTGGGCGCCAGCTTGACGATCCGCGGGTTTTACCAATTGCAGCGCGCCGATCCGGGGTTTCAGGCGGAGCGGGTCCTGATGGTCGGGCTGCCGCTGCCGCCGAAACGATATGCGACTTACGAGCAGCGGAACGCATTCGCGGCGAGCGTGCTGGAACGGGTGAAGACGATTCCGGGCGTGCAGGCGGCGGCGATCGGAAACGGAGGGCTGCCGTTTGGAGGGCCGGGGTCGAATTATTCGATCGAGGGGCACCCCCAGGCCGAGTCGCGGCGCATGCTGGTGGAGCTGATCAGCGACGGGTATACGCGGACCATGGGGATTCCGCTGCGCGCGGGCCGAGGGCTGGAGGAACAGGAGGTCACACGCGGCGAGCACGTGGCGTTGATCAACGAGACGGCGAGCAAACTGTGGCCGGCCGGGGAGAGCCCGATCGGCGGGCGACTGCGGCTGGACCTACTGGACAAGCCCGGCGGGAATGTACTGGTGCGGGCGGGGAACACGCCGTACGTGACGGTGGTGGGGGTCATGGCCGATACGAAGAACGCCGGCCTGCGGAGCGCGCCCGATCCGGCGGTATTCGTGCCATACACGCTGGTGGCGCCGCCGGGACGCACGCTGGCCGTGCGCGCGCAAGCGAATCCGATGCTGCTGCTGAACGCGGTGCGGCAGCAGGTACAGTCCATCGACAAGGACCAGCCGGTGAGCCGGCCGTTGACGCTGGAGGAAGCCTTGGGATCGGAGACCGTGCAGCCGCGATTCAACATGGCGCTGTTCAGCTTCTTTGCGGCGCTCGGGCTGGCGCTTGCGGTGGTGGGAATCTACAGCGTTCTTTCCTACACGGTGGCGCGGCGCACGCACGAGATCGGGATCCGGATGGCGTTGGGGGCCAAGCGCGGCGACGTGGTGGGCCTCATGCTGCGGATGGGCGGGAGGCTGGTGGCCACGGGACTGGCGGCGGGACTGGCGGGGAGCTATGTGCTTTTGAGATACGTGCACAGCGAAGTCTTCCAGGCGCCGGCCACGGACCCGGTGGCGATTCTGGGAGTGGCCGCGCTATTGGTCGCGGCGGCGCTGCTGGCGTGCCTGGTGCCAGCTCGCAGGGCGGCGCTGCTGGATCCGATGAGCGCGTTGCGGAACGAGTAGGGGGAATCCAGATCGGCGCGGTGCGGCGGAAGGGCGCGGGGGCGGAATGAGAAGCGGGCTTCCGGCGGAAACCGTGGGCTCGAAGTGGGGGCCGACTGCCAGTTGCCCAGAGGGCACCCACGCAGGCTGCCAGCCTGCCCCACAAAAGCAGGCCGAGCATCGGTGGGTTGTCCAGGGGTTTCTGGAAAGTGTCCGGCCCATCTAGACGCTGCATAGCTCCACAGCCTGCCGCAGCGACGTTATCGGGTCGCGCACGGGCACGAATTCGTGCGCGAAGTAGCCCTGGAAATTCAAATCCGCGATGGCCTTCGCCACGGTCCGCCACTGCAGCTCCTGGGTGTCGTCCAGCTCGTGCCGGTCGGGCACGCCGCCCGTGTGGAAATGGCCGATGTACTGAATGTTGTCGCGGATCGTCCGGATGATGTCCCCTTCCATGATCTGCATGTGGTAGATGTCGTACAGCAGCTTGACCCGCGGCGAGTCCACGCCCTTCATCACCTCGACGCCCCACGCGGTGTGGTCGCACTGGTAGTCCTTGTGATTCACCTTGCTGTTCAACAGCTCCAGGCAGAGAGTCACTCCGCTGTCCTCGGCCATCTTCTTGACGCGCCGCAGGCCGATGATGCAGTTCTCCTTGCCCTGGTCGTCCGGCAAGCCGCGGCGGTTCCCCGAAAAGCAAATCACGTTCGGCACCTTCGCCTCGGCCGCCGCCGCGATGGTTTCCTGCAGTTCCTTTTCCAGCCTGTCGTGATTTTCCTTGCGGTTGAAGCCGTCCGGGATTTTGGCCTTGCCCGAAGTCATGGCCGGCGTCAAACCGTATTTGCGGCATACCGGCCAGTCTGGCGGTTCCACCAGGTCCATGCCCTTACATCCGATCTCGGCGGCCTGGCGGCACAGGTCGTCGATCGGAATCTTCGCGTAGCACCAGCGTGCCACCGATTGCTTCAATCTCCCCGCCGGCGCCGCGTGCACGCCGCGAGAGGCAGCACCCAGCGCGAGGCCTGTGGTCAAAAGTGCAGATCGTCGTGTCATGTTTCCTCAGTCCTCCGTGGGGCCGGCCATCGCTTTTTGTGGCCTGCCTTTGCCCCGCTGCCGAACCAGCGCAGACGACAAAAAACGATCGTCTGCGCCACGTCATCGCAACTGCCCTAGCCTCCAAACCGCCCGCCCGTACGCGCCGGCGGTGGCGGCGCGCCGGTAGTCTTCAGCGGATCCAGGCCGCTCCCCTGGATCTTCTGATTGAACGCCGGAACGTCCTTCTCCATCACGGTCTTATATTCCGCCTGCACCGCCTGGAGCTGCCTCTCCAGGTCCAGCACCAGCCCGATCGCCGTCTCCGTGGGACCGTAATCCCCCGACCCGGCCACATCGCCCGCGCCGGTTCCGATCTCTCCGTTGAGCCAGATGAAATTCTGGTACAGATTGTACGCCGTCTGGAAATATTTGTCGTCGCTCAGCGCATCGGCCCGCGTGATCAGCTTGTACTCCACGTCCTGCAGTCTCTGGTTGATGGTGTCGAGGGCCTTCAGCAGATCCGCCTTGCCCTGCACCGTCTTCTGCTGGTCCTCGAGCTGCTTGCGCATCCACTCGATCTGGTTGGTCATGTCGGAGACGGCCGTGATGTCGTCGCGAACCTTGAGCTGCAGCCGTACCGAAGATTGCAGGTCGCCATCCGAGCCGTGGCTGTCCGGCGTGCGCAGAATCTCCAGCGGCTGCGTGTAGCTTTGCCCATCCACCATCAACTTCACCGTGTACTTTCCGGGAGCAGCGATCGGCCCGACTTCGGCCTGTGCGAGACCCCAGTGCGTGATTTGCCGCGAATCCACATTCGCGAAGCGCGGCTCCTCCCAGATGTGCGGATTCTCGGGCGGCGTGGTGCGCAGCGCCACGCTGCGTGGCGCCTCGTAGTGCAGATCCCACGACACGCGGTTGAGTCCCGCGCGGCCCGTGCCCGCCGGCAGCTTGCTGACGAGCGCCCCTTTCGCATCCAGGATCTCGATCGACACCGGACCCTTGGGCGCGGCCTTGAGCCAGTAGCTCATCAGCGCGCGGCCGCCGCGCACCATCCGATACGCCGGACGCGGGGCCACCAGTTTCACATCCGCGGTGGCAGCCGAGGTCTCCATGACACCCTGCTCCAGCGGCGTGATGTCTTCCATGATGTAGAATCCGCGCCCGTAGGTCGAAAGCACCAGGTCGTGGAACTGTTTCTGCACCACCACCCACGAAACCGGCGCGGCCGGCAGCCCCTGCTGCAACTGCTTCCAGTTGCCGCCGTCGTTGAGCGAGTAGTAGAGGGCGTTGCCCGTGCCCACGAACAGCATCCCTTTCTGGTTGGGATTTTCGGCGATCACGCGCGCGTAGGCCAGCGGCCCCGTGGGCAGGTTGCCCGTAATCTTGGTCCACGTCTTTCCGTAGTCGCTGGTCTTGTACACCCACGGATCGCGGTTGTCCATCAGGTGGAAGTCCACGCAGATGTAGGCGGTCGCGGCGTCGAAATGCGAAGGCTCGATCTTCGAGACCACGCCCCACGCCGGCAGGCCGCTGATATTCTTCGTGACGTCGTTCCAGGTCTTGCCGGCGTCCCGCGTGTACCAGACTTTGCCGTCGTTGGTGCCCGCCCAGATCAGACCGCGCTGGAATTCCGAAGGCGCGATCGAAAACACCACCTCGCCGTAGAACTGGCCCAGATTGTCCCCCACGATGCCGCCCGAGGAGATGATTTTGCTCGGGTCTTTGGTGGAAAGATCCGGGCTCAGCTCAGTCCAGCTCACGCCGCCATTGGTGGTCCGCAGCACCAGTTGGCATCCGTAGTAAATCGTGTTGTGGTCGAACGGATCGATGGCCAGCGGCGCCGTCCAGTGGCACCGGTACTTGGCCTGGTTGGGCGCCGAATCGAGGGTGTGCAGCCACGGACTCACCGAACGGGTGAGGTTGGTCTTCACATCGTGGCGCGTCACTTCGTTGCCGTAGCACGACGCCCAAACGACATTGGTATCGGTGAGGTCGGGCAGCGTGAAGCCCGATTCGCAGCCGCCCAGGTTGTGCTCCCAGGCGCCCACGCCGCCGAATCCGCGGCCCCCGCCGAATCCACCGCCGCCTCCGCGGCCCCCGCCACCCACCTGGCCCGGCACGTTCGGACCGGCCTCCTGCGTGGTGCTGAGCCCGCGCATGGTGCCATCGTCCTGCATGTTGCCGTAAATGTGGTACGGCACGTCGGCATCCACCGCCACGTGGTACATCTGTCCGATGGGCAGCGTGACGCGGGTCTGGGTCTGGCCGTGATCGGTGGTCATGTACATGCCGCCGTCATGCGTCACCAGGATGCGCTTGCCGTCCGGATCCATCCAGATGTCGTGCGTGTCGCCGCCCCAGGGCTGCGTGCGGAACGATTTCCCGCCGTCGGTGGAGAGCCAGAAGCTGCTGTCGGCCACCAGCACCTCGTCGGGATTTGCCGGGGATACCGCCAGCCGGATGTAGTAACCGGCGCGGCCGACCAGCGCGCGCTGCCAGTTCACCACCGCCCAGTTTTCGCCGCCGTCGTCGGAGCGCCACACCGAGCCTTGGTCGGCCGTCTGAATGAGAGCGTACACGCGCTTGGAATTCTTGGCCGCGATACCGACATCGATTTTCCCCACCGGCGAGTGCGGCAGGCCGTGCCCCTCGATGCGCTTCCAGTTCGCTCCGCCATCGTGAGTCACAAACACGCCGCTGCCCGGTCCGCCGCTCAGCATGGCATAGGTGTGCATCACCACTTCCCACGTGCCCGCCACCAGGGTGTTCGGATCGCCAGCATCCATGGAGAGTCCCGAGCAGCCGGTGTTAGGGTTGACGAAGAGCGACCGCTGCCACGTCTTGCCGCCATCCGTGGTTTTGAACACGCCGCGCTCCTGCTGCGGCCCGGTCAGGCGCCCCGCGGCGCAGACGTACACGATATCCGGATTGGTGGGGTGGATCACGACGCGGCCGATGCGGCCGGTTTCCGGCAGCCCCATGTTGGTCCAGGTCTGTCCCGCATCGACCGACCTGTAGACTCCGTTGCCCATCATGTCGCTGTCGCGGATGGCCCATGCCTCGCCGGTTCCGGCCCATACGATCTTGTGGTCGGAGTTAGCCAGGGCCAGCGCGCCGATGGCCTGTGCGGTCTGCCCGTCGAAGACCGGAGCCCATCGCTGGCCGCTGTCGGTGGACTTCCAGACGCCGCCCGAAGCCGCTCCCACGTAGTAGGTGGTTGGGTCGCCGGGAATCCCGACGGCGGCCGAGATGCGATTGCCCACCGCCGGTCCCATGAAGCGGAATTGCAGTCCTTCGGGCGCAGCCGCGCCACCGCCGCCGCGCCTTTGCGCGAAAGCGGGAGCCGTCAACCACACGCTGCCAAGCAGCGCCACGACAGAGATGCGGCGTATATAATCGATCATCGACATGAATCGTCCTCTAAACTGGAATCGCTTGCAGTGTATCCGATCGGGGGCTGGAGGTCAATTACGGTACCAGTTTCGGGGGCTGCGGAGGCTGCGCAGGCGGAGGGGGCACGGGCGTTTTGGTCACGTTGTACTCGGGGGCGCAGCCGGCCAGGAGCGCCAGCAGCAGTACCGCGAGCAGACCTGGAGTTCGTTTGGCCACGATCACAGTATCCTATAAACAAGGAGACAGAAGTCAGGAGCCAGAAGCCAGAAGAAACACCGCCCCGCTGTGGAGGTGAGACACAAGGATTTCCGGCGTTGTGTTTAGCTGACCCTGTTTTAAGTGACGATGGCACAGACCGATCCCGAACTCCTTTTGCTGCTAGACCTCTTGGACGAGGCGTTCGACAAGAAGTCGTGGCATGGGCCGAATCTGCGCGGCTCGATTCGCGGCGTCTCCGCACGACAGGCGGCGTGGCGCGTGTTTCCGGACCGGCACAACATCTGGGAGTATGCGCTGCACGCGGCGTACTGGAAGTACGTGGTGCGGCGCCGCATCACGGGCGAGAAGCGCGGCTCGTTCCTACTTCCGGGCTCCAACTTCTTCGCGCGTCCGACAGAGCTGAGCGAAGCAGCCTGGAAGGCGGATGTGGCGATCCTGATCGCGCAGCACCAGGATCTGCGGCGAGCGGTGCTCGAACTGCCGCGTGACCTGCGCCAGAACGCCAGGAAGTGGAGCGCCACGATGCACCTGATCCGCGGCAGCGCAGCTCACGACCTCTATCACGCCGGCCAGAATCCGCCTCTTGCGCAGGCTCTGTCCGGACTGACCCGCCACCCGCTTCCAGACTCACCACAAGGGGGGGGTCTCAGCGTTCTCCGCATCCTCCGTGCTCTCAGGTTTTGACTCCCTCTTGTCTTGGTTTGCTCCGCGTCTTCCTCCGCGTGCTCCGCGCCTCCGCGTCAAAATGCTCACTTCACGCCCCTCACCGCTGCCCCGCATCCTCCCGCGCCGCAAAATAATTCCCGGTCAGCTCCGCAATGCGCCCGATCGCGTCCTCCAGCCGGTCTCCCGCTCCGAAGTGGTTGGCCGTGAACACGCTCATCACGATGCGCCGCGAAGGGCTTTCGAGCACCCCCACATCGTTGCCGATATACGGCAGGAAGTCCCCAGTCTTGTGCGGAATGCGGAAGCCCGACACATACCGCGGCAGGCGCGAGCTGTACACCTGGCCGCGCATCATCTGCAGCATCAGGTCGCTCGACTTTTGATTGACGGCTTCTCCCTTTTCGATCTTCTCCAGCAGCTTGCCCATGTCGCGCGGCGAGCTGAGTCCGAACGGGGTCTTCCCCGCCCTGTGAAATGCCTCGGCCGAGGGCGCGGCGCGCAACGCTTTGAACCACGCGTCGGCCTTGCCGGTGGCGTGAATCGAATTGAGTCCCCACTCCGCCATGAGCTTGTTCACCGGCTCGGGGCCGCCCACCTTGTCGTAGATCAGGTCCGTCGCGGTGTTGTCGCTGACGATGATCATGAGGGTCAGCAGGTCTTTGATGGTCAACTGCACGCCGGCGTCGAGCGAGCGGATGATCCCGGTGCCCGGCTGCTTGGCGGCGTCGGTGAGCGCGATGCGGTCGGTCAGCGCGAATTTGCCGGCCTCCATCTGGCGGAACGCTTCGGCCATGAGCGGAATCTTGATGACGCTCATAGTGTCCATCTGCTGGTCGGCGTTGAGCGCGATTTCCTCGCCGGTCTCCAGGCACTTGATGTAGATGCCCCAGGTAGCATTGACCGATTGCGTGACCCGCTGGATGTTGGATTCCAGGCGTTTCAGCGGCGGCGGAGCGGGTTGGGCGCCACGCTGCGCGGCGGCCACCCCGATCAGGCAGACAAGCAGAAAGCAGGTTCTCATGTTGGTTCAAGATAACACGGCGTTACCCGATCTTCGGAAAGCGGGATAGCGGGAACGTGTCCACCGGCGTCGAACGCTGCTGCACAAGCACGCCGCCATCCACCACCAGGCACGCGCCGGTGATGTAGCGCGCATCTTCGGTGGCCAGAAAAACCGTGGGGCCGGCGAGGTCTTCGGGCAGGCCGAGCCGCCCCATGGGCACCACCTTGCCGCGCTCCACGGCGTCTTCGGGACTGAGGTCGTAAGTGAGGATGAGGCCGGGCACGATGGCGTTGACGCGGACGCCATAGGGAGCGAGGTCCAGCGCCATGGCGCGGGTCATGGCTTCGATGCCGCCCTTCGAAGCGTCGTAGGCCACGTTGCCGCGATGCGCGCGGGTGGCGCCGCCGCTCGACATATTGATGATGACGCCCGAACCCTGGCGCACCATGAAGTGGGCGGCGCGGTGCGAGCACAGGAAGGCGCCCTTCAGGTTGACGCCCAGCAGCTTGTCCCACCACTGCTCGTCGCCTTCCAGAAAGTGGCGGGCCGCGTGGATGTTGCCGGCGTTGTTCACCAGCACGTCGAGCGAGCCGAAGCGGGCCAGCGCGGCATCGAACATGCGGTCCACCTGCTGCTTGCTGGAGACGTCCGCGGCAATGGCCATGGCCTCGCCGCCGATCGCGCAGGCGGCTTCGGCGGCGCGGGCTTCATCCAGATCGTTCAGCACCACGCGCGCGCCTTCCGCGCCGAAGCGCTCGGCCACGGCGCGGCCGATGCCATGCCCGGCTCCCGTGACCAACACCACTTTGCCGGCAAACCGCTTGAGTTCCATATCGCTATATCTTACGATCAAAGCTGTGGATGATCGTCCTGCCGTTCCAGCCTGGCTGTTCGCATTGGCGGGCTGCTCCATGCTTGCCGCGCTGTACCTGATCTTCCTTTGGGTTCCCACCGAAGCGACGATGGGCATCGTGCAGCGCATTTTCTACTTCCACGTGCCGGCAGCGGCGGTGTCGTTCACGGCGGCATTCACGGGAGGCATCGCCAGCATTCTGTACCTGGTGAAGAGAGACAGCAAGTACGACGACTTGTCCGTGGCGGCAAACGAATCCGTGGTGCTGTTCGGAAGCATCAACATCGTGATGGGTTCCATGTGGGCGAAACCCATCTGGGGAATCTGGTGGACGTGGGACGCCAGGCTCACTTCTTCCTTCATCCTGCTGCTCATCTACGCGTCTTACCTGGTGGTGCGGCGTGCCACCACGGCGGAACAGCGGGGAGTGGTTTGCGCGGTGATCTGCATCCTGGGAATGCTGGACGTGCCGCTGGTCTACATGTCCAACCGCCTGTTCCGGACGCAACACCCGGCCCCGGTTATGGGCGGCGGTGAGAACTCCGGGCTCGCCCCGCAGATGTGGGCGACTTTTGGGGTTTCGATGGCCGCGATGTTCCTGCTGTGGTGGTCGATCATGCGGATACGGCTGAGAGTCGCCCGGTTGGACCGTGGAGTGGAGGATCTGACCCGGCGGACACACGAGTTAGTCGATGCGGGGGCGGTGTGACTGACCCCAATCTTTCGTGGCTGTTTTGGGCTTACGGCGTCGGATGGGTGCTGATTTTCGGGTACCTGTTCTGGTTGTCGCGGCGGGAACAGTCGCTGCGCAGCCGCCTGGCGCGATTGCGGGAGTTACTCGAGAAGAAACCGGAGCGCAAGCCGTGACCCGCCGGTCCCCACTGCTCTGGATGGCGCTGGCGTTCGGCCTGGCGGTGCTGGCGCCGGGCCATCCAGCGAAATCGGCCAAAGCGGCTACGCGCTGGTCCGCGACCCCGCCGGTTTCGTGTCCGCTTTCGCTCGAGGCCGGCCAATCGGCACGGCTGGTGCGCGCATCGTTCGGTACCCAGGCGCCGGCACTGCGATCCACGCGGTTTTCGCGGGGTTGGCAGCGGGTGGCGCCGTGCGGCGGGCGCGAAGGACAGTTTGGCATTAGTCTGTTTGAGTTCGAGCCGCTGTACCGGCGCCCTCCTCCAAGCTACTCCTAAGTACACATACAACTTGCAAAGTACTTAATAAGGAGAAGCTATCTATGGAACTATTTAAGGATACGTGTTTCGATTTTCTTGGCTGGAAGCGGCCTTTCATCGCCGCTTCCTTGTTACTAACGGTCGCGGGGCTGGTCAGCCTGATCGTCAAGGGCGGCCCGCGTTACGGCATTGACTTCCAGGGCGGCGCGGTGATGGATGTCCGATGGAGCGAAACTCCGCCGGTCGCGCGCATTCGGGCGTCGCTTGCGGCCCGGATGCCGGGTGTTTCGGTGGTGGAAGCTCACGACCTGGCGGGCTCGCATGAACTGCTGATCTCGACGCCGCTCGGAACACAGGCAGGAATGCCTGTGCCACAGATCGAGAACATTCTGGCGCAGGCCGGCGGCGGGTATTCCATCCGCAGCCTGGAGATGATCGGCCCGCAGATCGGCGCCGATCTCCGGCGGCAGGCCGCGTTCGCCACGGCCGGCGCATCGGCGGGCATGCTGGCGTACCTGGCGTGGCGCTTCCGCTGGATCTACGGCGCGGCGGCGGTGATCGCGGTGGTGCACGACACGTTCATCACAATCGGGGTATTTTCGCTGGCCAACAAGGAGATTTCGCTCACCGTGGTGGCGGCGCTGTTGACCCTCATCGGCTACTCGATGAACGATACCATCGTGGTCTTCGACCGCATCCGCGAGAACCGGCGGCGCATGCCCCGAGAGACGCTTCGCGCGGTGGTGAACCTGAGCATTAACCAGACGCTGAGCCGGACGGTCCTCACCTCGGGGCTCACGCTGCTCACGGCTCTGTCGCTTCTGTGGCTGGGAGGCCCGGCGCTGAACGGGTTTTCGTTCGCGCTGGTGTTCGGGATTCTGGTGGGCACTTACTCCTCGATCTTCGTCGCCAGCCCCATTGTGGTGGCGTGGGAGCAGTGGAGAGGAGGCCGGCAATGAGACGCCTGACGAAGCAAGCTCTCTTCATTCTGGCGATCGTGCTGGTGTGCATCCTCGGAATTGTCCGCCAGCCGATTCACCTGGGCCTCGATTTGCGCGGCGGCTCGAGCTTCATCCTGCGGGTGAATGCGACGCAGCCGGAAGTGGTGGAACAGACTCGCCGCGTGCTGGAGCGCCGCATCAATGCTTTCGGGCTCTCCGAAACGGCGATTCAACGGTACGGAAGCCGCGGCAACGAACTACTGGTGCAGGTGCCGGACCTGCGCGATCCGGCGCGCATCCGCAAGCTGCTCGAACGGCGCTCGGTGCTGGAGTGGTACGCGGTGGAAAGCGGCCCGTACGCCAGCCGGGAGGAGGCCGTGGCGCAGCACGGGGACGTGCTGCCGTTGGGCAGGAAACTCGAGGCGACTGCGGACCACGCGTGGTATCTCTTGAAGACGCCGCCGGTGGTCCAGGGCACTGACTTGCGCGACGCCCGCGTGTCGATGGGGGACTTATCGCAACCGGTGACTACCTTTTCACTGAGCCAGGACGCGGCCAAGCGCTTCGAACGCTACACGCAGGCCAACATCGGACGGCGCGCCGCCATCGTGCTGGACGACCAGATCCTCAGCGTGCCGGAGATCGAGGACGTCATCCGCGACTCGGGCCAGATCCGCGGCGCGCGCAACCGGCAGGAGGCCGAGGACCTGGCGGTGAGCCTGCGTGCCGGAGCGCTTCCGGCGGGCGTAGAAGTCTTGCAGGAGCGCACCGTCGAGCCTTCGCTCGGAGCGGACTCGATCCGCAGCGGGATGCGCGCCGGCGCCGTGGGACTGGGGGCCGTGGTGGCCACCATGCTGATCTACTACAAGCGCGCGGGCGCCAATGCCACGCTGGCGCTGCTGTTGAACGGCGTGCTGCTGATGGCGGCGCTGGCCTATTTCGGAGCGGTGCTGACACTGCCCGGGATTGCGGGCGTCATCCTGACCATCGGGATGGCGGTGGACAGCAACGTGCTGATCTTCGAGCGCATTCGCGAAGAGTTGCGCGCCGACAAGGGGACGGTGGCGGCGATCGCGGCGGGCTTCTCGAAGGCCTTCGCCACTCTGGTGGATACGCACGTGACCACGGTGGTTTCGTGCGGCTTCCTGTTTCTGTTCGGCACGCCGGCGGTGAAGGGTTTCGCCGTCACGCTGGCGATCGGGCTGGTGACCAACCTGTTCACCTCGGTTTTCGTTTCCAGAGTGGCGTTCGATTGGGAGATGTGCCGCGGCAAGCCGCTCAGCATTTAGGGCGCCACGTACCCGGTTCTGGCGCGAATGACCGCTCGCGGATAGCGCCTGGCGGCGCTGGAGACTAACTGAACCCGTATCTTCCGTTCCTCTCCGGCGCGGCCCGGCGGCAGGGCGTAGTAGAGGCTATACCGCGAGCGCAGGCGATGGATCATCTCGTGGAGTCCCTCGGCGGCGTCGGGGGTATTCAGAGTATCTCCGCCGGTTTGCGCGGCGATGTAGCGCGCTCCACGATAGGGAGGAGCGATGTAGATCACAACCGCGCCGCTGTGGACGATCACGCACAGCACGACCGCATCCGCATTCCAAAGATCGCGCACGGTATCGCGCACGGCATCGGACCGGTACGGAGCGCCTTTGTCGTCGGTAATGATGACGATGGCCCGCCGGTGATGACCGTTCGGCTGGTCCAGGAAATGCCGCGCCGCGCTGCGGAAGCCTCTCAGTATCGAGCAACCGTTGGTCCGGG
>OMOG01000267.1 GCA_900290305.1 Candidatus Sulfopaludibacter sp. SbA4
GACGGCTCGAAACAGCCTTCCGGTCGTGATCGGACGGCTTCTCTTCGGCGGGCACGGGAGCTAAAATAGCTCAGCCATCGGTTTGTGCGTCTTGGCAGTTGGCCTGAAACCGAGATCCAGGTATGTGGCACGGAGTTTTGTTACTGCTTGCAGCAGCGACTGTAGTGGCTGCGCAAACGGGGACGGCGGGCTCGATTTCCGGGGTTGTCCGGGATGCGGGTACAGGCGCTCCGCTTGCGGGTGTGCGTGTGTCGGTTGCGGGCGGTGAGGCGACGACGGATTCGCAGGGCCGGTTTCGGTTCGAAGCAATTGAGCCAGGGCCGAAACGGGTTTGGGCGTCGGACAGAGCGCGCGGGGCGGGTGCGGGTGCGTCCGTGACGGTGAGGGCTGGCGAAGAGGCAGCCGTGGAGATCCGGCTCAGGCTGGGAGGCGCGATCGGCGGCCGGGTGGTAGATTCGGGAGGGCTGCCGGTTGCGGACGCAGTGGTGTTGCTCCTCGAAAGGCGGTATCGATACGGCGGCTTGGTTTATTCGCCGGATCAGACCGTCGCGACCGATAACAGGGGCGAGTACCGGCTGGAGGGCGTGGCGGCAGAGCAGGGACTGCTGATTCTGGCCAAGAAAACGTTGAAGGCGACGGCTGCCGATCCGGTTCCTCCGTACGACGACCGCGAACGCGTGCTGCTGCCGACCTTTTACGGGAACTCGGCCGAGATTCCCGGCGCGCAGATAGTGGAGCTGGCGTCAGGCGAGCACCGGGAGCGCGTGGATATCCGTATGACGGAAGCGCCGGGTTACTGCATTGAGGGAGCCGCGGACGGCGCGGGCGCGGTGAAGGAGGTTTTCGTCAGTTTTACGGAGCGGCTCTCGTTCGATTCCGGTTGGGCACTGACGCCCGCGACGGTGAAGGCGAATGCGGAAGGGACGTTTCGCGCGTGCGGCTTCCATCCGGGAGAGTATCGGATGATGGCTACGAGCGCGCCACCCGGAAGCGGGTTGCCCGAGCGGGTGTCCGGCTGGGCAGTAACCAGTATTGCGTGGGGGAGCGCGATCATTGCAGATAAGGATCTGCGCAACGTGAAGTTGTTAGCGAGCGCGGCGGTCGAGATCGCCGGTGACGCCGAATTCGATCCTCCGCCGCGAGAGAAGTCAGTTGGCATTCAGATAGGCTTGGTGCGTTTCGTGAACGGCGGCGAGGGCTATGCCGATTCCGTGGAGAAGCCGCCGACGTCCGGTATGTTCGGGATTATGGGCACCGGCGGCCGCAGTGTGGTTCCGGGCCCATTCAGCCTTGGCCGGCAGCGTCCGGGGGAGTTCGAACTGCGTATCTCCAGGCTTCCGGCGGGTTGCTATGTCAAAGACGCGAAATATGGAGTCCAGGATCTGGTTCATGGATTGCTGCGCGTGGGCGAAGCGGCGGGGGAAGAGCGGGTGAGGCTGGCGATTGCGTGCGACGGAGCGTCGGTAACCGCGCGCGTCATGGACACAGACGGCAAGCCGGTTGCGCACGCGATGGTGTACCTGTTCGATGCGGATGCGGGGAGTCCGGGAGCCCTGGCGGGGAGCCTGCGGCGGGCCGAGGTGGTGGGCGGGTGGAGCACTCCGTTGACAGCTCTGCGGCCGGGGAAGTATCTGGCACTGGCCAGCGAGCTGGATGTGAGCCCGGCCGGAGCGTCAGCCGATGACATTGAGAAATTGTGGCGCGTGAAGAACGAGGCGAAAGAAGTGGAGATTGGTACGGGGGGTATGGTGGAGGCAGCGATCGGTTACATTGCCGGAAGGTAGAAGTGGAGCCAACCCGGCACGCCGAGGAATCATTGTCACTTGAAGCGTAACTAAAGCAACCGCCAGTTCAAATCGCAGGCCGTTGGCCGACGATCAGCCAACGAGCAAGTGCCAATCCTGTTGACCACAGCGCAGCCGGTTGCTTCCTTCCGGACTCGGTTTACGGGCGGCTGTTTCGCCGTATTCGATGGGATCCGCTCGGTTGCATGGGTTATCAATAGATGATAACCTTGTGAGGATGAGCTGGCGGGATCGAGATCCGGGCGCAGAGGTGCTGCTGGATCTCGACGGCCAAGTATTCGCAGTTGACGCAAAGGGCGGATACTGGGTTCGGTTCTCCGTCAACCGGGTAGCTTCTACACCCGAGCGGCCGCATGGGCTGAAGTATTCATTGACACTGCACGGTCCGGACGGCAGCCGCCCGATTGGATTTGACAACGCTCACCCTGTCCGTGAGTCGCGCGGACCTGGTGGCAAGAGCCGAGGCCCTCTTGATCACAAGCATCGGCTGGAAACTGTCCGGCCTTATCGGTTCAAAGACGCGGCTACGCTGATTGAGGACTTTTGGGCCGAAGTGGACAAACTCTTAAGAGAGAAGGGAGTTATCTAATGAGGACACTGCGCGTTGGAATTGCCAGTTACGAACAGATGAAAGCCCGCACGATTGCGATCGCCCGCGGCAAATACAAGCCGGCGGCCGGAGAGCCGAAGGTTTGGTTCACGTCCGCTGAGAGCTTCGCAAGAGTGCTGTCCGATCGCAATCGTGCCTTGCTTGGGATCATCGCCGCATCTGGTCCTGAGTCACTTACGCGTCTGGCGGAATTAACCGGGCGAAAAAAGTCGAATCTCTCGCGGACGCTCAAGACCATGGAGAGGTACGGCTTCGTTCAACTCAGCCACGGAGCGCGGGGCTCGATCATCCCGAAGGTTCCGTACCAGACGATCTCGTTAACGCTGCCGTTGTCAAAACCGGGGCTGCAAGGGACCGAAGCTGCATGACCGGCCTGCGGCGCGAAGTAAGGCTGTAGGCGCACGTCGTTTCCGTTCTCGTGCGGCCATAAACGCCGCCGTATGCCAAAATATCTTGAGTCGATGGCAGTTGCCAACAACACAACTTGACGGGGGTTTTTCACACCACAGCGGGACTTGCGGACGACACAGGTGTTGACAAGTCTGTTTCCGGATGGAACCCGGCAAACGCGCACCAATCGGTCAGCTTTTGAGGCAGGGTTGGGGGATTAGCGGCGGATGCCGCGGAGCAACCTTCGCGCCGACCAACCGACGATTCCGAAGAACACGGCGAAGCTGATGAGGATCACGGCGAGCTGCCGGCGGGGGGAGAGTTGGGTCACCTCGGAGCCCTGGCCCACGGCGAAATCGAGGTGCACGCGCAGATGCACTTTGGCGGGAGCATCGCCGCGGTTGTCCACCACGATCACGAAATCGCCGGGCCCGCGGACATGCGGTTTCAGGGCGCCGGACGCCGCCCGGGCGGTGACATCGATGACGCTCTGCGGGGCGCCTTCGCGCAGGCGGTCGAGATCCTCGCGCCGCATCAGGGCGAGCCGCACTTCCCGCGAACCGCCCTGGACATCATAGGCGGCCGACACCAGCGCGGGTTTTTGATTGAGGCCGAGCTCGACGTACCGCCATTCGTTGGCGGGAATCTGGTAGACCTCATCCACCAGGTCGACGCCGGTGGACGCGGCCAGCAGGAGAATCCAGGCAAGGGCGATCATGGCAACCAAAAGGGCTACAATAGGGCCATGAACGACAGTATGGCACAGCCGCGAGGGGGCCTCGCCTCTCTCGATCTGCCAGGCTGGAAGAGCGCGCTGAGCTGGCTGGCCGCGGTTCTGATTGCCCTTCTGTTTCTCGCCTCGGGGCTTTGGAAAATCACGGACGTGCAGTCGGCCGCGATGCGCATGGCGCAGGCCAAGGTTCCACAATCGCTGAGCGTGTTGGCGGCGCTGCTGTTCGGGATCGCGGAGACGGTGGGAGGTGCGCTCATCCTGGTGCCGCGGTTCCGGCGATGGGGATCGATCGTAACCTCGCTGCTGCTGGTGGCGTTCTTGATTTACATCGGGGTCAACTACAACGCGCTGCGCGGCGAGGATTGCAGTTGCTTTCCGTGGCTGAAGCGCGCGGTGGGTCCGGGATTTTTTATCGGCGACGGCATCATGCTGTTGCTGGCGGTGTGCGCGGGCATCTGGTCGAAGCGGCCCGAGAGCCTGCGGAGCGCCTTCCTGGTGCTGGGCGCGGTGGTGGTGTTCGCGCTGGTGTCGTACGGGGTGGCGGCGGCGCGGCAAACGGGCATTAAGGCTCCGGAGAGCACGCTGGTGGACGGGCGTGCGTACTCGCTCGAGCACGGCAAGGTCTTCCTCTTCTTTTTCGATCCGCAGTGCATGCACTGCTTCGATGCGGCGAAACGCATGTCGCAGCTTCAGTGGGGCGATACCGCGGTGGTGGCGATTCCCGTGGAGCAGCCGCAGTACGGCGCGGGATTTCTCCAGGAGACGGGACTGCACGCGGTGGTCTCGAACGAATTTGCGAGGCTGGCGCCGATCTTCTCGTACACCACCTATCCGTTTGGAGTGGCTCTGGAGAACGGTCGCGAGAAGGCGCCTCTGACGAAGTTCGAAGGCGACGAACCGGCGGCCACGCTCAAGCGGCTGGGGTTCGTGCACTGAGGGGGCGTAACCGTTCCTCGCGGAAGACGGCTCCTAACCCGGACGAGCCGGAACCAAAGGAGACCTTGTCCTTGACGGACCCAGAGGGTACCCCGGCGCGGAGCACGCGGAGGAAGACGCGGAGAGAAACCAAGAGAAATCAAAACCTGAGATCACGGAGAAAGCGGAGAAGCGCTGAGAAAATCGCGATCTGGGCCGGACGGATTCTGCCAATTTCGCCGAGAATTTGACGAATTACTATCGCGCGTGCGCCGCCATCAAGAGCCCGTTCCAGGCTACCGCCGCCAAGAATCTTGCAGGGGATCAAAAACCAGTACTCTGGAGTGAAGTGAACCTTCTCATACCGAATCTGGGATCGACTTCGCTGAAGTACCAGATTCTCGAAATGCCCGCCGAGACCCTGTTGGCGAAGGGCCGGCTGGAGCGCGTCGCCGATTATCGGGACGCCATTCGCCAGGCTTTTGGCCAGATTGGGGCCGGGGAGACGCGGATCGATGCCGTAGCCCTGAAGGCCGTACACGCGGGTCCGCGGTACCGTGGAACCTTCGTGGTGGACGATGGTGTAGTAGCGGCGCTGCGCCAGTTCCTGCCCGCCGCGCCGGCGCACAATGCGATTTACCTGACGGCCATCGAAGCCTTCCGGGAAGCCATGCCGGGGACGCCGATTGTGGCGGCGTTCGAGCCGGAGTTTCACGCCACCATGCCGGAGCAGGCGAGGCTCTACGGGGTGCCGGGCGCGTGGCTGGAAGAGGGCGTGGTGAAGTACGGCTTCCATGGCGCATCGCATCAATACGTCGGCGAGCGCGTGGCCGCCATGCTGGGACGCCAGGGGAATCTGGTGAGTTGCCACCTGGGCGGCAGCTCCTCGATGTGTGCGATCAATGCGGGCCGCAGCGTAGATACGACCATGGGCTTCTCGCCGCAATCCGGCCTGGAGAATGCGACGCGGCACGGCGACCTGGACGTATTCGCCGTCCTATATATGATGGAGCGGCACGGATGGAGCACGGAGGAGGTGCGGCGCCAGCTCTCGAAGGGCGGCGGGCTGGCCGGCCTCTCGGGTGTGGAGGGCGGGGACTTGCGGGACATCGAGGCGGCGGCGGGGCAGGGAAGCCGGCGGGCGGAACTGGCCCTGGCGGTCTTTGCATACCAGGTGAAGAAGACCATCGGCGCGTATGCGGCGGCGATGGGGGGCCTGGATGCCGTCGCGTTCACGGGCGGCATCGGCGAGAATTCGGCGCGCCTGCGGTCGGCGTGTTGCGAGGGGTTGGAGTTTTTGGGCATCCGTCTGGATGCGGAGAAAAATCACTCGGGCAGCGGCGACCGGATGGTCTCGGCGGTGGATTCGCGCGTGGCCGTGCTGGCGCTGGCCACCAATGAAGAGTTGATTGTGGCGCGGCGGGCTTACCGCCTGCTGAGCAACTGAGCGTCGATCTACCGGGGTCTACTGGCCGCCGCCGTCGCGGCGCTTCAACGTGGGACGCTCGTCCTGATCGGTCTTGGGCTTGGTGCCGTCGTCGTTCTCGTCCACGGGTCCATTACCGCTGCCCGGGGCACGGCGGAGTTTCGGACGGCTCGGGTCTTCGTTGTCCACCTTGCGGCGGTTGTGGAGCATGGCCAGGCGGCCCTTGACATCGTTGAACTCGGAGGTGCTCACCACATACTCGGGCTTGGGCGCCAGGATCTGCTGGATCTCATCCTGCGCCGCCTTGATGCGGTTGTCGGTCATGGGGTGGGTGGAGAAGACCTTGGACAGCGATCCGGGCTTGCGCTTTTCGAGCGACTGAATCTTCTCGAAGAAGTCCACGAACGCCGTGGGATCGTAGCCGGCCTTGTACATGTACTGCAGGCCCAGGTAGTCCGCCTCGCGCTCCATGGCTTGGGAGAACTGCAGGAAGCCCAGCGGGATGGCCAGGCCGGCGCCCTGGCGGATGGCGTAACCCGTCCAGCCGTAGGGGATGGCGATGGACGCGATGATCATGCCGATCTGCGCGATTTCGCCGCGAGTGGCCTGCCGGGTGCCGTGGCGCGCCGCCACGTGGGCGATTTCGTGCGCCATCACCCCGGCCAGTTCCGCTTCGCTCTCGGCCTTCAGGATCAGGCCGGAGTTGACGAAGAAGAATCCGCCGGGCAGGGCAAACGCGTTGACCTCTTCGGAATCCAACACCTTGATGGTGAAAGGCACCTTGGCGTCGGAGTTGCGTACCAGGTTCTGGCCCACGCGGCTGACGTATTCGGCGATCACCGGATCGTCAATGATCTTGGCTTGGCGCTCGACCTCCTGGGCTAATTGCTTGCCCAGGGCGATCTCCTTCTCGAGCGAGAAGAAGTTCACGCCTTTGCCGACGTCGCGGTTGCCGATTTCCTCGGGATCTTTTTTCTTGTTGTCCCCGGCGAAGACACCCGGCGCCAACAGGCTGAGTGCGGCCAGCAGTGCCACGGCCCGTGCGGATCGAAGTTTCATGTTCCGAAAACTCCTGTAGCTATACTATACGCCTCTTTGAGGCGTTACGGGAGACCTACCTGTTAAACGTCGATGCCGCCGGGCAGGTTTCGGATTCTTAATGTTGGCCGGGGGTACTTTCGGTGAAGGGTGTGGCTTCAGTAAAGGCCGAGGCTGATCACCAGGCCGCCGGGGGCCACCAGGACGTCGAGTTTCCGGTTGACGTAGGAATAAAAGATCCGCCCTTTGTTCGCCGCCGTGGCGCTCACGTTCGCGCCGAACTCCCGCCGGCACTCCTGCCACGTCATATTCCAGGGATAGACGAACACGGTGCGCAGGTTGCCGTTTTCCGCGTCGAAGTCCAGTTCCAGTTCCTTGTAGCGGCCGGTAGGGTCTTGGAATGCGTAGATCTGGCCGTTGGGCGCCTGGTTATCGTCCAGGGCAGGGCGTTGGCGTTCCGGGTTGCCGAGGAGGGCCCGGGCATCCGTGAGCGACCACCAGCCGATCTGCTTCTGGAGGAACAGGGCGCTTTCGGACTGGAAGCCGGTGGTCGTGGCGTCGGGGTTCGTGGCGTCGGGGTTCGTGGCCGCTGGTGCGGTGGCGCGAGGCTCGGCCGGGGCGGACATCGGCGGCAGGCTGGGTGTGGCGGACAGGGGAGGGCTGAGCGCAGGCGGCGCCAGATCGATGGACGGCGCGGGCGGCAGCGCGGGAGGTTGGACCGAAAGGTTGGAGAGTGCCGGGGGGAACAGAGGCTTGGGGGGAACAGAGGCTTCGGGGCGGGCGCCGCCGTATCGATTGCCGGGGCAGGCGGCAGTGCCGGGGCAAGCGGCGCCGGGACCAGGGGCGCAGGGCTGAATTTCGCTGGAACGGTCGCTGGAACCGTGGGTGCGGCGGCTGCCGGAACGATCGCCGCGGGCATCGGGGGCGGGGCAACCGGCTTGGCCGGACCGAGCGGTTTCGCCACTCGGGTTCCTGGTAACGTAACGATTCGGCTCTCCGGGGGCTCGAGGCTTCTCAGAACCGGCGGCGCCGAAATACCCGAAACGGGCGTCTCGGCACGATCCGCGGCGCCGTCACGCACTTGCGCGCGTTCGGATGGCCCTTGACTCAGCGCCAATTGACTGGCTAAGGCCAGGCTGGCTGAGGCCAGGGTGAAAATAGTGAGCAACCGCTGCATGACCGGCTCGGCAATTCTGGGAACTCACCACAAATCTAGCGGAATCGCCACGAGCTGTAAACGGCTTTTCGACCTGAATTTGGACAGTAAGGGAATGTTTTCCGAAGTTAGAAGGGCCACGGGATGAGGGGGAGATTTGGCGGAAGCCAGTGGGAGTCGATCGAATCAGGCTTCCGAGATTGTTGCAAGTTGTTGCTTCCATTAGTTGTTTGTTTCGCATTTTCTGCTGTGGCCGGCCTGGAAAATGTGCTGCCGGCGGTGTGGGGTTGACCGGGGAGAGTCCCTTCATTGGTGTCTGCGGTGGAGCAGCGGCGGGAGCGGGCGTGCGGCGACATCGAGCCGCATCCGATGTGGCCCGTGGACGACTACTTCGCCGAGCCGGAGCGGTGCGGGAGCAGGCTCTCTTCCGTTAGAGGAAGTAGCCGGGCTTCAGATGAAAGATCTCACCGAGTTTGCGGGCCTGAGTGGCGCTGACCGGGCGTTTGCCGGTGAGGGCTTCGTTCACGTGGCTGCGTTGGCCGAAGACCGGGAGCAGGTCGGCGGGATTCTTACCGGAGACTTCGAGGAGGTACTGGAGGCGTTCGGCGGGGGTGGAATCGTCGGGCGGCATGGCGTGGCGCCGGTCGTAGTCCTGGATGAGAAGGGAGAGCAGGCGCAGCAGCTTGGTTTCGTCGGGTGTGCGGCTCCGGCCGCGGCGGATCAGGGCGTCCACACGGCCGTGGATGGCGTCATACTGCTGGCGGTTTTCGATGATCTGGGGTTCGGTCTCCAGGAGAAGTTCGGCGTAGGCGGTCATGGTCGCACCTTACTTTCGATTGTACTGTTCATGTGTCAGGACGGCTCGGATGTTGAGAATCTGTTCCTCGAAATCGATGTTGGCGAGCAGGCGGTATTTGTTGCCCCCGATATCGAAGATGTACGTCTGCTCTCTCGGGTCGTAATCGGTTGCGGGGAGTGTCGCTTTCACTTCGGACATATGGAGCCACGTGGCGGCGCGGGCGATTTCGAGAAAGCGGGCGAGCGGTTTGCCGGAGCGTTGGTATTTCCGGCTGAATTCCGCGACCAACGTTTCACCGAGCACCGTCATCCCTGTATGTTCCCATTTTTGGGACCGACTGTCAATGGGGAATTGCAGGCAACTGATTTGTTTTCTAATAGTTGGATGGCGGAAGCCAGTGGGAGTCGAACCCACCCGCGACACAAAGTACCGCACAACGGGTTTGAAGCCCGCGCCCAGCACCGGCCAAGAATGGCTTCCAGGGCGATTGTAGCAGAGTCGTTGCGGCGGGCCATCGGGAAAAGATACACTGGTTGAGAGCCGCCCAGCGTACCGATCCCCGGTCGTCTAATGGTAGGACAGCGGCCTTTGGAGCCGTGAATCGTGGTTCGAATCCATGCCGGGGAGCCACTACCAATAAAATCAACAACTTGCAAGCAAGATTTGACATCGCGTAAAAGTACTCTTACAATTTGGTCATGTCCCGCCCCCTGGAATCGCTCATTTTGTTCAAGAGGCATTCCGCAAATTGCGCCGTCAACAAGAGCCGCATCCCGAAGAAGAAGCGCGAGTTTTTCATGGAGTGCGACTGCCAAGTCTGGATACGTGGACGCACGCCGGCCGGCGATATCGTCCCAAGGCAATCCACCGGGTTTTCCGATCTAAAGCGCGCCGAGGCAATGAGGGACGCGTACGTAAGGCAAGGGCGAGCCGAGAGCGGCTCCGGAATGCCCGTTACCGAGTGCATCGAGCGGTACCTACGGCTCCGAGAGCAAGACCTTGACGAACGCACGCTAGCCCAACACCGCCTCGCCCTGGAGCGGCTCCGGTCGTATCTGGAGAACCGAGGGGTTTTCTACGCCGAGGGAATAAAGGCCGATCACCTGGAGAGTTTCAAGACGGACGGGCTACCGCGGGAGATGGCATCCACAACGCGCGCTACCACGGATGCCAAGATCCGATGCTTTCTCCGGATGGCCTACCGCCGAGAGTGGATCAAAGAGGTACTCGTAGAAAAGGTACGGCCGGTTCGCGCGGTCTACGAGCAAAAGGAACCATACACGGATGATGAGGTAGGGACCATCCTTGAGCAAGCGGGGAAAATTAACGGAGGGACGCACGGGTACGCATCCAAGCCGGCTACGTTCCGGCTCTTGCTTGAACTCATGCTCGAAACAGGGATGCGGGTAGGCGATGCGGTTTGCTATGACCCGCGGATAGCCAGCAAGGGCGATAGCCTTTGGACATACACGTTTACCCCTCACAAGCGGAAGCGGACGGAAAAGGCGCGGTCTATCGAGGTCTACTTGACGGAGGATCTTCAGAAGAGAATCGAGGCTTGCGATTGGCTTTCGCCGCGGTTGCCGTTCTGGTATGGGTCCGGGTCAGATCCGGGCTTTCGCCGCGGTTGCCGTTCTGGTATGGGTCCGGGTCAGATCCGGATCCGGTAGCGCAAGCCGTGTACGAGAGAATGCAATCTATCGGCGAGAAAGCCGGAATCGCCGATTGCCGGCCGCATCGCCTACGGGACACGTTCGCCGTTCGCCGGCTCCTGTCCGGAAAGCTTCACCTTGAGGACGTTTCGCGATTGCTTGGCCACTCTTCGGTTAAGGTCACCGAAACGTACTATGCGAAGTGGGTTACCTCCCGCAAGCGCCGGCTTGAGCGCTTGGTTTCCGAGTCGCTCATGGACTCGTAGAGCCACGCTCTCGGGAATCGAGAGGGACACGTACCGCCGCCTCTCGGTTCCCAACCGCCCCAGGTTCAGCACCCCCTGTTCATCCGCAAACAGACGGATGACTGTATGCCGCGAGAATCCCCACAACTCCGCAAGCTCGTTAACCCGGTAGTGTTTTTCCGTTACCGCACTCATATTCTCGAAAACCTCGAACCGTTAAAAGCAAAAAAGCGGAGCCTGCTGTTGACAAGGCAAGCCCCGCGAGTCAGGAGACAGCCAGAATGGAAAGGAAGGTATTGAGGATTTAAGGGGTTCAGTCCGTCCGCCGGTAGGGTGGGTCGAATGTCTGGAGGATAGGGCCGCGCGACCTTGCCCCAGTCGTTTGCGCGCGTGGACATGTTTTGGACGAGTTAACAGGTTTAGCCACGTGGTACCGGTGCTATGTCCGACATATCGGATTTGTTGGCGCTTTCGTGCCCACCAAACGGACGTGTGTAGTTTTGGGTTCTAATGCAAAACCTGTTCCACTGGGCAAAACCTGTTCCACTGGGCTTCCTCGATGCGCTGTCATGTGATAACTTACGTCGGCTCCGGCGCGGGCCTCCGGCTCGATGGCGAGTGCGGGGCGGCCGTGGTGATCGGCCCGATGTGGCCCCAAGGATTAGTTTTCGTTCGCTCCTTAGCCACCCGCCCGATAACCTGTAAAACCTGTAAGGCCTGATCGCAAAGCCCGATCACTATCCCGCTTGCGGCGCCGCTCGCGTCGTTTCTGGTGGATGAAGTCGCGTAGCGCGCCTCGGTCATCTCGGGCACACCATGCGCCACTTATAGCCTGTAGTACAAGCTCATCGTGATTGGCAATGTCCCGCACTCGCGCCCCTTCGAATTTGCCAGATGTCATCACGTGATCGCCGGCATTAACTTCAGTGGTTTCATTCATAAATAAATCAGTTATTTGGACCTCAAACGCCAAAATGGACCCCAAACGCCAAAAGAACCCGCCAGCGCAAACGCCAAAAGAAGCCCGCTGCTCCGCATCCCCCGGTGTCACCGGAACGCCAGAAGGGCCGTTTCCGCGCGATTGGCGGGCATCCAAAAACGCGGGACCACTAGGTTTCACTGTTCCGAGTGATCCCGCAAAGTCAGCCATCAAGGGGGCCAATGAAGTAGCCCTGCCGGTCATAGCTGAGGATGCGCCGGCAATGTCGATAGGTCCGCTATTGAGTGATTCCCTGGATAGCAACGATCCACTTCGGCTGCTGAAGCGAAACGTCAATTCTCAATATGGCGCGGATGACCGTCTGATTATTCTGGAAGGCATTCCCGGCCTCCCGGCTGATCTCCAGGGTGAAGGCCTGCCGTATGCCGAGGATCACCTGCGACATGTCGCCGCAGACGCCGAAGCTGGCGTTATTCGCCGAACCTTGCGTGAGGTTGTTCGGAATCTTCGAGGTGGTGTAGGGTTTCATCCGCGCCACCACGTCGGGCTTCCTGAGGGGCTGGTGAAGCGTATCCTGAAGGCCCTCAACCGTCGTATAATCGCGGCTGCTCAGGATATAGGACAGCCCCTCGATAGGTCCGTTGGCGCCGGCGATCTGCCCGGCGACCTTGACAAAAGTGCTCCAGTCAGACAGCGCCGCGCCGTTTGTTCCCATGCTGTACGTTCCCACGTCCGGCCGGTTCACGATCCCGAGCGGCTGATTCTCCGTGCCGGTTCCCATTAGGGCGCCCGTGTCCATCGCGACCGCCATCGCCTTGGTAATCGCTTGGGTGATGAAGTTCCCCGCCACCGGAGAATCCAATAGCAGCTCATTCGGGATCGTTACCAGGCAAGCTAGGCTTTTCGCCGTGAGTTGCGCTGAGCCGAAGGTCGGATCGCCCTCGGAAATCGGATCGTTCTCATTTCGCCAACTCGCAGTCGGGTCCGTTTTGAGCCTCGGGATATCCAAAGTCCCACTCTCCATCGGAATGGTCAACGCTCCCGAGCCGACAACCACGGATTGCGCCCGCGCCAGATCTATGACGAAACTGGAAAGGGGAGAAGGGACCAAGAATCCGCCCGCTACCGCAATACCTTCCGCCATTGCGCGACTCTCCCCCATGATCGTCGCCCGGACATACTCATCCAGAGACGGCCCGGAATAAGCACCCGCCATTCTCTCGTCGGGGCGATACGCCCGAACCTTTCCAAACATCAACGGTGCCCGATCCGCATTCAACGGAACGCCGGCCGTGACGGGCCGAACAAGGTCCGCCCGCAGCTCGTTGAGCTGCGCTGCGCGGTCGATTGTGCCACTGACGCCGCGGGCTTTCTGTAACAGGCCGTCGTAGTCGCGCTTCTCGGAATCCGTTAGATCCCGATTTTCGCTTTCCGCGCGATTCAGGATGTTGTGAGCGGTGTTCACGTAACTCTCCCGCTTCATCTGCAATTCTTTCGTATTCATTGAATTACTCCCAGTGTTTAAACGTTTGCCGCAGTATCGGCANNCCTCCCGCCTGGGAGTCCGTCAGAGCGTACGGAACCACGGTGCCTACCGCCCGGTTGGCATCTTGGATCACTGGAGCCGAGGTTTACGGACACTGGCTCTGGTCCGTTAAGAAGACCCACTCACGGTGCCTACCGCCTGCGGACCCTCGATGTTATTGGTTTAATCGCCACCTGCACCCTGAATGCGCCAAGAGACTACTTCGGCCCAATCAGGATGAGGTTTGATGGGTCTGAAATTTCCTTGCGGAACGCGGCTTCCAACTCCTCGATCACCGCCCCCAGCTCGCGCGCGCCTTCGATGTTCTGACCCACGGAGCGCTCCTCATCCGGCTTTAGAGATCGACTCTCCGTGACTGCGCTGCGTACCATATCGTCCGACTGCGCGACGAGATATCCTCTCCAGCGGCGCAGTTCCAGGATAGGCGTACGGCAGATATGCCCCAGCGTTCTCGTGCGCGCCCGCGCGAGCAGTTCATCCAGGTCGATGTTCTTCAGTTCCCGGTCATCTTGAATCGTCATCCGTTACTCCCGTTCTTTGCCATCAGTTTGGACATGTCGCGAGCTTCTCCGTCACGGCACCGCCGAACGGCGACCTTCCGTAAGAGTCCTCGATCTTCCAGTAGACGGCGAACCCTGGACGCCGTAACTCGATGCGCGCCGACCGTGGATCACCACGCGATCCGGCAGCACGCCGCCTCCGTAGAGGTACCGAAACTTCCCGGACGCAACCTTGGGCTGTTTCCGCTCAATCACCGGCCGTTCGGCTTTACTTGTTTTTGCCGTCATGATCCGTGCGCCGCTTCCCCGGCCATTTCAACAAATCTAATTCGCGCAAGCTCCTTGATCCACGCAGGCGCCCTCCGCGTCCCCACCAGCGCACGTATAAAGCTCTCGCTCCGGGTCCTGGGGTTCGTGCTTGCTTCTCCGGTCTCCCATTACGCTACAACCGCGGGACGCTGTACCGCCTGGTTACCGCCGCTTCGAATGAAGTCCACCAGCACATCATGGCGATACAGCATTCGGCCGTTGGCCTCTACCTGCACTTCCGGGACGTGCTGGAGGAATTTCTTGGCCGTAGTGGGGCAAACGCCTAATTGCCGCGCAACCGCGGCGAGAGTTAGCAGTTTCATGCGATTTCCCTTCCTATATACTGAATCAGCACCTACAGCCCCTTTTTATGCATAAGGTCCCGAATTTTCTTTAAGGCGCGACTAACCGTTGCCTGACTGACTCCCATCTCGTTCGCGACTTCAAGCTGAGTAACTTCAGTGGATTTGCCCACAAGTTCCAATTCAGTCAGCATCGCCAGATATGTTTCAACCACGGCGCGATCCACCGCACCGAGGCGGTCGAGTAACCCACCCAAATCCAGACCCGCACCCACAGCCTGGTCCGCGTGAAGCGGGATCGGGTGCATTCTTCCGTCCCTACCCCTTCGCCGGCCGCGCGCCAAGCATTCCGCGCCCAAGCTCGCCGGCAGATCCGCGCTACTGATCGCCTCCTGTCCGGATGTGCTGATGAATGGTTCGTGGACATCGCGCATCACACGCGAGCTGTCAACAGCATCCACCACCCGCCATCCAAGGTGTTGAGCAAGGTACGCCTCAAGCGAATCCGAACGGCCTTCCTCGAACCGATCTATCAAGCGGATCAGGTTGACAGTAAGCTCCCCCCGGATATCGGCCAGGTCGATAAAGTTATTGCCGTAGGACCGCTGTTTTCGGTACTCCCTTCCCGCAATCCGTTCAACCATGGGCATGAACCGGAGGATCAGCTCCTCACGGGTCGGCTGCTCAACCGGCCCGTCCACCGACGTGAAGATTCTGATCAGGGTAACTCGCTTCATAATTGACTCCGCAGCCCCCGCGCAATGCGGGCACGGCTCTCCGCTGCATGGCTCCCGTACTTCACGTGACGGGGATGACTCGCACAACACTGAATCACAGCCGACGAGCAGATCAATCGTAGTTCGCGGAAGAGGGTATCCAGCACGGCACGCCGGGCCAGCCTGTAGCGATCTCCGGGCGCCCCCTTCATCCCGTCCGCTTCGCGAAGGATTAACTCAGCCGGATATAGATCTGGCGCGAACGCTATCGAACAGGGTATCTGGGGGCAGAAGAGCGCCCCTGGAGCCGCGCTCATGTGGTAGCCTCCGGCGGAATCCACGGTCTCGATACGGAGTGGCCGGTAGACATCAAGCCCCGCTCTCTGCGCCCGGCCGAACAGGAGCACGGAACCGTACCACCACTGCCACCCACCACCCACCCCGGATACCGCCTGCATCGGTCGCACGGCTTCCTGTCCGCGACATTCACCCAGTAGCTGCGCCTCAACGCCAGCGGACCGGGCCATTGATCGTTTTCGTTAAGGAGCCTATCCGCTAAGCGTCCTCCCTCGGCATCATTCGCGCAAAGCTCATTGATAATCCGCGCCAACTCCGCGACTGCATGAACATTCTGAGGGAAGAAGCGAAGCAGGGTGAGCCTGCCGACACATTCAGCAACTTTTTCCTTTGTCATTCGGTCAACCTTGCATCATAGAGGCGCATAGCCTCGTCAATTACGTCTGATCCCTTACCGCCGATCCTCGGAACCGCAGCCGGACGCCCCACCTCCGTACCGTCAAGCCAGGGCGTCTGGTTGAGCCATGAAGCAGGATAGGGCCGATAGTCACCATCCGCGCGAAACTGCTCCTGAAGGGCTGGGAGCCTCCGCTTGAGGCATTCCACAATAGCCGCACGATCAGCAGCGGTCTTACCGTGCCTACGTGCTGCCTTGAGCGCTTGCGGCTTTGCCGTCTTTCGCGGATAAGCCGGCCAGAATTCGGCATCGAACCAGATCCTCACCCCATCGGCGGGTTTTGGTTTTGGCGGTATCAGTTCAAGGTTTCCGGCGCCCCGCTCATCGCCAGATGAGCAGAGTGTGTTTATAGATGAAACTGAAACTGAAGATGAAGATGAAAGAACGGTGTCTTGCTCTCCAGTTGCCGGTGTTTTTGCTGGTGCAAATTCACCGTCGCCCATTCCGGTAACATCTCCAGCAAATGTACCGTTCGCCGCTCTAGCCGCCTTGTCAGCGCGGGACTTAGCAGCCGCGCGCCGCACTTCACTGATGTGAGTCTCGCGAGCCATACGACGGCAGTACAGCGCTCCCGATGGAGTAACCGAAAACACCCCAAAACTTTTCAGTTCACCCAAAAGAGGCCTCACTTCCTTGATGCTTCGGCCAATGCGGAGTGATATCTGCTTCTCAGTCATCGGCTCACCGTTCGGCAGTTCCAGAAATCCGCGGTGTGCCTCATTGTGGTGCATCCATCCAAGCATCCGAATCCAAAGCCCCTGTGCCGCTAGCGAGTTGCCGGCCAGATCTCGTTCGAAGTCTCCGGGGTAATGCTGATAAGCCGGCCACTTCCCATCCTTGGCAGGCCGCGGCTCGATCCGGCCATCCTCGCTATCAATCACCGCCATCGCTGATTTGCTCCCCTTCTGCTCCGCGGTTGCCGACTCCTTGCCAGGTATCGGCTATCAATCCGTCTAAGTCATCCCGCGCCAACGTGTCCCTGACTGCGCGCCAGTGCGCACGCCCCACGGCTTCAATTACCCGAGACACAGTGCGCTTTTTCTCTACTTTCTCCACGTGGAAGACACCTCCGGCTTTCAAATGAAATCGTGCTGTTTATGTTTTGGAAGTCTAGCCGTCAGTTGGCCCTTGATCATTACGCCACCGTCGCGCTTGACACCCTGGTTTAATTGTCCCGCACCGAATCGGAATATCCGAATCCACAATCAAACTACCGCAGGGAGCAGCGCCCCGTCTTCGGATGGGTAGGCACCCTCTGGCATTGCCTTTCCGTAAGCGATAGTGCGGGGTAATTAGACCCTGATGTCTGAATCCACCATCAAAACTACCACAGGGAGCGTCGCCCTGTCTTCGGATAACGTTTTAGAGCCCCTGCCTCTGCTTTGCCTGGGTATCAGGCCTCAATATCCGAAGCCACCGCTACCCTACCCTACCGCGCCGGGCCACCGCTTGTCTTGCTAAGTGCCACATCCCGAATCGGTCATTGATCCAAATTGATCCCGCGCGGATTGGAATGATAGCAATGGTAGTTTTATACAATCAATAACTTGCGTGTTTTCAGTACCACGTTTTAGTTCAGCTTCCCCCGCCTCCACCAAAATAGAATCAACAACTTAACGAGCTTTTCAAAAATCATTAAAGGATGCTAATTTTTGTCCGTAAGGCGTGGGAAGCCGCTGGCGATCCCGGACCGGGCGCAAGTATTCTCGCCAATGGTATCCTGGGCTGAAATGGCACGACGTAAGAATCCCGCTGGGCGCTGTGGGCAATCGGGCATCTTGTTGGCTATCTTCTAGGGGTCTGCGACGGTTGATTACGGGATACAGGCCCGCAATCAACGGTCGCCTGTTAGGCTCGCGTGATCGCTTCACTCGTGATTTGTAT
>OMOG01000080.1 GCA_900290305.1 Candidatus Sulfopaludibacter sp. SbA4
ACGCCCAGAGTGTCTCGTCGCCGGTCACGGAGACGGTCAGCCAGACCGCGACCACCACGTCGCTCCAAGTTGTTCCTACCTCGTCCACTCCCGGTCAAAACGTAATGCTGACGGCGACTGTCTCGCCGTCCACCGCCGGGGGCACGGTGACCTTCCTGGATGGCTCAACCNNCAACGATGCGCCGAGCGTCTCGCCGGCGGTCACGGAGTCCGTCGGCCAGACTGCGACCACCACGTCTTTGAAGGCCGCTCCTACCTCGTCCACGCCCGGTCAAAACGTGACACTGACCGCCACGGTCTCGCCTTCCACGGCCACGGGCACGGTGACCTTCCGGGATGGTTCAACCATCATCGGCACTCCCCAGCAGTTGAACGCAGGGACCGCCAGTTTGTCCACCTCCACCCTCTCCGCCGGCAATCACTCACTTACCGCCTCCTACGCGGGAGATACCAACGACGCGCCGAGTTCCTCGCCGCCAGTCACCGAGTCGGTCGGTCAATCGACGACGGCCACTACCACCGCGCTGGCGGCGGCGCCCAATCCCTCCACTGCGGGCCAAAACGTAACTCTCACGGCCACGGTAGCGCCCGGCAATCCGACCGGGAACGTCTCGTTCTACGATGGCGCGAACCTGCTGGGGACCGGCTCCGTGACCAACGGAGTCGCAACCTACTCCACCACCACGCTCTCCGCCGGCGGCCACTCACTCACCGCCTCCTATGGCGGCGATACGAACAACGCGCCGAGCACATCCGCGGCCGTCAATCAGTCGGTCACCGCTCCCAGCGGCCGCAGCATCACGTCGCTGGTCCCCTCCACGACCCAGGCTGGCAGCGCGGCCTTCACCCTCACCGTGAACGGCGCTGGATTCAGCTCCGGCGCGGTCGTTCAATGGAACGGCGCGCCGCTGGCGACCAACTTTGTCAGTGCCACCCAGGTGACGACCACGATTCCGGCCAACCTGGTCGCCAGCCCCGGCTTGGTCACCATTACCGTGGTCACTACCGGAGGCACTACAGGCGGCGCGACGTTCCAGGTCAGTTCGCAGGGGCAGCCGTCGCCCGTGTCGGTGAGCCCGGCCTCGGGTGGTGGAACCACCCAGAGTTTCGACTTTCAGTTCTCGGATTCTGCCGGGTACCAGGCTCTCGGGGTAGTGAATGTGCTGATCAACAATTTTCTGGACGGGCGAAGCGCCTGCTACCTGGCGTACGTAGTGCCCTCCAACACGCTCGTCTTGGTGGACGACGGTGGGGATGCGGGAGGACCGTACGCCGGCTCGGTCGCGCTAGGAAGCTCGGGCGCGATCCAGAACAGTCAGTGCACGGTGACTCTGGTCTCGGCCATAGGCAACGCGACCACCCTCACCCTGATCCTGAGCATCACGTTCAAGCCTGCGTTCGGCGGCAACAAGATCCTGTATATGGCGGCCCGGGATCTCGGCGCGGGGAACTCGAACTGGCAGGCATTGGGAGTATGGCAGGTGCCGTTCACGCCGCAAGGGACGATCGTCGTGACGGGGCTGACACCGGGCCGGGGAGCGGGGCCTTCGGGCACGAGCCAGGAGTTCTTTGTCACCTTGACGGACAGCAAGGGGGCGGGCGACTTCGGGGTGGTGGATGTGCTGATCAACAACTTCATCGACGGCCGTCAAGCCTGCTACCTGGCATACGTTGCCTCCACCAACGCGCTGATTCTGCTGGACGATCCGGGAGATGCAGCCGGGCCGTATGCGGGGTCGATCGCGCCGGGGGGCTCCGGGAGCGTCCAGAACAGTCAGTGCATGGTGAGTGGAGCGGGGTCAGCAGTGAGTGCGGTGTCGAACACACTGACGCTCACGTTGAACATCACGTTCAAGGCAGCCTTCACCGGCAATCGCGTGGTGTACGCCGCCCGGCGGGATGGCGCCGGAGGCAACAACACCGACTGGCAGGCGATGGGGACGTCCACAGTGCAATGACGAGGCGATACGATGAATAGACTCCACGCTTTCTGTATGGTGGCCCTGCTCGCCGGCTTGGCGGGCCCGGCCTCGGCACAGACAACAATCACCGTGGGAACTTCGCCGGGCAGCCCCATTACCTACGGGACACCGGTAACCGTGGTCGCAAATATATTTGGAGACAGTAGCTGCGGCGGGGGAAAGACAGTATTCTTTTATGATGGTCAGGCGCTAATAGGCGAGGTGACTGCATTTCAGACGATGTTTCAACCTCCGCAGTGTCAGGCAATCTTGGCATCGAACTCCTCCACATCAACCTTGTCAGCCGGCACACACGACCTGGGCGTTGTTTATCCTGTCGGCGGGTCTTACAGCGTAACCGATGCCACCCTGGTCATCACCCAGGCGCCCACCACTATCGGCCTCATGGCGTCACCCAATCCTGCCACCGTAGGCCAGACGGTAACGCTGACCGCAAACGTGACCCCAGCCAATGGCCCGACGGGAAACGTCGCCTTCTACGACGGCCTGAACTTGATCGTTAGCGTGCCGCTGGTTAATGGGAATGCAAGCACCGGGACGTCTGCATTGACGATTGGCACCCACACGGTGAGAGCTATATACAGCGGCGATTCGAATTACCTCACAGCCCCTTGTAACAGTTGCGAGCTGACAGTCGTCTACGAGACGGTCAACCCGCAGCCGACCGCCATGATCACCCTCGCGGTGTCACCACCTGGTCCTTCCACCTTCAGCCAGACGGTAACGCTGATGGTGACCGTGTCCGGCTCCAGTGGGACTCCGACAGGAAATGTCAGCATCTCGGATAACGGCGTGCTGTTTCTGGGGCCGGTCGCTCTGTCCGGCGGACAAGCGAGCCCGCAGTGGTCTGCATTTACGGTCGGCTCACACAGCCTGACAGCCTCGTACGGCGGCGATCCGACATACCGTGGATCGGTCTCAAACGCCGTCAATCATGTGGTCAACCGGATTGCGACCACGACGTCTTTGCAGGCCGTTCCTGTTTCGCCCACCCCAGGCCAGTCCGTGACACTGACCGCGACCGTCTCGCCCGCCACCGCCGGGGGCACGGTGACCTTCTCGGATGGTGCAAACACCATAGGAAGCGCCGGGTTGAACTCGGGGACAGCCATCTTCTCCAACTACACTCCGTCCATCGGCGGCCACTCACTGATCGCCGCCTACAATGGCGATACCAACGACGCGCCGAGTAGCTCGCCGGCCGTTCCCGAGACAGTCAGCCAGAATGGGACCACCACCTCTCTGCAGGCCGCTCCTACCTCGTCCACCCCCGGCCAAAATGTGGTGCTGACGGCGACTGTCTCGCCCGCCAGTGCCGGAGGCACGGTGACCTTCCTGGATGGTTCAAACACTATCGGCAGCCCCCAAACGTTGACCGGAGGGACTGCCAGTCTCTCCATCTCCAACCTGTCCACCGGCGGCCACTCACTGACCGCTTCCTATGGCGGCGATGCCAACGATGCGCCGAGCGTCTCGCCGGCGGTCACGGAGTCCGTCGGCCAGACTGCGACCACCACATCTTTGAAGGCAGCTCCTACCTCGTCCACCCCCGGCCAAAACGTGGTCCTGACGGCCACTGTCTCGCCGCCCACCGCCACGGGCACGGTCACCTTCCTGGATGGCTCAAAAACTCTCGGTACCCAGCAGTTGAGCGCAGGAACCGCCAGCCTCTCCACTGCCAACGTGTCCTCTGGCAGCCACTCACTCACTGCCTCCTACGCCGGCGATACCAACGACGCCCCAAGCACCTCGCCGCCGGTCACCGAGTCTGTCGGTCCATCGACGACCGCCACTACCACCGCGCTGGCGGCGGCGCCCAATCCCTCCACTGCCGGCCAGAATGTTACCCTCACGGCCACGGTGACCCCGGGCAATTCGACCGGGACCGTCTCCTTTTACGATGGCGCCACTCTCTTGGGCACCGCTTCTCTGAGTAGCGGCATCGCGACCTTCGCAACCAGTTCCCTGTCCGCCGGCGGCCACTCACTCACCGCTTCCTACGGCGGCGATACGAACAACGCGCCGAGCACATCCGCAGCCGTCAGTCAGTCGGTCACGCCCGCCAGTGGCCGGACCATCACCTCGCTCGTTCCCTCTACAGCCGAGGCCGGCAGCGCCGCCTTCACCCTCACCGTGAACGGCACCGGCTTCAGCGCCGGCGCCATCGTGCAGTGGAACGCTACCGCCCTGCCGACAACCCTCGTAAGCGCTACACAGGTGACGGCCACGGTCCCGGCCAACCTGATTGCCAGCCCGGGCATGGTCACCATTACCGTGGTAACCCTCGGAGGCACCACCGGCGGCGCGACGTTCCTGGTCAGCCCGCCGGGGCAGCCGGCGCCCGTGTCGGTGACCCCGGCTTCAGGCGGCGGAACGGCACAGGGCTTCGCGTTTCAGTTCTCGGACTCCAGCGGGTACCAGAGTCTGGGGGTGGTGAATGTGCTGATCAACAATTTCCTCGATGGGCGAAGCGCCTGCTACCTGGCGTACGTGGTGCCCTCCAACACCCTGGTATTGGTGGATGACGGCGGGGATGCCGGAGGACCGTACGCGGGCTCGGTCGTGCTCGGGAGCTCGGCCACCATCCAGAACAATCAGTGCGCGGTGACTTTGGTCTCAGCCGTAACCGGTGGGAACACCCTGACACTGCTCCTGAACATCACGTTCAAGCCTGCGTTCGGCGGCAACAAGATCATGTACATGGCGGCCCGGGATCTGGGCGCGGGGAACTCGAACTGGCAAGCATTGGGAGTATGGCAGGTGACGTTTACGCCGCAAGGGACGATCGTCGTGACGGGCGTAACACCGGGCCGGGGAGCCGAGCCCTCGGGCACGGGCCAGGAGTTCTTTGTCGCCTTGACGGACAACAAGGGGGCGGGCGACTTCGGCGTCGTGGATGTGCTGATCAACAGTTTCATCGATGGCCGCCAGGCCTGCTACCTGGCATATGTAGCCTCGACCAACACCTTGATCCTGATAGACGACGGGGGAGAGGCCGCCGGGCCGTACGCGGGCACCATGCCGCTGAACGGTGGTTCGGAGAGCATCCAGAACAGTCAGTGCACGGTGAGTGGAACGGGCTCGGCAGTGAGCTCGGTGTCGAACACTCTGACGCTGACACTGAACATCACCTTCAAGGCAGCTTTCACCGGCAATCGCGTGGTGTACGCCGCCGGGCGGGACAGCGCCGGAGGCAACAACACAAACTGGCAGGCAATGGGGACGACTACCGTGCAATAAGCAGGCGCCTGTTCCTTCTTGTGAGCGTGCGATGAGCTTTCAACTCAAACCGATGTCTCCCACCAGCAACGTCGCGGAGTCTCGCTTCGGCCGGGACTTCGTGCGTATTCCGTTGGACGAACAGATTGCCGTGAAAGAGGCGATACCATGAATAGACTCCGCGTGGTTTGTATGGTGGCCCTGTTCGCCGGACTGGCGGGACTGGCCTCGGCGCAGCCGCAACTGGTCGTGGCCACCTCCCCGGCTGGCCCCATCGCCTACGGCCAGCCCATAAACTTGATCGCAAATATATCTTCCTACAGTAACTGCGGGGGAGTCAATATAGACTTCTTCGAAGAGGACTTTGCTCTCATCGGTTCCGCTACAGCAATTCAGACATCGTTTCCTCCCGCACCCCCGCTGTGCATCGCCATCGTGACGCCGAACGGTGAAACCTCACGTAATCTGAACGTCGGCACCCACTTCTTGACGGCAGGGGCGAACTGTTCTCCGGGTCCCCTCGGATTCCCCGGATGCCAATTCGGCACTAACACAAATTACACTTTGGTTGTCACCCTGGGAGAACCCTTCATTGTCTTCGCGCCGACGCCCAATCCCTCCATGGTAGGCCAGCCGGTGACACTGACTGTGACCGTGTCTCCCCCAGTCGCGACGCTTTTCGTCCCCACTGGAACTGTCAACTTCTTCGATGGCGCAGGAATCTCAGGCGTCGCGATTGCCTCCGCCAGTGTGTCCAATGGAGCTGCCAGTGCGACGGTATATGGATTGAAGGTTGGCGCCCACATCTTGTCGGCAGGATACAGCGGCGATTCGAATTACCTTCCAACGTCTTCGAACACCGTCACCCAGACGGTCAACCCGCAGCCGGCCACAACCATCATGCTCACAACGTTACCCAATCCTTCCATCGCAGGCAGCCCGGTAATGTTGAACGCCGCCGTGTCCCCCGCCAACGGCCCCACGGGAAACGTCACCTTCTCCGATAATGGTGGATTCCCCTTCCTTGGCCCGGTCACTCTGTCCAATGGAACCGCGAGTGCCCAGACGACTGCATTGACGCCCGGTATGCACAAACTGACAGCCTCATACGGCGGCGATCTGACCTATCAGGGATCGATTTCGTCCTCCGTGAATCAAACCGTTAATCAGATTGCACCCGCTACGTCGTTGCAGGCCGCTCCAAACCCGTCCACTCCCGGCCAAAACGTGGTGCTGACAGCCGGCGTGTCGCCTTCCACCGCCACGGGCACGGTCACTTTCAAGGATGGCTCAAACATTATCGGCGCCCAGTCGTTAAACAACGGGGTTGCCATCTTCTCCACCTCCAGCCTGTCCATCGGCACCCACACGCTGACCGCCTACTATGGTGGCGATATTAATGACGCGCCGAGTTCCTCGCCGCAAGTCACGGAGACAGTCAGCCAGAGTGCGACCATCACGTCGCTGCAGGCCGCTCCTGCCTCGTCCAGCCCCGGTCAAAACGTAGTGCTGACAGCCGCCGTGTCGCCTTCCACCGCCTCGGGTACGGTGACCTTCCTGGATGGCCCAACCACCATCGGCGCCCAGTCGTTAAACAACGGGGCCGCCATCTTCTCCACCTCCAGCTTGTCCGTTGGCAGCCACTCGTTGACGGCTTCCTATTTCGGCGATGCCAACGACGCCCCGAGTGTTTCGCCGCCGGTTACCGAGTCCGTTGGTCAAACGACCACTACCACCGCCCTGGCGGCGGCTCCCAACCCGTCCGCTCCCAGCCAGAACGTTACTCTCACGGCCACCGTAACGCCTGCCAGCGCGACCGGGACCGTCTCATTTCTCGATGGCGCGAGCCCGCTCGGAACCCGGTCTCTGAGCAACGGTGTCGCGACCTTCTCCACTACCTCCCTGACCACCGGCACTCACTCCCTGACCGCCTCCTATCCGGGAGATACCAACGACACACCTAGTGTCTCGCCGCCAGTCACCCAGACCGTTGGCCAACAGACCACCACGACCGCGCTGGCATCGGCTCCCAATCCCTCCAATCCCGGCCAGAACGTCACTCTCACGGCCACTGTAATGCCCTCCAATGCTACCGGCACCGTCTCGTTCTTCGATGGCGCCACTATGCTGGGCACCGGTTCTCTGAATGGCGGCGTCGCGATTTTCTCCACCACCTCCCTGTCCGCCGGCAGCCACTCACTCACCGCTTCCTATAGCGGCGATACGAACAACGCGCTGAGCACATCGCCAGCCGTCAATCAGTCGGTCACCGCAGCCGGCGGCCGGAGCATTACCTCGCTCGTCCCCTCCACGGCCGCGGCCGGCAGCGCTGCCTTCACCCTCACGGTGAACGGCGCCGGGTTCAGCTCTGGCGCCCTCGTCCAGTGGAATGGTGCGCTTTTGGGGACAACTTTCGTCAGCGCCACCCAAGTCACCGCTGTGGTTCCGGCTAACCTGATCGCCAGCCCGGGCATGGTCACCATTACCGTGGTCACGGGCGGAGGCACCACCGGCGGCGCGACCTTCCTGGTCAGCCCGGCGGGATCTCCGGAGCCCGTTTCAGTTACCCCGTCCTCGGGCAGTGGAACCACCCAGGGTTTCGCGTTTCAGTTCTCGGACCCTGCCGGGTACCAGACTCTCGGAGTGGTGAACGTGCTGATCGACAACTTCCTGGATGGGCGAAACGCCTGCTATTTGGCCTATGTTGTGTCCTCCAACACGCTGGTTGTGGTGGACGATGGCGGGGATGCGGGGGGACCGTACGCCGGCTCCGTCGCGCTGGGGGGTTCGGCCACCATCCAGAACAGTCAGTGCGCGGTCACGCTGGCCTCGGCGGTAGGCAGCGGGAACACCCTGACTCTGTTCCTGAACATCACGTTCAAACCTGCGTTCGGCGGCAACAAGGTCATGTATATGGCGGCCCGGGACCTGGGTGCGGGGAACTCGAACTGGCAGGCATTGGGAGTATGGCAGACGCCGCTTACGCCGCCCGGGACGATCGCTGTGACGGGACTCATACCGGACCGGGGAGCGGCGCCGTCGGGCACGAGCCAGGAGTTCTTTGTGACCTTGACGGACAGCAAGGGGGCAAGTGACTTCGGAGTGGTGAACGTGTTGATCAACAATTTTATCGATGGCCGCCAGGCCTGCTACCTGGCATACGCAGCTTCAACCAACACGCTGATCCTGATCGACGACGCGGGAGAGGCCGCCGGGCCGTATGCCGGGTCCATGGCGCTGAACGGCGGTCCGGGTACTATCCAGAACAGTCAGTGTATGGTCAGTGGATCGGGCTCGGCAGTGAACTCGGTGTCGAACACACTGACGCTGACGTTGAACATCACTTTCAGGGCGGCCTTCGCGGGCAATCGGGTGATCTACGCCGCCGGCCGCGACAGCGCCGGAGGCAACAACACCGACTGGCAGGCGATGGGGACGACTACCGTGCAATGACCGAAAGGCCCCAGTCTCCGCATGTTTCCCAGCCGGACGCAAAGTTCGAGTGAACGAGGTGATACGATGAATAGCTTCCGCGCCATTTGCATGCTGGCCCTGCTCGCCGCCCACGCTGTCCTGGCCGTCGCCGCGGAGCCCACCACTACCAGCCTCATGACGGCTCCCAATCCCTCCACCGTTGGCCAGACGGTGACGCTGACCGCGACCGTGTCTCCGGCCAACGCGACGGGATTTGTCGCCTTCTACGATAATGGCGGATTTCCGTTCCTTGGCCCGGTCCGTCTGGTCAATGGATCTGCCGCCGCGACGACCTCCGCATTGACGCCCGGTACGCACATGCTTACAGCCTCATACGGCGGCGATTTGAATTACCTCGGATCGCAGTCGAACACCGTCAATCAGGTGGTCAACAAGACGTCCACCATAATCAGCTTCGCGACGTCACCCAATCCTTCCAGCTTCGGCCAGACGGTAATGCTGACCGCGAACGTGTCCCCCGCCGACGCGACGGGAACCGTCAACTTTTTTGATGGTCTGGGAGTCGCAGGCATCGCGATTGCCTCCGCCAGTGTGTCCAATGGAGTTGCCAGTGTGGGAGTATCCGCATTGGCGATCGGTACCCACAAGCTGACAGCCTCATACGGCGGCGATTTGAATTACTCTGGATCGTCTTCGAACACCGTCAACCAGACGGTCAGCCAGCCGACCCCCACTATTACCCTCATGACGTCAGGCAGTCCTTCCATCGTAAACAACCCGGTAACGCTGACCGCGAACGTGTCCGGCGCCTCCGGGACTCCGACGGGAAACGTCAGCTTCTTTGATGGAAATAGCCTATTTCCGTTCCTTGGCCCGGTCTCTCTGTCCAACGGAACTGCGAGTGCGCAGACGACTGCATTGACGGCCGGTATGCACCTCCTGAAAGCCCATTACGGCGGTGATTTGACTTACCAAGGAGGCGATTCGGCCACCATCCCTCAGACCGTCCAGAATGCGACCACCACATCTTTGAAAGCCGTTCCTGCCTCGTCCACCGCCGGTCAAAACGTGGTGCTGACCGCCGCTGTCTTGCCTTCCACCGCCGCGGGCTTTGTGACCTTCCTGGACGGTTCCACCATCATTGGCGCCGCCCCGTTAAACGCAGGGACCGCCAACTTCTCCACCAGCTCCCTGTCCGTCGGCAGCCACTCGCTGACCGCTTCCTATGGCGGCGATACCAACGACGCGCCGAGTGTCTCGTCGGCCGTCCTGGAGACAGTCAACCAGATTGCCACCACCACATCTCTGCAGGCCGTTCCGGCCTCGTCCATCGCCGGCTCCGGCCAAACCGTGGTGCTGACCGCTGGTATCTCGCCTTCCACTGCCACCGGCACGGTCACTTTCCTGGATGGTTTAACCATCATTGGCGCCGCCCAGTTGAGCGCGGGGACGGCCATCCTCTCCACCTCCTCCCTGTCGGCCGGCAGCCACTCGCTGACCGCCTCTTATGGCGGCGATACCAACGACGCGCCGAGTGTCTCGTCGCCGGTCACGGAGACGGTCAACCGGATTGTGACCACCACGTCTTTGCTGGCCGCTCCTGCCTCGTCCAGCCTCGGTCAAACCGTGGCGCTGACCGCCGCTGTCTCGCCTTCCATCACTACTACGGCCGTGGCCCTGGCGGCTGGAGCGCAAGACCCCTGCCCAAGCTGCTCCCCGGCCACGGGCACGGTGACCTTCTTGGACGGCGAAACCATCATTGGCACGGCCCCGTTGAAGGCGGGGATTGCCAACTTCTCCACATCCACCCTGTCCCTCGGCAGCCACTCGCTGGGCGCTTCTTATAGCGGCGATACCAACGACGCGCCGAGTGTCTCGCCGCCGGTCACGGAGACCGTCAACCAGATTGCGACCACCACGTCTTTGAAGGCTGTTCCTGCCTCCTCCAACCCCGGTCAAACCTTGGCGCTGACGGCGACGGTCTCGCCTGCCACCCCTATTACCGGCGAGTGCGTGACCTGCTCCCCGGCCACGGGCACGGTGACCTTCCTGGATGCAGCGGCAAACGGAACGTGCGGGACCTGTTCGACCACCATTGGCGCCGCCCCGTTGATCGCAGGACAGGCCATCTTCTCCATCTCCACCCTATCCATGGGCAGCCACTCACTGACCGCTTCCTATGGCGGCGATACCAACGACGCGCCGAGTGTCTCGCCGCCGGTTACGGAGTCCGTCGGTCAACTGACCACCGCCACTACACTGGCAGCTGCTCCCAACCCCTCCGTTTT
>OMOG01000269.1 GCA_900290305.1 Candidatus Sulfopaludibacter sp. SbA4
GCGTGCGGGAAGCAGCCCGTGAAGTCCCCGACTGGGCCTTCAAATCTTTCGTTCGCCGGGTCTTTACCGCAACCGGACTCGACATCACTTGCCTCGGATTGCGCCTCAACCTGCCGGCGGAAAGATTAAAAGGAGTTCGGTTCGAGTAAAGATCTCGGAGGTGTACCCTCAAGCCATCAACCTCACAGGGCGATCACCGGGGCCGCGGATGCCGTGCGGGTGGGGCTGCGGCGCCAAACTCACCAACGGCTAGATGCAGCGGCACTTCACGAATTGCCCGCGGCGGCCGACGGTTCAGGAAACGATCAGGCACTTGCCGCGGAAACCAAATCGGGGCGGACGGCCGCGTGGTCCGCGCATGCCCTGTGGTTGGCACTGCGGCGCGAAGCTCACCGCCTCAGAGATGCGGAGGCACTTCGCCGGCCTGTACCACCAGGAGACCCGGCGCGCCGGCACAGCAATAACAGTGCAAAATGACAGTGCAAAATTTGAACCCAGTGTATTTTCATATTCGCCGATATTCCGAACGGTCCGTGAGAATGCTCACACCGCGAGGCGGATCTTGAAAGCCTGGCCTTCCGCGATTAGGGTTGATCCCGTACTCAAGACTGGCATCGGACGTGGCGCCGTACCGGTGGGTGGTACCTGACACCCGATTCCCGACGGGTGCCAGAGGCGGGACGAGAGTGTCTCCAGGGACAATACAGGCGGCACTGGAGTATCTGGAGATACACACCCGGCGCCTGCGGCGGCACGGCGATGGCGCCCGATGGATGACTTCTCACCAACGCTGTGGTTACCGCGATGGCGCGAGGTCTGCGATGGCCCGTAGCGTGCCTGTGAGCCCGTGTGGGTGCCATTCAACTATGCCAATTCAACAACCTTTGCCTCAGAGTTCAGTAAGATTGCGAACGACTCTGCAATCCAGTCCCTTTGTCTGCCTCGCAACAAGTGGGATCGGCAGAAGAATTGCCCAGTACTCCAAAAACGACACCATTTTCGCGCAGGCCACATCGGCGGACGCGCTCTTCTACATCCTGGAAGGGACCGTCATTCTGAGGGTGGTCTCAAGCGTCGGCAAAGAAGCCATCGTCGCTATTCTCGGAACAGGCGACTTCTTTGGCGAGGGATGCCTGAGGGGCCAGGCCTTACGCACGTACACCGCAGTTGCCATGAGCGACTGTTCGATCGCGCGGCTGGAGAAACTCAGCGCGATTCGGCTTATCCGAGACGAACCGGCAGTTTCGGACTTGTTCCTCCAGCACCTGCTGTCGCGTAATAGGAAGATGGAGGAAGACCTGGTCGATCAACTCTTCAATACCAGCGAGAAACGGCTGGCCCGTTTGCTACTCCAACTGGCCAAGTTCCATGGCGAAGACAAGGCGGAAGCAGTGATTCCAAAGATCAGTCAGGAAACACTAGCGGAGATTGTCGGTACTACCCGCTCCAGGGTCAGCCTCTTCATGAACAAGTTCCGCCGGCTGGGCCTCGTCGACTATATCGACCATACGGACGTTTTGAAGGTCAGGACTACGCTACTCAGCGATATTCTACACGACGGAACTGCCTCGCCGCCCTACATGATGTGTGCACGGCCCAACGTCGAGACCGAGGAATACTATACCGCCGGGCAACAATCCTTCTGACTTGTCACGGACGCGCCGGAGGTGGCTTAGCCGGAGCGTCCAGACCCGATTAACCATTCCATCCAGAAGAAGCCTGTCCGGCCGCCATCCGCGAAGGCGCAGACCGAGTTTCGCCACGTAGCGCAATTCTGATCCTATCTACAAGAGCCGCGGGCAAAAAGGGCTTTTGTATGTAGTGCCAACCGTTATGGTGAACCACCGAGGCTCCGACCGGGTAACCGGACATCAGCACCACTCGAATTTGTGGGCGGCGTTCCAAAAGCCTGAGTGCGAGATCCGGTCCCGACATTCCCCTCATCCTCACATCGCTAAGCAGCAGATTGATCGTACCCGGAAACTCGGCTTCAAGCCGCATGGCCTCTCTTGCGTTCTTCGCCGGAATCACCGAGAAGTTCGCATCTTCGAGAATCTGCCTGACCAGCTTCAGAAGGGCCGAGTGGTCTTCAACAAGCAGAATGGTTTTCTGGGTTTCTCCAAACGCTTCAGCCATAGAACCTCCCATGAGGTGTACCTTAATATAAGTATACCTAACCCGATATCAGGGTCGATAAAGCAAGGCCTCGCAAAAAGGGGACCACGGACGGTATGTAATACAAAACACGGAAGCCTTCGAGCAGACCCGTTCATCGTCCTCGACCGAACAGGACAATCCTTACAGTCCTCAGCAGTATTTCAACATCACATCGAAAGGACCTGTGTTTGGCGTAATACAAGTCGTACTGTAATTTCTCGTAGGAGTCCTCGACGGATGATCCGTACTGGTACATTACCTGCGCCCATCCCGTAATACCGGGCTTCAGGTAATGGCGTAGATCGTAGAAGGGGATTTGCCGCTTGAGCCGATCCACAAAGCAAGGCCTTTCCGGGCGGGGACCCACTATGCTCATATCCCCTTTCAGCACATTGAACGCCTGCGGTATTTCATCGAGCCGAAAGGTGCGCAGCAGCCGACCGACCCTCGTAACCCGCGCATCCTGCTCCGCGGCCCATGCCGGTCCGGAATCGAGCTCAGCATCGCGGCGCATGGAGCGGAATTTGTAAATGACGAACTTCCTTCCATGCAGACCTACGCGAACCTGCCTGAAAAGGACAGGGCCCGCCGAATCAGACTTGATTGCGATGGCGATCAACACGAGCAGGGGGGAGGCCAACAAGATCATCGCCGCCGCAAACATCACGTCGAAGCATCGCTTCAGACATAGACCAGCCCGGGAACAAATGAAGCCATTGGTATAGACGAACCACTGGGGATTCAAGGCTTCCACCCAGATCTTCCCCCTGATCCGCTCATAAAAATCGACGGCGTCACTAACCTGTAAGCCACGAAGCCTGGAATCCAGCAAGGCCGCAGCCAACCTTTCCCGGTTCAGTGCGTCGAGGTCGGTTACGACTACGCGCGAGATCCGGTTCCTAAGGACTAAATCGTTGAGATCCGTGAATTCGACCGTCCCCACCCGATCAGCCGAGCTGCGGGGAACGCTCGGCATCTGCGGGTCGAGATCCGGCCAGCCCACTCCGCCGTCCAATTGCCGATAGAATTTGGCCGCCAAATCCCCCGTCCCGACAATCAGAATCTGTTCCACGCACCTGCCCCGAGTTATGAGGTGCGGCAGAAACATCCTAAACATCACCGGAAGTAAACCAAACACCAGGGCTGCCGCGCTGGTGGCGCCGACTGGTGGGACCAAGCGTGGAAATACACTAAAGAGCCCTGCCGAGACCCACATTCCAAGCGAGACAGACTCTGCAAGGTCGATCCAGAACCGCGATGCTTCGGCGCTAAGCAAGGATCTGTCGACATTATTGACGTGAAAGAAGAGGGTACAAGAAGCCATGAGTACGAATGCTCCAAGAGCCTCCCTGTCCCAAACTGTCCGCAGCACAGCAAAGGCCAGGAGCATTAGTTCCACGGCCAGGAAAGCCCTGGCGGGGCGCGCCAGGTTGTACAACCTGACCTTGAGGGCCTTGGAAGGCGATGCTTTAACTCTGGACCAAGTAAGGTTGTCGATCGTAGTGGTCGCCATAATCGTAGCCGGTATCCAAGCCGCCTCGCGGTGATATCAATATCCTTGAAGCTCCAGGGTTCCAGACGCCGGGACGGCATTGCAACGCTAGAGGCACGCCTGCACACACTCCGGGTACTACTTCACCGTTTGAGTTTGAGTGCGCAAAGGGTGCATCGGGCCTGTCGCGGCACTGAAAACTGAAGCGTGGTAATGTGCCACAGTATCGGCAGATTCAAGAAGGCGCTGCCGCTTTATTACGTCGTCGTTCGCTTGTTCGCTTATCACAACTGCCCTTTTCGGCGCCTGACCTAACGTAACAAACGGTCGTTCGCGCCGTCTGGTCACTAGTGAGCACTGCTGTTTGCCGGAACAGTGCGGTTTGTAACAAACGACTCCAGACAAAAACTCTAAGATTGAGTGAGATACTGCACCTATCACAGGACGGGCGTTGAAGAAAAACGGTCCGAAGTTGACGGGCCATGCACTCACGCCGTTCAAAGGAGCGAGGTTTTTCGATCGGCCTCACGCCGCAGGTCCTGGTTGCTTGGCTTGAGGGGATCCGCCGCCGGCCTCCACACCTGGTATTTCCAAGACGTGTTCAGTTCTGAACAGACGGTGAACGGTTCTGTTGCTACCTTAGGTTCAGTATTCGCCCACGAACGCGCGCCAAGGGTCCGAGGAACTGAGGCTGATATGAAACAAACGACAAGGTGGAGTAGACTCGCTTCTCTAAGCGTCCTTCTTGTAGCTGGCGCCACGATAGTCACGGCAGCGGACGTTCTTAGGCCGCCTCCCAGCACGACGGCCGACGGTGCCGAATATCGCCTGGGGCCGGAGGACGTGATCGACGTGTTCGTGTGGAAGGAGCCGGATTTGACGATGACAGTGGTAGTCCGACCGGACGGGCGGATCTCGCTGCCGTTGGCGAACGAGATCGAGGCGAACGGCAAGACGGCAGTCGAGCTGCAACAGGAGATTGCCGCCAGACTAAGCAAGTATGTCGTTCAGCCCGTGGTCAACGTGATGGTGAAGCAGGTCAATAGCCTCAAGATTTCGGTTTTGGGCGAAGTGCGCAGGCCCGATGTCTACCGGATCAAGAATCGGGTAACCGTGCTGGACGCGATCGCGATGGCCGGTGGATTTACCGACCTGGCCAGGCCGAACAAGGTGATTGTATTAAGACAGACGCCGACTGGTCCCCAACGGATCAAGATCAATATCAAACAATTGGTCGGGGACGATGGCGGCACACCGTTTTATCTTCAGACGCTGGATACAGTCTACGTGGAGTGAGCGGATGCGCTCAGGCGGATGCCTGGTTCGCGAAAACCATCCAGATCGATTGGAGTGTGAAGTATGAGACGGGGTCCGGGTGTCTTTTTGGTTCTCCTTGTGGAGCTGGCAGGGCGGGCACAGGAGCGGCCAAATGGAGTTTATCTTACTTCGCCGTTGAGCTTGAGACTCCGGCTACGATGATAGCTTCGTGGTGGGCCCGCGAGAGCTGAGCGACAGCGTATCTCTTCTGACCTCGCCGACAATGTCGTGGATGAAGAGCACTCATCAGACCATGATCTCGGTGGATTACCAGGCGGAGTTCGAGATGTTCGCTCAGAATGAAAACCTGGATGCCTGGGACCATGCAGCGAACCTGCATTTTCGGCAGCAGATCGCATTTAGATGGAGCCTTGACGCAGCCGATGCGTTTCTCTCCACGGACGACCCGACCAGGCAGTTCAACAACAGTCTTCTTCTGCTGCCGCGAGGCCGATACCACGAGCTCGCGCTGTATGCCCGATTGGCATACCGTTTGGATCAGCGCACGGTATTGAGTTTTCGCTTCGACAACGCAGTCACAACCATCCGCGGCGAATCCGGAGATCCAGCGAAGCGGGAAAGAGATCCGCGACCTGGAGGCGCTAGGAATCCCCCTCGGGCCCCGCCGCGATCCTTCGCCCTTGCAGATGCGCTATGTCGAATTGCAGGCCGAATTGCCGGCGATCGATCAACGCGTGAAGAGCCTACAGCAGGAGCGATCCGCGTTGACATTCCAGATGTCGGGCTACGAACGAAGGATCGACTCCGCGCCCGGGCTTGAGACGACGCCTACGCAGCGCATGAGGGATGCGGCGCTTACGCGCACGCAGTACGAGACCATGTTGGCGAAGCAACAGGCGGCAAAGCTGGATCGGCGGATGGAGAAGAGTAACAAAGACATTGCATTCAAGGTCATCGAGCCGGCCCAATTGCCTCTGGCCCCGTACAGCCCGCAACGCCGGCAGACCGTCCTCATGGCGCTCCTGGCGGGACTGACGCTCGGAGTGGCGGCGGTTTTCCTCGTAGAGCACATGGACTCGGCGTTCGCTCGAGGAAAGAATCACCCGGGCGGAGCGGCGGTCGCAAGAGTTTTCCGTCGAGCTTGGTGAGGCTTACGAAAACGAAAGGCGCCGCCTGGCCCAGGACCTCCACGACGAAATCGGTTACGACCTGATTGTTCTGAAGCTCTACACGGAAGTAATCGCACTCGATTTGAAGAAGGGCGATGTCAGCCAACTTCGTGAGAAACCGAAGGAGTCCGTCAATGCTCTCCAAGCGCGCGCTGAAGACTGTACGTCATCTCACGTTTGACTTGGGGGCGGTTTGGAATGAGCAAGGTTTCGTACCGGCGGTTCGTCTCTATGCACGCCAGTTCTAAAAGAACGGGGATCAAGGTTCGGTTTGACGCCGCCCGGATGCGCGTTCGATTGCCCGCGCTGGCCAATATGATCGCCCATGCCGATGCCCATAACGTGAAAATCGCGCTGGCGAGCGGGCCGGATTCCGTGGCCATGAAAATCGAAGATGACGGGAGGGGCTTCAATGTGAAACGCAAGTTGGGCGTGCCCCGCCAATTCTATGGTCTGCGGGCCATGCGGGAGCTCATAGAGCTTTTGGGCGGGGCCATCCATTTTGTTTCCCGGCCGGCGCGCTGGCGGGCGGAATGCCGCGGCACGACGATTGAAGCCCGCTTGCCGCTTCAAAATGGCGAGATCGTATGAAGGAGAAAATCAAAGTACTGCTTTGTGACGATCACACCCTGTTCCGCGAGGGCATCAAAGCAATAATCAAGGACGAGCCTTTGATCGAGATCGTGGGGGAAGCCGAGGATGGGAGGCAGGGCGTCGAAAAAGCCCGGCAACTGTACCCGGATGTGGTGCTGATGGATATCGCCATGCCGGATCTAAGCGGATTTGACGCCACCCGGCGTATCCTTCAGGCCAACCCCCGAATCAAGGTGATCATCCTCACCATGTATGAAGAAGAAGAAGTGATCAACCGCTGTCTCGGCGCCGGCGCTTCCGGCTACGTTCTCAAGGACGCTCCGCGGGCGCACCTCATTCACGCCATCGACGTCGTGAACAAAGGCGGGCAGTACATGAGCTCGCGGGCGCTCAAGAAAGTGGTCAAGCAATATGTGAAGGGCGCCAAGAGCACGGCTACCGGCTATGAGCGGCTGAGCGACCGCGAGCGCGAAGTCCTGAAGTTGCTGGCCGACGGCCTGGCGTTGAAGGAGATTGCGGCACACTTGGTGCTCAGTGTCAAAACGGTCGACGCGCACAAAACCAACCTGATGCGCAAACTGGACCTGCACGACCGCTCGCAACTGATCAAGTACGCCATCCAGCGCAAGCTGATTCGGTTGCCATCCGTGAAAACACCTGCCGAAACCGAGCCGCCGGGCTAAGAAAAGGCAAGAGGGAACCGCGGCAATCAGGCCCCTCGCTGCCTCCGCGAGGAGACCTTAGGCTGAAACCGCAGAGACGCCCGTCCGAAGGACCGGCGGGGAACCTTGAGGAGATCGAATCGATCGCTGAATGGCTCTCGCGTCTCACCACGCAAGGCATCTTTGATCTTGCTCACCAGGACTGACGCTACAAACGGCCTTTCTGCATACTGCCAGCCGCCGTTGAGGACCAGCAAGGCGCCCCCGGGGTACCCGGACATGAGCATCACACGCATCTGTGGGCGCCGCGCGCGGAGCCTTTTGGCGAGGTTGGGGCCGGACATGCCGGTCATTCTCAGGTCGGTAAGCAGCAGATCGATGGTCCCGGGAAACTCTGCTTCGAGCCGAATCGCCTCTTTCGCGTTGCTCGCTGGAATCACCGTGAAGCCGGCTCCCTCCACAATCTGTTGGACGAGTTTCCGAAGTGCCGGGCGGTTTTCAACAAGGAGAATGGTTTCGAGAGTTCCCGGGAAAGGTAGCGTCATAAAAAACGACTGGCAGCTATCCTTAGTGTATCCGAACAGGCCGTCCATGACTGTATCGAAGCGCCCACTCCTGGGCTCCGAAAACCGCAGGGCCGCGGCGGAAGGAGACTTCCGTCACGGCCCTGGCAGTGGCACGAACCGGCTGATAGTGGCGCGGTCTCTGCAAACTAAGGGGTGATATCGAAAGCATCCACCCAGACCCAGCTCCCACCGGACACCTTGTCGTGTGATCCAAGAACGACAATCGTCAACGTGTGGATTCCCTCGGTCAGGCCGGACGCCGTGTACATCGCTGCTTGCCCTTTGGCTGGATTGGCGTAGGTATCGACAGTGGCCTTCAGCACCCCGTCTACGAATACCTCCGCCTTACCCGACCACTGGTCCCGATACGCGATCCACTTCACGCCTGTGCCGGTGAAGGTCACCGTTGCGCGGGCGTTTGTGTCCATCGCCAGAACGCACGACCCGCCGCTACAGGGAGCCGTGGTGTTCGTGTACCAGGTGCCTCCGCTATAAACGATCGCGGAGTTGTTCTGCTCGATCCGATACGGCGTAGACGACGGAGTTTGGGGCGTCGGGACGGTCACATCAAAAGCGTCCACCCAGACCCACTCTCCCGCGGAGTTCGCGTCCATTGTGCCGGTGACGTTGATGGTCAAGGTATGGCTGGCATTGCTGAGACCGCTTACCGAGTACACCACGGTTTGAGCCAGCGCATTGGCCGAGTACGTATCGACCGTCCCCTTCAATACGCCATCCACATAGACCTGCGCGATTCCCGACCACTGGTCGCGGTATCCGATCCAATTGACTCCAGTTCCGGTGAAAGTGAACTTAGCCTGACTCCCCGGGTCCATCGCCAGAACCGCGGAACCGCCGCTGTTGAACGCTCCGTTGTTCGTGTACCAGTTCCCCGTCAGTTGGACCGACGGAGCGTTTTGCTCGTAGCGAGTCACGGTGGTGGTGGGAGCCGGTGTGGGAGGAGGTGGAGTTGACCCCGAAGTGGATGAGCCCACGATGATCAGGTAGGTGTCGCCGTATTGCACCGCATATCCGTCGATCGTCTGCAAATCGTAGTCGCTGCTGTAGACCACCCGGCTGCCGTCGCGGCTGGTGGACATCTTCGGCTGCCAGTTATATGTGTTGGCCTGGTACGGACGGCTGCGGTGATGCGCCACGCGAAGCACCTGCGAACCATCCAGCTTGATCTGCAGCAACTCGTTGGTATAAGCCACCCATCCACTCGTCGATGGCGCGGGATTGCTCGGAGCATAAGTCTCCACGTAAACAAAGCCGCTGTTGTCGGGCGCGGAAATATGGACTGCGAGACTCCAGTCGAACGTCGCCAGGCAGGTTTCTGTCGCGTCGGCCAGCCGGATCTTGATGATGCCGTTATTGCAGATCGGCTGTGGATCGTTCGAGTTGGTCCACACCAAAACTTCATCGCCATTGGTGTCTAGGGTGACATCCTTGTGCCCATCGGCGCGCCCCACCTGCCGCAAGAAGTTCATGTTGCTGTCAAACAGCTCCTGGCCCGTGTTGCGGACGGTGCCGCTCTGAATCCAGGCAATGATCACGTTATTCCTGGGCGTGATATAGATACTATCGAACTGGGTTCCTCCCGTATCGAATACTGGTGACTTCGCATCGGTGCTGATCTGATACACGAAGACGTATCTGGAGTCTCCCGCGAAGACAAAGTGGTCCCCATCGTAAGAGATATCGGATTCGCCCATGCCGGTGATGGCGGAGTATTCACTAAACGTGTGCACGATGGTTGTGGCCCCGGTGGAAATGTTGTAGGACTTGAACTGGTTGCCGTGAACGTAGTAAATGGTGCTATTGTCTTTCCTCGACCACCGCGGTTCGCTGGAGGCGTTGATCTCGAGCGGGAGGTCCCGAATATAGAAACCCGTCCCATCATACAGTCCGAAGTAACTTTGGTGCACCAGAATAATCTTCGAATTGTCGCTGTTGAACGGGGTCATGGTCGGATATTCGTCCTCGATCCACGTCAGGTAGCCGCCGATGTCGGAGTCTGGCGTGCCCATGGCATTGGATATCCGCTTGACCGTCGAGCCGAAGACTGGATCGACATAGGTGCCGCCGACCGATGGCGGCTGAAAAGTATTGTAATTGGGTGGATTCTCGACGCCTCCGGTCGCCAACTGAGCAAGAGCGGGCGCCATCGTGCCTAACAGCATCAGTGTCCCAGGGAGCAGGACGATTCGAGTAATTTGCTTTTTCAACGAGGTTCTCCTTAGGGTTCGAAAGCCGGTTTTTTCCCGAAACCGAGCCGATAACGCAACGGTCTCTAATGGCCTGCGTTAGCCATCCGCGGCCGCTCCGCCAGGGCGCGGGCCGTTCGTAAGAGATGGCCGGCCAGCTTCTCATCGTTCAGACAGGCGTCAGCACCGCACTTCCGGGCCACGCGCGCGAGATCGTCGACCGGACAGATCAGGATCAGCCTGGATAACGGACTGGACTTCTTGATGGAAGCGACTGCTTGGCATATCCTGACGCTCACTGGTTTCACGTTCACCACAATCAGTTCGGGAAGAAGAAGTCCGGCCGTCCGCCCCAAGCTTCCCAAATCACTTAAACTACTTACAACCTCGAACTCGGCACAGTCATGAAGGAGATACTCGATAATGCGCGTGAGCGACGGAGAGCTGACGACCAGGATCGTGATTTTGCGCAAATTGTCCTCGCAAGACTTCTCCTTACGTGAGCCGCTGCCGAGAGGGCGGCTGCTCTTGTTCCAAGGTAAGGGCAGTGGCGTCGTGGCTCAATTAGGCGGGCACCTTAGGGTCGCTTCATTCGCGCCTTAAGGAGTGTTGTCGGATTTCGGTGGCGGGCATTCAAGTGCGGGTTGAACGGGGCGGGGATTCGCGCGTCGCCAAAGCCCGAAAGGGGTCAACAAATTTGCGGCGCCATCAGTGGCGATTTTCCCGAGAGACCGTCGCAAGGCGCGACATTGCGGAGATGCGACCCACGCTACCGGCCTTCATTAGCCGGTGCGACAGGTGGTTGTCCTGCGGCCGCAGTTCAGCCGGGCTCCGAATCCCGGCGTACTCGAGGTGAAAACAGTAGCTCGCGCAGCCCCTGTCCGCTTGGATCAAGTAATGCCCGAAGATCCGTACCAGATAGATATTGCCGAAGTCCGCGTAGCCCATGCGGTATCAGGACTTCAACGAGCTGAAATTGTTCCATGCGACGTACGACGGGATCCCCTTGCACTCCTTTGCCAGATATGCCTCGAGGGCCCGGGTCACGGCAAACCCGTGTGGGCGCTGCCCGCGACTTTTCACGTGGGTGAAGCCCTTGTACATGTAGATGTCGCGGTCGTCAAAATGGAGAACCATGCCGGCGGCGTCAATGGCAGCCGGCTTGTTCGAATATTATCCGTACGCTGCCAGAATCGCGCCATCTAAAAATCCGTAACATTCGTCCCCCTTGGCGAAGGCTTGCCGCACGAACTTCTCCGACAATTCGTACTCCGGGCGATTCTGGATAATCCTCAGTTAGTAGGGCCTCGCTCAGAAACTCGCCACGGTAGGCTTTATCACATTTCAGAAGCTCCGGAACGACGGTCTCGATTCTGACCTCCTTCAAAACTCTGCTCGAGACAAACAGGTTCAGTACCCGTGGAGAGATGCTTTGGATTGTTTGGACGGCGCCAAAACGCTCGAGCCCCTGCTGCATCTCGTTGAACCGCATGCTCCCCTCAGTAAACCAGACAACCATGCCGGCTGGAACTCGATTGATTCGCAGTACACCGTTGCTCACCCTGCTATGCGGAGCGACCAGGTCGACAGAGCGAGGGTGTGCCTGTCCGTCGCGCTGCGGGAAGAGCTCGCTGTTGGTGAGCGCTATTGAACAGCCAAATGTGTGGTTTGTCAGTACACTTGAGGTTGGAGCTAGGGTGCGTCTTTTTGTTCTGTGGACTACTATACTCCGGACCGACATTGCGGATTATGCGTGCTACCGGTGAATTCAACTGCCAGACATGCCGGACTCACTCGGTTCCCGGAAGCAAAAGAGGACGGGATTCAATTGGGAGGACCATCGTGATGAGCCGCGCTCGGCTTGAGTATCTTCTTTTCCCTCTGGCGATTCTAATGTCGGCATCGCTTAGCCAGGCCCAAACGGGTGGTACCACGCGCATCGAAGAGACCGACAAGAGCATCGCGTACACTGGCACCTGGTACACAAACGGCAGTTCCCTCAACAGCGGCGGAAGCGCCGCCTTAACCAACGCGCGCGGTGCGACAGCGACAGTCACCTTTACCGGCACGGGCATTACCTGGATCGGCGTGCTGGATCCCTGGGCCGGGATCGCGATCGTTTACCTCGATGGCACGATGAACACGGTGGACACCTATGGCAGCAGCACGCTTTATCAGCAGCCCGTCTTCAAGGTCTCTGGCCTGGCCAACGGCCCTCACACTCTCACGATTAACGTTCCTCATACGAGGGACCCCAACGGGCAGGGGTCGTGGGTCTGGATTGATGCGTTCGACATCGAGAACGGCTCGGGTGTAACGGGCGGATTTACCGCCACAGCGGGGCGTACGGAACAGAACAGTCCGGCCGTAGCCTATACCGGAGTCTGGTTTACCAATACCTCCGCTGCGGACAGCGGCGGTAGCGCGGCGCTCGCGACGGACGCCGGTTCGCGCGCCACGATCACCTTCAATGGCACCGCTATTACTTGGATCGGGTATCGCGACCAGTCGTCTGGTATTGCCAGGGTATACGTGGACGGCCTGCTGACGGCGACGGTCGATACCTACCTCTCGCCGAGCCAGGCGCAAACTCCCGTCTACACCGTCAATGGATTGGTCTCCGGTACGCATACATTGACGATCGAGGCCACCGACACGCACGACGCGAATTCGAACGAATCCTGGATATGGGTGGATGCGTTCGATGTCGTGGGCGCCGGCGGCCAGACTGGCGGCGGCCAAACGGTACCGCCGAGCCCAGCCGGGGTGAATCCCGCCGCCGGCAACGGAACATCCCAGACCTTTGCCTTCACATTCTCCGATCCTTCGGGCTGGCAGAGTCTTGCCGTTGCGGACGTGCTCATCAACAATGACCTTGATGGGCGGCAGTCCTGCTTTATTGCGTTTGTGCCCTCCGGTGCCTCCTCGGGCACTGTGTTCCTGACGGACGACACGGGTGTCACGGGAGGTCCGGCCTCCGGAATGCCCCTGCCCGGTTCCGGGAGTGTAAGCAATAGCCAGTGCACTGTCAATGCCGCTGGAAGTTCCGTAAGCGGGGCCGCCGGCACTCTTACGCTAACACTTGATATAACGTTCAGCGCGAGTTTTGCCGGGAATAAGGTGCTGTACCTGGCCGCGCAGAATCAATCTTCAACCAATACCGGGTGGCAAGCCTTAGGAACGTGGCAGGTGTCCGGATCCGTACCAACAGGCCCGGCCGTTGGCGGAATGAGTCCTGCGCGCAGCAATACGCTGAGTCAAAACTACACGTTCACGTTCACCGACACCAACGGCGCCCAGGATATAGCGGTGGCCGACATCCTCATCAACACCGCACTAGACGGCCGGCACGCCTGCTATCTCGCATTCGTTCCGTCGGGCTCCACTGGGGCAGCGCTCTTTCTCGTGGATGATGCGGGCGACTCCGCTGGGCCCTACCAGGGAATGGCCCTCCCCGGCTCCGGCGCCATCGCCAACAGCCAGTGCTCGATCGCCGCCGATGGAAGTTCCATAAATGTGAGCGGGAACACTCTCACGCTGGCTCTGGCGATTACTTTCGCCCCGGGGTTTGCGGGCAATCATATCCTCTTCCTCGCGGCGCGCAGTAATACCCTGAATTCTAACTGGCAGGCCGTGGGGACCGTCACTGTTCCGTAATGAAGTGCGTGGTGCCTCTCCCGAAATCAAAACTATACCGTGAGCAATCCGAAACAGCGAACGGTTTCAAGTCGTGCCAGTATAAGTCAGTGCCGTAGTGGCCCTGCCATGGCAATTCTGAGCGATGTGCCGCGGCAGTCCACATCACAAACTGTATCGCGACGCCGCGCCCTTCAACGTCCGATATCTTAACGCCGCTGCAACGCGTGCGCTGAGTCGGTTCCGGTGCGCTGGCGCCCAAAGGGACGGTATGAATATGCGCATGGGAAAGATCCGGAGAACTGAGAAATCCAAAATAACTGGAATCAGAGTGCCTCGATTGGTGTACAGTTTCAGAGCTGCCTCCGCCGTGTGCCTGCTCCTGATCGCTTGGCCCGCGCGGGCGCAAACCATCAGTTTGTTCGCGGGAAATGGGAACACGACCTCGTCGGGCGATGGCGGCTCAGCCACGGCCGCGGCTATCAATGAGCCGTCGGGGCTGGCCATCGACCCGGCTGGTGACGTCTACATCTCCGACACGAACGGTTGGCGAGTCCGGCGAGTCAACCCGGCCGGGATCATCTCGACCGTCGCCGGAAATGGGACCTATGGCGCAACCGGCGATGGAGGCCAGGCAATAAATGCGTCGTTTAGCGATGTGTTCGGTATCGCGCTTGACGGTGCAGGCAACCTGTACGTGGCCGACGCGAGCAACCGCCGCGTACGCAAAGTGACGGCAGCCGGCATTGTCACTACGATTGCCGGAACGGGCGTGCAGGGTAATACGGGAGATGGGGGCCTCGCGACGAATGCCACTCTGAACCGGCCAATCGCTGTAGCCCTTGATGCTGCCGGCAACTTGTACATCTGCGACAGCTCCAACCATAATGTTCGCCGGGTCAATCTCACCACCGGACTCATTACCACATATGCCGGTAACGGCGTGCCAGCCTTCGCCGGCGATGGTGGCCTGGCTACCGCCGCCTCTTTGATGTTTCCGTTGGCAGTGGCAACCGACAAATCAGGTAACCTGTATGTCGCCGATGCGGGCAATAACTGTATCCGGCGGGTCAGCTCCGCGGGTGTGATTGCCACCGTTGCCGGCAACGGCAATCTTTCCGGCTTTGCGGGAGACGGCGCCGCTGCCACCGCCGCCCTGATAAATCTTCCCTCGGGTGTTGCCGTCGATGGCGCCGGCAGCTTATTTATCGCCGATTCCGGGAATAACCGGCTCCGTAAGGTTGACGCCACATCCGGAATCATCAGCACCATGGCCGGTGGCGACGGCAACGGATCCTCCGGCGACGGCGGTCCCGCTACCAACTCCCTGCTGGACTATCCGTGGGGTATTGCGATCGATTCCACCGGCGCTCTTTACATTGCGGACCGCATGAACAATCGAATTCGAAAGATCTCCGGGGCCGCCGTGCCTCCGCCGCCCCCGCCCTTGCCTCCTGCTCCAGCTCCGTCTTCCACACCAACTGTGACTTCGTTCACGCCGGCGGCCGCGACTGGAACCGCGCAAACGTACTCGCTCCAGATCGGCGAAGCGAGTGGTTGGCAGGATATCGATGTTGTCAATGTGCTGATCAACCGTTCCCTGGATGGCCGGCAAGCCTGTTACCTGGCATACTCGCAAACTAATATGCTGTACCTGGTAAACGACAACGGGGACGGGCTGTTGCCCGGGATGCCATTGAATGGATCGGGGACGCTCGCCAACAGTCAGTGTGTCGTCACGGGCGCGGGCTCGTCGGCGGTTGGCAGCGGAAACACGCTCACCCTCACCCTGAACATAAGCTTCACTTCCGCCCTTGCCGGCGACCGCGTAGTTTATGCGGCTGCGCGCACCCTGACTCTGAACTCGGGCTGGCAAACCATGGGCGTATTGAGCGTGCCGCCTTGGCCGTCTAACTTCCCCAACGGCATCGGTACGACGCCTTCCTCGGGAAGCGCCGCGAGCGCCACCTTTGCCTTCACGTTCGGGGACGCGAATACCGCTGCCAATCTGCAAACCGCATGGGCCTTATTCAACACCGCTCTCGATGGACGGTCGGCATGCTATATCGCCTATTACCGCCCGGGCAACCAGGTGCTTCTGTACCCCGATAATGGAGACCCCTCGAAGGCTGCCAGCATGGTTCTCGCGGGCGCCAATACCCTGAGCAACAGCCAGTGCACTATATCGGCGCAGGGTAGCAGCGTGGCCGCAAACGTCAGTCAGTTGACCGTCAATCTGAACATCACGTTCAAGCCGGCTTTTGCGGGCCCGAAAGCCGTCTGGATGGCAGTACAGACCATGGGCGGCGCCCAGACCAGCCAGTGGCGGCCTCTCGGCGCATGGGTGGTCCCTTCGAACTGAAGCATTCCGCTGTGGTTTACCGGCTCTCCAACGAGCGTTCCAGAACATTAGTTAGGATGCGGGCACTGGCTCCGTTTCCACCCTCAGCATCGCGCCGGCCGTTTGCGACGTGTGGCTGCCGCTTCCGATTTCGAGGTTGACGTCCGGCGCCGGCATCCCCAGTTCGTCGAAAAAAGTCGCCGGCATCTCCGGCGAGTCATGTTAGCCCGTGTGAATCAACCGGCATTGAAACGCAGAACGGCGTCCGGCCTCCTCCGGAATCGGCGCCATTTTCACGAAATTCGGCCTTGCGCTCACAATCGCGGAGGTCGATTCCCGAGGGTCAGTCCTTCTTGGGTAAGGTGAAGTAAAACGTGGCGCCGTTGCCCAGTGTGGACTCAACCCAAATGCGGCCTTCATGACGTGTCACGATCTTCCGGCATATGGCCAGGCCCATACCGCTTCCGGAACTCTGGTCGCGCGGCTGAAGACACTTGAAGATTCCGAATACCTTTTCTGCGTACTGGGGCTCGATCCCGATTCCGTTGTCCTTCACCGAAATCAGCCACTCGGCGCCGCTCCGAACGGCCGCCACGTGTATGCGGGGCGCCTGTTCGCTTCGGTATTTAATGGAGTTTACCAGCAGATTCTGGAACAGCCTCGTCAATTGCACCGGATCGCCCAGCACCGCCGGCAAGGGCTCTCGCGTCACCATGGCGCCGCTCTCTTCGATCACCGAATGGAGGTTGCGGATCGCATCGTCCAGAGCCTCTTCGCAGCTCGTCCGCGTGAACAGGTCGGCGCCGCGCGCATCCAGGCGCGAAAAGTCCAGGATGTCGTGGATGAGTTTCGCCATGCGGTCCGCGCTCTCCACGATAAAGAGGATGAACTGGTCGGCGTCACCCTCAAGTTGCCCCTGGTAACGTTTAGCGAGGAGTTGCGCGAAGACCGACACGGTGCGTAGCGGCTCCTGCAGGTCGTGGCTCGCTACATAGGCAAACTGCTGCAGCTCCTCGTTGGAGCGCAGCAACGCTTCGGTTCGCTCCCGAACCCGTTCCTCCAGGTTCGCGTTGAATTGCCGGATCTGCTCCTCGGCTCTCTTGCGGTCGCTGATGTCGCGTATCGCGCTGGTGATTACTACGCCCTCCTCAGTTTGCAAAGGGCTGAAAGTGATCTCCACCGGAAACGGCGTGCCGCCGTTGCGAAAAGCCTGGAACTCCCGGCCCCGTTCCGCGGGCTGAATCCTCGTGAACCCGAATTCGTCGTTCCAGCCCGGGCGAAGACGGAACCCCCAATCCGCCACCAGCGTGCGGATGTTCCTGGATATCAGTTTGTCCCGTCCGCAATTGAAGAGCGCCTCGGTCTGTGAATTGACCATGATGATTTCACCGTCGGCGCGGCACATTACCATGGCATCGGGCGCCGCCTCCAGCAACGATCGGAATTGTTGCTCTGCCTTTTGCAGCACCGCGGCCTGTTCCTTCAACTTGGCGTGGCTGCGGCTGAGTTCCACAAACACCGCTACCTTCGAGCGCAGGACCTCCGGCACAATGGGTTTGAACAGAAAATCGACCGCGCCCAGATCGTACCCGCGAAACAGATGCTCTTCGTTGCGGTATCCGGTCAGGAACAGAATCGGGATCTGGCGCGACCGCGGGCGGCTGCGAATCAGCTCCGCGGTTTCGAACCCGTCCATGTCGGGCATTCTCACATCCAGTAGAATCGCCGCAAAGTCGTCGTTCAGGACGTGATGCAGCGCCTCCCTCCCCGAATTCGCCAGCACCAGCTCTCCGTCCATTCCGCTGAGCGCAGCCTCCAGGGAGACGAGGTTCTCCGGCGTATCGTCCACCAGCAGGATCTTAATCCTGGGGTCCACGGCGGGCTCGCGGGCGATTTGTGTCCCGTTGGCTGTAGTCGGCATGCGTTTCCATTATCCTGCTGCCGTCAGGGTTGTCAGCGTTACATCGTGGGCTCGTACCAGCCAGACGCGCAAGATCGAAAACAGTTGATCCAGGTCGACGGGCTTGGTGATATAGTCCGAAGCGCCTGCTGCGATACATTTGGCACGATCCCCCTTCATCGCCTTGGCGGTCACCGCGATGAGCGGGAGTGAACGGAATTCCGGGATTTGCCGAATCGCTTTCATGGTTTCGTACCCGTCCATCTCGGGCATCATGATGTCCATCAGCACGCCGTCGATACCGGGTGTCTTGACCAGCATCTCGATGCCCGCGCGCCCGTTTTCTGCGTGTACCACTTGCAGGCCATGCTGTTCCAGCACGGTCGAGAGCGCGAAGATGTTGCGCACATCGTCGTCCACCACCAGGACCTTTTTTCCAGCCAGCGTGGAGTCGCTCCGCCGCATGGAGTTGAGGATCTCCCGTTGCGATTCGCTCAGATCCGCTTCCGCCCGATGCAGCAACAGCACGGTCTCCTCCAGCAGGCGCTCCGGAGACTCGGCATACCGGACGACACTTTGCCGCGCCAGGCGCCGGATCTCTTCATCCGCCTCCGCCACCGCGCTGGGCGTGCCGCACACCACCATCGGCGGCGCAGGGCTCATTTCCGCTTGGATCTCTTCGATCAAATGTACCGCCCGAATGTCTTCCAGACGAAGATCGAGCACGATCCCATCCAGGTATTTCTGCCTGACTACCGCCAGGGCCTCCCCTCCCGATCCGACCGCCACCATCTCGAGGTCGCTTCCTCCAAGGGCCTCTCCCCACTTCTCCCGGCACTCCTCCCTTGCCACGATCAGCAGCTTCCTGGTGCGCCGCTCCAGGGAACGGTAAATGGAATCGAACGCCGCGTTCAGATTATCCTGCGTTACCGATTTTTCGAGATAGCTCATCGCGCCTAGGGCCAACCCGCGCCGCCGGTTTTCATCGCCGGTGATTACGTGCACCGGTATGTGGCGCGTGGCCGGATCGTGCTTCAAACGGTCCAGAATCGTCCAGCCGGCCATATCGGGCAAATTGATATCCAGGGTGATTGCGTCCGGACTGAATTCGCGAGCCAGCGTGAGCGCCGCCGCGCCTCGCAGTGCCACCAGGACCTTGATATCCCGATCGTGCGCGAGGTCCACCAGAATCCTGGCGAAGGTGACGTCATCCTCGACGATCAGCAGCACCGCGTCGCCAGGCTGAATCAGATTGCGATCGTCATCGATTTCAATATCGTGCACCACCGCGGTCGGCGTCGCGGATGGAGCCGGCAGGAAGATGTCGAGGGGCTCGTCGCCGGATGGAATCGTCGCGTCGGCCGGAATCGCGGCTGGCCGGATCTCGCCGGCCTGGATGGACCGCTGCCCGTCGGTCTTGGCTGCGGAAACTTGGGCCACATAGGTCTGTGGCAAATACAACGTGAACGTGCTGCCGGCTCCGGGAGCGCTCTGCAGCCGGATCTCGCCGCCCAGCAACCGGGCCAGCTCGCGGCTGATGGACAGGCCCAGGCCGGTGCCGCCATACTTGCGGCTGGTGGTTCCGTCCGCCTGCTGGAACGCCTCGAAGATGATCCGTTGTTTGTCTTGCGGAATCCCAATCCCGGTATCCGTCACCGAGAACGCGATGACCGACTTTACGCGATTCAGCACCGCATGATTCGCGCTCCAGCCCGCATCGGATCGGTCGACTCGCAATCGAACCGTCCCGTGTTCCGTGAATTTCAGCGCGTTCGACAACAGGTTCTTCAGCACCTGCTGCAGCCGCTTGGCATCGGTAATGATCGAATCGGCGCCGAGGTTCTCTCCCAGTTCGATCGAGAATTCGAGTCCCTTCCCCTCGGCCACGTGGCGGAACGTCCGCGAGCAGAAATCGCGAAGTTCGTTGAAGCGGACACCGCTCACCTCGATGTCCATCTTTCCGGATTCGATCTTGCTCAGGTCGAGGATGTCGTTGATCAGGGCCAGCAGGTCCGTTCCGGACGAATGGATGGTTTCGGCATACTTCACCTGCTTCGGAGTCAACGTGCTATCGGTATTCTCCCCCAACATTCGCGCGAGGATCAACAGGTTGTTCAGCGGCGTGCGCAGCTCGTGGCTCATGTTCGCGAGGAACTCGCTTTTGTATTTCGACGTCAGCGACAACTGTTCGGCCTTGTCCTCCAACGCCGCCTTGGCCTGCTCCACTTCGCGGTTCTTGGTCTCCACTTCGTTCTTCTGCTCGGCCAGCAGGTGCGCCTTTTCCTCCAGTTCGGCATTGGTTTTCTGGAGCTCTTCGGCCAGGGCCTGGCTCTGTTTGAGCAATTGCTCGGTTCGCATGGTGGCCGCGATCGTGTTCAGCACGATACCGATGCTCTGGGTGAGCAGATCGAGAAAGGAGAGGTTTACATCGGTGAAATGACGGAACGATGCGAGCTCGATGACCGCTTTGGTCTCACCTTCGAACAAGACCGGCAGCACCACGATGCTCAGCGGGGTTGCTCCGCCCAGGCTGGAGCTGATCTTGATGTAGTCCTTTGGGATATCGGTCACCAGAATTCGGCGTTTCTCCCGCCCGCATTGACCGACCAGGCCCTGCCCCATGCGAAATTGTCTCGGAATGCCGTCCTGGTCATTCGAGGCATAAGCAGCAAGGAGCTTCAAAGACGCCCCTTCCTCGGCGGAGTCCGTGATATAAAACGTTCCGTGTTGGGCGCCCACCAGCGGAGTCAGCTCAGACAAGAGTAATCTGGATACCGTCAACAGATCGCGCTGGCCCTGCATCATCCCGGTAAATTTCGCGATGTTCGTCTTGAGCCAGTCCTGGTCGGTATTCTTGCGCGTCGTCTCGGCCAGGTTCACGATCATCTCGTTGATGTTGTCCTTCAGGGCGGCAACCTCACCCAGGGCTTCCACCGCGATGGAGCGTGTCAGGTCGCCCTTTGTGACCGCGGTGGCCACATCCGCGATGGCGCGCACCTGCGTGGTCAGGTTCGCGGCAAGCTGGTTTACGTTATCCGTAAGATCGCGCCAGATTCCTGCCGCCCCCGGCACCAGCGCCTGCCCGCCCAACTTGCCCTCGATGCCTACTTCGCGGGCCACGTTGCTCACCTGGTCGGCGAACACGGCCAGCGTGTCGATCATCTCGTTGATGGTGTCCGCCAGTGCCGCAATTTCGCCTTTCGTCTCGAGCACCAGCTTGCGCTTCAGGTTGCCGTTAGCCACTTCGGTGACAACCTTGGCAATACCGCGGACCTGGGTCGTGAGGTTTGCTGCCATCGAATTCACGTTGTCGGTAAGGTCTTTCCAGGTGCCCGCTACCCCGCGCACTTCGGCCTGGCCGCCCAGCTTGCCTTCCGTGCCCACTTCGCGCGCCACGCGGGTGACTTCCGAGGCGAAGCTGTTGAGCTGATCCACCATCGTGTTGATGGTGTTTTTCAGCTCCAGGATTTCGCCCCGTACGTCCACCGTGATCTTGCGCGAGAGGTCTCCGTTAGCTACCGCGGTGGTAACTTGGGCGATGTTTCTCACCTGCGCGGTGAGGTTGCCGGCCATGGAGTTTACGCTGTCCGTCAAGTCTTTCCATGTTCCGGCAACCCCGCGCACCTCCGCCTGGCCGCCCAGCTTGCCCTCGGTGCCGACCTCGCGAGCCACGCGAGTGACTTCGGCCGCGAAGGAGCTGAGCTGATCCACCATGGTATTGACCGTGTTTTTCACTTCCAGGATTTCACCGCGCACATCCACGGTGATCTTACGCGACAGGTCTCCTTTGGCTACCGCTGTTGTCACTTCCGCGATGTTGCGGACCTGCGTCGTCAGGTTGGTCGCCATGGAGTTCACGCTGTCGGTGAGGTCTTTCCAGGTTCCAGCCACACCCCGCACGTCGGCTTGGCCGCCCAGTTTGCCTTCCGTCCCCACCTCGCGAGCCACGCGCGTGACTTCCGAGGCGAAAGAGCTGAGCTGATCCACCATGGTGTTGACAGTATTCTTCAGCTCCAGAATCTCTCCTCGCGCGTTTACGGTGATCTTCGTGGTCAGGTCGCCCTTCGCCACCGCCGTCGTGACGCCCGCAATGTTGCGCACCTGGTTGGTCAGGTTGCTGGCCATCGAGTTCACGCTGTCGGTGAGGTCCTTCCACGTTCCGGCCACGCCTCTCACGTCGGCCTGGCCGCCCAGCTTGCCCTCCGTGCCGACTTCGCGCGCCACGCGAGTCACTTCGCCGGCGAATGCGTTGAGCTGATCCACCATGGTATTTACCGTGTTCTTCACTTCCAGAATCTCGCCCCGCACATCCACCGTGATCTTACGCGAAAGGTCTCCTTTGGCAACGGCCGTGGTCACTTCCGCGATGTTGCGGACCTGCGTCGTCAGGTTGGTCGCCATGGAGTTGACGCTGTCGGTGAGGTCCTTCCACGTTCCGGCCACATCCCTCACGTCGGCCTGGCCGCCCAGCTTGCCTTCCGTGCCGACTTCGCGCGCCACGCGAGTCACTTCGCCGGCGAATGCGTTGAGCTGGTCCACCATGGTGTTGATGGTATTCTTCAACTCCAGAATCTCGCCGCGTACATCTACCGTGATCTTGCGGCTCAGGTCGCCCTTTGCCACGGCCGTCGTGACTTCGGCGATGTTTCGCACCTGGGCAGTCAGGTTGCCCGCCATCGAGTTGACACTATCGGTGAGGTCTTTCCAGGTGCCGGCCACGCCTCGCACATCGGCCTGGCCGCCCAGGATGCCTTCCGTGCCCACCTCGCGCGCCACGCGCGTCACCTCCGAAGCGAAGGAGCTGAGCTGGTCCACCATGGTGTTGATGGTATTCTTCAACTCCAGAATCTCGCCGCGCACGTCCACCGTAATCTTGCGGCTCAAGTCGCCCTTCGCCACAGCCGTAGTGACCTCCGCGATGTTGCGGACCTGGTTGGTGAGGTTGCTGGCCATCGAGTTGACCGAGTCCGTGAGATCCTTCCACGTACCCGCCACACCCTTCACCTCGGCCTGTCCGCCGAGCTTGCCTTCCGTGCCCACCTCGCGCGCCACGCGCGTCACCTCCGAGGCGAAGGCATTCAACTGATCCACCATCGTGTTGATAGTGTTCTTCAACTCCAGGATCTCGCCCCGCACATCCACCGTGATCTTGCGCGACAAGTCTCCGTTGGCTACCGCGGTCGTCACCTCCGCGATATTCCTGACCTGCGCCGTCAGGTTGCCGGCCATGGAATTCACGCTATCGGTGAGATCCTTCCAGACGCCGCCAACGCCTTTTACCTCGGCCTGCCCGCCAAGCTCGCCCTCCGTCCCTACCTCCCGAGCGACGCGTGTGACTTCCGAAGCGAAGGCATTGAGCTGGTCCACCATGGTGTTGATGGTGTTCTTCAGTTCCAGGATTTCGCCCTGCACGTCCACAGTGATCTTGCGCGAGAGGTCGCCATTGGCCACCGCGGTGGTCACCTCCGCGATATTGCGAACCTGGGCCGTCAGATTGCCCGCCATGGAGTTTACGCTGTCGGTCAAGTCCTTCCATACGCCGCCCACGCCCTTGACCTGGGCCTGGCCGCCCAGCTTTCCTTCGGTACCCACCTCGCGCGCCACGCGCGTGACCTCCGAGGCGAAGCTGTTGAGCTGATCCACCATGGTATTGATCGTGTTTTTCAACTCCAGAATCTCGCCGCGCGCGTCCACCGTGATCTTGGTCGAGAGGTCGCCTTTGGCAACGGCGGTGGTAACGCCGGCGATGTTGCGCACCTGGTTCGTCAGGTTGCCCGCCATGGAGTTTACGCTCTCCGTCAAGTCCTTCCACGTACCGGCTACCCCCTTGACCTCAGCTTGGCCGCCGAGTTTGCCGTCGGTGCCTACCTCGCGCGCCACGCGCGTCACCTCGGAAGCAAAAGAGCCAAGCTGGTCCACCATCGTATTGATGGTGTTCTTCAGTTCCAGAATCTCACCGCGCACAGCCACCGTGATCTTGCGCGACAGGTCGCCATTGGCCACGGCCGTCGTGACTTCCGCGATATTGCGGACCTGCCCGGTAAGATTGCCCGCCATCGAGTTTACGCTATCGGTCAGATCCTTCCAGGTGCCGGCGACGCCGCGCACATCCGCCTGGCCGCCCAGGATTCCCTCCGTCCCGACTTCGCGCGCCACGCGTGTAACCTCGGAAGCGAACGCATTGAGCTGATCCACCATCGTGTTGATGGTGTTCTTCAGTTCCAGAATCTCTCCGCGCACATCCACGGTGATCTTTCGCGAGAGGTCCCCGTTGGCCACCGCCGTGGTGACCTCCGCGATGTTGCGGACTTGCGCCGTCAGGTTGCCGGCCATGGAGTTTACACTGTCGGTGAGGTCTTTCCAGACGCCCGCGACACCCTTTACTTCCGCCTGGCCGCCCAGTTCGCCCTCGGTGCCGACTTCGCGCGCCACACGGGTCACTTCGGAAGCGAACGAGCCGAGCTGATCGACCATGGTATTGATGGTGTTCTTCAGTTCCAGAATCTCGCCTTGGACGTCCACCGTGATTTTGCGCGACAGGTCGCCATTGGCCACCGCCGTAGTCACTTCGGCAATGTTACGAACCTGCGCCGTCAGATTGCCGGCCATGGAGTTCACATTGTCCGTCAGGTCCTTCCAAACCCCGCCCGCACCCTTCACCACGGCTTGACCGCCGAGCTTGCCCTCCGTGCCGACCTCGCGCGCCACGCGCGTCACCTCCGAGGCGAAGGAATTCAACTGCTCCACCATGGTGTTCACCACTCGCGCGGTGTGCAGGAACTCGCCCTTGAGCGTACGGCCATCCACTTCCAGAGCCATGGTCTGCGAGAGGTCGCCCTTGGCGACGGCGCCAATTACGCGGGCCACTTCCGTGGAGGGCTGCACCAAGTCTCCAATCAGGCCATTGACCGAATCTAGACACTCCGACCAGCCGCCGAAGGCCGCTCCCAGGCTGGCGCGTTGCGTGATCTTGCCTTCCTTGCCAACCGCGCTGCCGATGCGGGCGAATTCGCTCGCCATGCGCGCGTTCAATTTGAATGCGTTCAATTTGAAAATATCATTGAGTGTGTCGGCAATCTTGCCCGCCACTCCCGTCTGGTCCACCGGCAGTCGTACCGAAAAATCGCCGTCCTTGAAGGCGATCAACGTCTTCAACAACGTGCTTGTATCCAGTGCGTCGATTATCGATTCAGACTTCATCAACGGTTCCTCCAATTGCGGTCACTCCGCGGCCTCTCTTTTGTCCCAACAGGTCTTTCAGTACAGCTCCCAGGCTGAGAAACTGAGCCAGGCTCGACGGCTTCCGAAAATAGCACGCCGCTCCCAGTTGATTGGCGGCCAGACGGTCCTTTGGCGAATCCGACGAGGTCAGAACCACCACCGGGATGTGAGCTAGTTCCGGCGTCTCCCGCAGGCGTTGCAGGATCTCGATTCCATCGTGCCGTGGCAGGTTCAAATCCAGGATAATCAAGCTCAGTTGCCGGGCTTGTGTGTGCAGTTCCTCGCTGGAAATGATCCCCAATACTTCCTTCCCGTCCGCGACCACGCGCATCGTGCAATCGACCTCGTGCTCCCGGAGCGCTTCCCGAATCAGATAAACATCTGCGGGGTTGTCTTCCGCTAGCAGAATTTCAGGCATCCTGTCCCCTCATGTGGTGCAACCAAAACCCGTCCTGGGTGCAAATCTTGCACTCCCCCCCGTGCAGGAATTGAACCAGGAATTGAACTTGGTTACCCCTCCAGTATCCTTCGTTCCGTTTTGACCAGTCAGCTCTTGGCATTCGCTGTCACATTAGGAACGTATCGTAACGCCCCAAGAACCACTCGGCTTTGCATGTTGCTTTCCATTGATCGAAGACCGGCGGCCATGTTGCTTGCCGGGCCCAAACTGTTTGAGAAATCACAGATCTCCCACTGTTTGCGGCCGCACATTCGAATTGGCTCCTGATGTGCTCCGCCCTCTCAACGACGAATGGAGCGCCAGCCTATCAAGATTCTGGTCATCGAAGACGACATGATAGACCGTGCGTTGTACAAGCGGTGCCTCCAACAGTCCGAGGCGGGGGCGGTGGAGCTCGCCGAGTCCGATTCCGCCGCTGCGGGGATCGAGATGACCCATACGTGGCAGCCTGACTGCACGTTGCTCGACTTCAACCTGCCGGACATGGATGGCCTCACGGCCATGAACCGATTGCGGGGCGACTCCGGCCGCCTTCCCTGCGCCGTCGTCATGCTGACGGCTTACGGAGGCGAGGAATTGGCAGTCCGTGCCATGAAGGCCGGAGCCATGGACTACTTGCAGAAGGGGCACTTGGCTGCCGACACCCTCTCTCGCACCGTGCTCCACGCTATCGAGCGCTTCCGCATGCAGGAGCGCATCGAGGAACAGCGGTCCGCCCTCGAGCGCAGCCGCCAGCGCTACCAGACCTTGCTGGAGGCCATCCCGCAGATGGTTTGGACTGCCAACGCCGATGGCCGTATGGAATATGCCAATCGCCAGTGGTTCGAATATACCGGCCTCGACCTGGAAGACTCCGCCTGCATGGGGTGGGACCGGCTCCTTCATCCGGAAGATCTCGAGCGCACCAGGACCGCCTGGGACCAGGCCGCGGCGTCCGGTTCCGTATTTGAGATCGAACACCGTCTCCGCAGGACCACTGACGCCAGCTACCGGTGGCATCTCGTGCGCGCCGTCCCCGTGCGAACCGCCGCCGGAGAGATTACCAACTGGTTCGGGACCAGTACGGAGATTGAGGACCAGAAACGCGCCGAGATTGTCGCGCGCCAGGAGCACAAACTGGAAGGCATCGGCGTGCTGGCGGGCGGAGTCGCCCACGACTTCAACAACCTTCTGGTGGGCATCTTGGGTGGGGCCAGTTGTGCCATGGAAACTCTCCCTCCCTCCCATCCGGCCCAGAAAATGCTCCAGGGTGTCATGCGGGCCGGCGAACGTGCTGCCGAGCTCACGCGCAAGATGCTTTCCTACGCGGGCAAGGGCAATTTCCAGATCGAGCTGACCAACTTGGGCGAGCTCGTGTGCTCCACCTGCGACACAATTCGTAACTCCATTCCAAACACCATTCGCCTCGAATGCCACAGCGGGTGCGCCATCCCGCCGGTAGTGACGGACCCAGGGCAATTGCGCCAGGTCGTCGTGGAACTGGTGATGAACGCCGTGGAAGCCATCGATGGTGGCTCCGGCGGCATTTCGGTCCGTTCGGCGGGAGTCGAAATCGACGAGGAAGCGGTCCGCAGAAGCGAGTTCGGGCCGGCCGCCATCCCCGCCGGCCAGTACGTAACTCTCGAGGTGCGCGATACCGGATGCGGCATGGACGAGGAGACCCAAGCCAGAATCTTCGATCCCTTCTTTACCACCAGATTCCTGGGACGCGGCCTGGGATTGGCGGCGGTTTATGGCTTCGCCCGTAGCCATGGAGGCGGCGTACAGGTGGAAAGTTCGCCGGGGAGAGGGACCATGTTCCGGGTCTTGCTGCCGGCCGCGGCCGGAGCAGCAACTTCGCCGGGAAAGGTATAGATCTCCGTATGCCAGGACCATCCGCCCGCTTGACTGTCCAGAACCTCCCGCCGCTTCGGTGCGATCCGGTCCAGCCATCGGCCGAGGAGTGCCTCGTGCGCCTCAACGCCGATTCCTTGCACGACCTGATGAGCCCCGTGAACCAGATGTGCACCATGACCGATCTGATTCTCAAGAAACACCGGGACTCTCTGGATGACGAAGCTCAAGTCTTGTTTGGCTTCATTCAGAAGGCCGCCAACCGCCTGCAGAACCTTCTGTCCGGACTCAGGACCTACATGCAGGTCGTCGGCCCCCGAGCCGCCTATCGCCGTTGCGACGCCCATGCTCTTCTGGCTGGCGCCCTGGCGTCGATTCAGCGCGCGATCGATGAAAACGGCGCCGTAGTAACTCACGATCCTTTGCCTGAACTGTCGTGCGATCCCAGCCAGATCGTCTACACATTTGCCGGCCTCATCCAGAACTCGATCCGGTTTCGGCGGGCGGCCAGGCCCGAGATCCACGTGTCCGCAGCCGCGGACGGTAACGCCTGGGTGTTTTCCGTCCGTGATAACGGGATCGGCATCGATCCCCGGCATAGCGAGCGCATTTTCAGCATGTTCAAGCGCGTGGATCCTGAAGCCCACGCCGGCGCGGGAGTCGGGCTGGCCGTCGCGAAACAAATCGTCGAGCAGCACGGCGGCCGCATCTGGGTCGAGTCGGAGCCCGGCCTCGGAGCTACGTTCTTCTTCACCCTTCCGCGGGATACCCTCCAGCCCTAGCCTCAACCTGCGTCGTGGCCCTAAACATGCTTCTCTTTTTGTTCCTCAGCCATTTGACTGAGTGGCCCGGAAGGAAAACGTGTTCTTTGTCCATGCCTCAATTAAGACCGACAATCCTGGTGGTCGATGGCGATGCACCGCACCGTGAGTCCATGCGGCACATACTTCGGGCCGCCGGGTTCCGGGTGCTGGAGGCGGCCGATTACCGCGGCGCCCAAAACGCTCATCAACGGCACCTCGCACAAATCGATCTGCTCCTGACCGCCATTTCGCTGCCTGGCGGCAACGGATACGAATTGTTCAAGGCGTTGCTCGATGTTGAACCGGGTATCAAGGTGCTCTTCGTCTCGGGCGAAGCCGGTGCTAAAATCAGTGAGTTCTATAGCGTGCCGTCGATGGATGCCAACACCTTGCGAAGGCCGTTCGAGCCTGCCGAGCTCGTCGAGCGGATCCGGGATGTTCTCCAAACACACCGGTCGTCTTCCGCGCTGGCCGGACTGACATAGCTACTCATATGGTGCGACAGAAGGAAGCGCGAGAATCCCGGCTCTGGAGTAGAA
>OMOG01000271.1:0-22629 GCA_900290305.1 Candidatus Sulfopaludibacter sp. SbA4
AGGTCGGAATAGATATCCAGCATGCCGCCGTAGTAGTGGCCCATCACGCCCAGGCGGTTGTGCTCCATCACGGCTGCGGTGCGGGCCGCGGCGACCCAATCGGAGACCTCCTGCCAGACCTCGGGATCGTCCTCCAGCATGCCGGTGATCTGGAAGAATGGAATACGGCAGCGATGGAAGACGTTGGCGATTTCGGGCACGGGGCAGGCCTGACAGTATGCCAGCCACTCGCCGGTCATCTTCGTGCGATCGCCCATCCGGTTGAAGGTTGCGTAATCGATGGCGGCTGAAGGCGCCAGGTTGAGGACGATCACAGGGACCTTGGCGCGGCGCACGACCGGCAGCACGGTGGAAGACAGGGCGTACGTGGTCACGTAGAGGAAGATCAGGTCGACATCGGCCTGGCGGAACTGGTGGCCGGCTTCGAGCGCCTTTTCGGGCGTATCGATGAGACCCAGGTTGACGACCTGAGCGCCGAAGGCCGCGAGCTTTTCCGCCGCGCGCGCGACGTAGCCTTTCAGGCGCTCTTCGAGGCCGGGAAATTGCGGCCAGTAGGCGTCGAGGCCGATGCCGAAAAGTCCGAGCGTGGTTTTAGGTGGCATTTTTCAGACTCCGGCGGGGCGATGTGGGGCAACGTTTTCGCGGCCCTGACATACTCTCGAAGCCAAGCGTCGGCATGAGTGCCGACGCGGCAGGCACGAGTGCCTGCGCCACGGGTCTGGATGCAAGTCTTTTTGCAAAGTGAACCGTATTGGGCATATCTTCTCCGAAAGAGTCACTTGAGCCGAACGACTTGAAAATCGTCCATCAGGCCGTAGGGCAACTGGTCGTATTGCGCGCCGGGCGGCATGGTGGCGGGGGCGTTGCGGACATTGCCCGGCGAGGCCAACCCACGCGTGATGTTGCCGTGGTGCGGACCGAGCAGATTCTTCAGAGACCCGGACACCACCACCTCGACGAGATTCTCGCCGCTCCGGACGAGGCCATCGATGGGCAGATCGTAGGGCTGCCACCCGATGATGCCGGCGGATTTCCCGTTGACCCGGACCTCCGCCACCGTGCCGGCCCATTTGCCCAGCACGACTTTGTAGCGGCTTCGGCGGTCGAGTTGGAAACGCTTCGCGTAGGATACGGAGCCGGAATAGAAAGGAAGGTTTTGCTCTTTCCACGAGCCCAGCTTCAATGGTGAGGGCGGAACGATTCGAAAGCCGCGCTCCTGCGCCGCCGCACCGAAATCCCCGATGATGTAGACCGGCTCCAACTCGTTGTGGACGGACATGGGCCGCGCCACGATTTTGAGACTGTTGCGGCCGGGTTTTAGGCGCGGGCCGATGGGATACACGCCGAAATCGACATCCAGCCACCACTGGCCGCGCTCGCTCTCCACGGGGCTGCCGTTGACCGAGACCTTCCAGAGCGCGGGCCGCTCGACGACGGCGCGCAGCGAGCCAGTGTCCACGCCTTCGGCGATATCGAACCAGAAGGTCGCCTCGAAGCCGGAGTCGGGACTGAAGTGGTTGCGGTCGAGAATGGAGGTTTTGAATTGCACGGCCGTGTTCCAGGGATCGCCCTCCTGGAAGCCGTACTGCTTGAAGATCTCGTCGGCCGCTTTGAAGAAGTACACGTCTTTTTGCGTGGCGCCCAGTTGAGTGGCGCCCAGGGTGAGGTCGCAATAGTCGATGCGGATCGCGTTCGGAGCGGCGCGCTCGACGATCACGGGCACCCGCGACGGTACGGGTTCGGCGGTCGCGGGCGGTGGCGTGGTTGCCGCGGGGCCGGGCACGTTCTTCACGACGACGAGCAGGCTGCCGGCGGGCGGGAGTGAGACCGAAAACTCTAATGATCCGCCGGTGATGCTGGAGGGATAAGGCGCGGCGCCGCCGGTTAGTGTGTCCAGCCTCTCGATGGATTTGCCGCGCGTGCGGACAGTAGCGCCGGCCGCGGTCTCGAGACTGGAGTTCGCGAAAAACCACAACTCGCCGTCCTTCAGGTGGCGGCGTTGGTGGAAGAGCATGGCGCCCCCGGTGCACGTGATATCGGGGTTCGCCGGTTCTCCCTCCGAGCGCGGGATCGTCAATCCGCCGGGGGCGCCATCCACGAGCAATTCTCCGGAGACATAAGAAGTCAGTTTCCCGCCAGCCTCCCTATACTGGCGGATCAGGCGCGCGGTTGCGCTATCGAGATCCTCCGTGCCGGGCGGCAGAACCACCAGGTCGTAAGACCGCTTGCCGACCACGAATTGCTTGCCCGCGACTCGGCCGCGATCCCGGATGATGTTCTCGCTGCCGAGATCGAACTCCACCTGGCGGTGCGCGAGCCGCGTGATGAACTCCTGGAAGGCGTTGCCGATCTGCATCATGCGCTCGTTCGGCCGGGGCGCGGCGTACATCCACGCCGAGGTGGTCGGCTCGATCACCAGGATCCGGTTGACCTCGTCGCCCGAAGACAACGCGAGCGAAAGCCGGGCGAAGTGAGCGGCCAGCACGCCGTAATGATTCCACCACGGCTCGTGATAGCTGAAGGATTGCGGGTAGTCGTACTTGCGCGCGCCGGTGATGGTGCCGAACGAGAGGTGCTGATTCATGACGTTGATGCCGAGCGCGTACTCCCAGTCGCCGAGCCGCTTCATGTCTTCGAAGCGCAGGTCCCAGCCTCCTCCGCCGTAGGTCTCGCTGAGAGTCCGCCGCTGCCCGACCTGGTTGGCGGCGCTGGCGAGCTCCTTGACGCTGCGGACGTTGCCGAATTGCGCGTTCACTCCCTCGCTGAACTGATTGAACAGCATGTCGATGCCGGGGATCTGCGGCCACGCGTACATCGCCATGTTGTCGGGGCCCTCGGCGGGATTGGGCCATGCGTGCTCCCAGTAGTGTCCGGTCCACGCGATGTGCTTGCTCTCGGCGTAGTCATGCCAGGGCTTCGACCAGCGATCGATGAAGAGTTGGAGGAGCAGCGAGTAGTAGTTGTGGCGAATGCGCCGCCAGTCGCCGGTCTCCTCGAAAAGCGAGGGGAGGTGGACTTTCAGATCGTAACCCCAGCGCTTCTGGAACTGCTCGAAGAGGTCGGGCGTGTACTTGACGGCGCCGCGGCCGGGCGGGCTGATGTTCGGCTCGTCGGAGAATACGGCGCGCACCGTGGGCCCGAGGTCGGGGCCCAGGGCCTTCTCGTATCCGCGCATGGTGACGTCGATGAATTTCTGTGTGACGCCGGGAAGCAGCAGGTCCACGTAGGAGTACCCGGCGTTCCAGGAACGCACGGGGTATTGCGTGAGGCCGAAGCAATAGGAACCGGGGCCCCCGGGTTCGGCCTTGCCGGTCACATCCTCGAAGCCGTCGCCCGCGCGGCGGAGGAGCACCTTGCAGGGGCCCTTCTCCTGGATCGCGAGACCTCTTTCCTCAATTGCCAGGCCTTGGCCCTGATTGAAGGATTCGGGCATTTCGGCGGGGACGTGTCCGCCGGCGAACCCGCTGGGGTAGGAGTTCTCGTCGTAGAGCCAGACTTCCATGCCGAGGCTTTTGGCGCGATCGACCGTGTAGCGGACCAATTGAAACCAGCGGTCGGAGAGATATTCGGTGATCAGGCCCGGGCGGGGGTGGATGATGAAGCCGCGGATTCCCTGCTGCGAGAAATCGTGAAGCTCGCGATCGATCATCGCTTCGGTGACTTCGCCATTCCAGACGAAGAACGGGAGAGTGCTGAATTCGGCGGGCGGCTTGGGAAACAGCGCTTTGAGGCCGGTAAGCGAGTCGACGGCTGCGGCGAACGCCAGGGATGCGGATATGAGCGCCAGAAGGAGGGTCTTTTTCATGGTGTGACTCCTTGCGGTTCCATTTTCGCACCAATTCATCCGAAACCGGGGCTGGGAGGCGGGGGACCAGGGGCCGTGTGACGATGGTGACGATGATTTCGGGGGATGTCGATTTATTTTTGATGCTCTTATAAGTTCTGGCGTTTCTATGGGTTGCGGGAGTGGCCCGCAATTTTGTGACGATGATTGGTCATTTTGTGGAAAATCATCGTCACAAGGGCCGGTTCGGAGATCAGCCATGTGGGTGCCTGAACCGATTGAGGTCAGGCGGGTGTCCGGTTCGATGGCCTGGAGACGACTGGCAGCTTCGGCGGCGGAGATCTCGGCGGAATCCAGCGCCTGGATCACGGCTTCCAGTTGGCGGACCTGCTCGTCGGTTTGTGGAACGAATAACATAGAGTTTTAGCTCAAACGCACCGATCTGGAAGGATCGGTCGGATTTCAGAGATGCTTTATTGAAAAGAAAGCACTTCGTCTTCTGGTTCGGAAGGATCCTTCCGTCTTGGAAGGGTACTTGGCTCGGACGACACCCGGTATACCAAACGAACCTAGTCCCATTTCCGGACACTCGAACATGGCGAAAATCTGGGTCAGCACCAAAAAAAAGACCGGTCGGAAGACGAGCGGTCTGCCTGAGGGATCTCGCGTTTCTTTCCCTCAACTATATAGTAACTCGACAACACCAAAAATCGGCCCTCTGGGGAAGGCTAGAATCTGGTCTAAGTGGTTATGGATGAGTTAGTTAGATTATATTTTCAAATCACGTGACTCGGTTTTTGGGCGGACTACGGGGGTTTGGGCGGTTTCCTCGTAAGTGGCTGGATGGTAAGGGATTATTTCCTCAAACCGGCGATCCAATTCAGCACGACGGTGATGGGATTGGGCGGCGGATCGCCGGTCTGGGTATTGACCAGGAATACGCCGGCCGTCACGCGACGGGACGTAGTTCGCGCGCGGCGAACTCACCCCGGGACCACGCGCGTCTGGAAGAGCGGCTTGGGGACGCCAAACGATGGTCCGGGGCCAACCGACACGGTGCGCTGGTTCTTGCTTCCGATCCATCTTATGGAAAGATTCGCCCGCCCTTCCCTGCCCCGGCAGCCAAATCTCAGGGGAGACGTCTCCGGCTTGTCGGCTTTGGCCTTGGAGCATCTTCGGCAATGCCGGACAGAACCACTGGCGCACGGTCGGGAAACTCGGCAACCAGCGAAAGTTTCCCGCCCATGGCCTCGACCGTTTTTCGGAGCGTGGACAGCAAGAGATCGCTCCGCTTTTCGAGGCGCGACACACTGTCCTGGGTGACCCCGAGCGTCTTGGCCATCTTCACCTGCGTGAGCTTGCGCGCGTGCCGCAGTTCGCGCAGGGTCATCTCCTCGGCAATCAACTCAGCGGCGCGGGCCTCGACCTTCTTGCGTTGGGCCGGGCTCAGTTCCTTCATTTTGTCCTTCAGCGTGATTGGCATGGCTATGTCCCCTTCTTCTTCGTTCGTGACAGGTGCTCATCAAATCTTTCGTCGGCCATTGCGATGAGCTGGCGGTAAAATCTCTTCTCGCCGCCGCCCGACTTGTCTCCCGCGATCAGGAGGACCGCGTTGCGTCTCGGGTCGAACGCGAAGGCGACGCGCCAGACACCGTCTGCCGCGTCAAAGCGCAACTCCTTCATATTCGCGTGGCGCGAACCTTTGAGCGGATCGACGCGGGGCCTGCCGAGCTGCGGGCCAAACCGCTCCAGCAACAGGGCATGAGCGTAATTCGTTCTGCACGTCATCCGGCAGCGCGTCGAATTCGGGATCGAAGTCCTTATGGAATTCGACTTCCCACTTCACTCTTGTAGTATGTCCTACAGATAATATGTTTTAAAGAACATACGGACCTGCGTAGGCGAGCACGCCGCCAGGCGAGACGGAGATGGCGCTATAGCGGCCCAACCGAGCCAGTGGCTGAACCGGGCAACGGAGAGCTTGTCTTGGCCGTCCCGCAGATTCTGCCCGGAGGCAGAGCGTTGGGCGATTCCCCTTCGATGAATTCCATTACGAGGTAGTCAGGGCCGACGTCGTAGAGCGTGCAGATGTTGGGTGGTTCAGCGCGGCGACGGCCCGGGCTTCGCGCTCGAAGCGGTCGGAGAATCTTTCCTGGGAGACTTTGATGGCGACGTCGCGATTGAGGCGGGGATCGCGGGCGCGGTAGACTTCGCCCATTCCTCCTGCGCCGATGAGGTCGAGGATTTCGTAGGGGCCGAGTTTGTCGCCAGGGGAGAGTGACATGGGCCGATTGGGTACAAGTTTACTCTGTGGGGCGGGGATGGGCAAATGAGAAAGGGCGCGGCTGACAGGATGAAGCCGGTCCCGAGCCTGCTGAGAGCCGGCTGGCCTGGCATTAGCAGGCTGAAGCCTGTTCCCACACAGGCAGGAATGCCTGTGCAAGCCGGCTGAAAGCCGGCTGCAGGATGAAATCCTGCCCCACCAAGAAAGAGCGTCGACATGAGTGTCCGGCCCAGAGGGCACCCCGGCACGCTGAGAGCGTGCGCCACGGAGTAGGCTGAAGCACGCCCACCTCTGGCGCCACAAAATGTCCAAACTCCAGACACAGGCAGGAATGCCTGTGCTACCTATTGCTTGTAGATGGTCCCGTTTTTCATGACGAATTTTATGCGGCGCAGGGCGGAGATGTCGCTGGTGGGGTCGCCATCCACGGCAATCAGATCCGCGAACATGCCGGATTTTACCTGGCCGATGTCCATGTGGAGCACGCGGCCGGCTACCGACGTCGCGGCCTTCAGAGCGTCGGTGGCGGGCATCCCGTAGGCCACCATCAGCTCGATCTCGCGCGCATTCTCGCCGTGGGTGAAGACACCGACGTCGCTACCGCTGAGGATGGTCACGCCCGCGTCCAGCGCGGCTTTGAAGCTAGCCCGCTTACGGGTGATGCCGGCCGGCTCGGGGCCCTGGCCTTTGCGCCAGCCGGCGTACTGCGCGGTGGCGTCGCCCGCCGCCAGCGTGGGACAGAGCGCCACGTGGTGCTCGGCCATCAGCTTGAAGATCTCGGGCGTGCCGCCATCGCCGTGCTCGATGGTTTCGACGCCGGCCAGGATCGCGCGCCGCATGCCTTCGGGCGTAGCGGTGTGCACCGCGACGGGCACGCCGGCGCTGCGGGCGGTCTCGACCGCGAGCTTCATCTCCTCGAGGGAAAAGGTAGGATGCGCGCCGGGCGCCGGACCCCAGCGATAGTCGCCGTACAGTTTGATCCAGTCGGCGCCGTGGCCAATCTGGTCGCGAACTACCCGCGTGAGGCTGTCCACGCCGTCGGCCTCTTCGGCGCCCTGCGGGACGCGCCATTCGAGCGCGAAGCCCTTGGGCGCGTAGCTGCCGGTGGCCACGATGGCGCGCGTGGAAGCCAGTATGCGAGGACCGGGGACGATGCCTTGATTGACGGCCTGCTTCAGCTCGACGTCGGCGTAGGCGGCGCCTTCGGTGCCCAGGTCGCGGACCGTAGTGAAGCCGGCCATGAGGGTGGCGCGCAGGTGATTGACGGCGCGCGCGACCCGGAGCGCGAGTCCTTCGTGCGCTACCTGGTCGTTCCAGGGGGTCTCGTTGTAGGCATGCAGAAGGATATGCGAGTGGCCCTCGACGAGGCCCGGCAGCAGGGTGGCGCCGGGCAGATCCACCACCTTCGCGCCCGCGGCATCCACGCCGGCGGCGGGGCCCGCGTTCTCGATGCGGCTGCCGCTCACGCGCACCACCCAGTCCGCATGCATGGTGTCACCGTCGAACACGCGCGCGGGTTTCAGCAGCCAGGTCTCGGCGGGCTCGCGAGGCTGCCCGCGCTGAGCCAGGGCCGCGGCGGGAAGCAGTGCCAGAAGGAGTGCGATGGCGCGCGGACGGTGTACGGTCATGGGGCAATTATAACGCCGCGCCTGTGAGCGGCTGCATCCGCACTGCCGCTGCCCTATACTGACTCTGTGGCGCCCAAGCTGCGGGGCGGCGCACCTGGTGGTCCCGGTAGCCGCTCCATTCCACAAATGATTCGCGTGCTGATTGCCGATGACGAGCAGCCGGTCCGGCTCAAGTTGCGGCGCTTCCTGGATGAGGACCCCCGGGTTCTCCAAGTCCGCCAAGCGCGGTCCGGCGCGGACGCTATCCAGCGGATTCTGAGTTTTCACCCCGACCTGGTCTTCCTGGATGTCCAGATGCCCGACATGGACGGATTTGCCGTCCTCAAGGCGGTGCCCACGCGCGATTTTCACGTGGTCCTTCTGACGACCGACGACCAGCAGGCGTTGCGCGCCTTCGAAGCCGAAGCGCTCGACTACCTGGTGAAGCCGATGGATCGCGAGCGCTTCGAGCGCGTGCTGAAGCGGGCGCGGCGGCAGATCGCGCTTGACCGGCTCGACCGGGCTAGCGCCCCGACGCCCGAGCCCGACTCCATGACCCGGCAGTACCCACGCCGCCTCGTGTTCGAAAAAGACGGCGAGGCGGTCTTTGTACCGGTGGAACATCTGGATTGGGTGGAAGCCGACGGCGACCACGTCCGCTTGAATGTGGGCCGCGAATGGTACGTGGTTCACGGCACGATGGAGGGCCTGTTGGGGGATCTCGATCCGCAGCAGTTCGTGCGCATCAGCCGCTCGACGCTGGTAAAAGTCGACCGCATTCGCCAGTTGGAGCCGTGGGAGTATTGGGACCGGCGCATTATTCTGAAGGACGGCACGGAGTTACGGTGGAGCCGGCGGTATGGGGGCTGAGAGTAGTCGCACGCGGGGTTGGCAGGCGGAAGCGCCTGCCCCACCTAAGACCACCTGAGATAGAGTCATAACATGCGGGGGCACGATTACCTTTGAACAACATGCGCTGTCTGACTTTCTTACTGCTACTCAGTTGGGGATCCCTGGCGGGCGACGACCGCGGCTGGACGGCTTACGGGCACGACCAGGGCGGCACGCGTTACTCCCCGCTCAAACAGATCGATACCAAGAACGTGGCCAGGCTGCGCGTGGCCTGGACCTATCACACCGGCGCTCTCGATCGGCCGGGACGCGCCAACGACAAGGCGGCGTTCGAATCGACCCCGATCCTGATCGAAGGCACCCTGTATCTGACCACTCCGTTCAACCAGGTGATCGCGCTCGATCCGGGCACGGGACGCGAGCGGTGGGAATTCGATCCCAAGATCAACCGCGACCAGAATTTCTCGGAGGTGGCTTCGCGGGGGGTTGCCGCATGGATCGATTCCAAAGCCGCGGCCCTTGCGCCGTGCCGGCTGCGCCTCTACGAGGGCACCATCGATGGGCGCCTGCTGGCGCTCGACGGCAAGACCGGAAAGCTCTGCGGCGATTTCGGCGCGGCGGGACAGATCGATTTGCGGAAGGANNGCGATTACCAGGTGACTTCGGCTCCGGTGGTGGTGGGCGGCCTGGTGATCACCGGATCCTCGATCGGCGACAACGGCGCGGTCAACGTGGAGCGCGGCATCGTGCGCGCCTACGATGCGCGGACGGGCGCGCTGCGCTGGACGTGGGACCCCATCCCCTGGGCCAACCAGCAGAAGGTGCGGACCGGAGCGGCGAACGCATGGTCCACCCTGGCGGCGGATCCGGGACGCGACCTGGTCTTCGTCCCCACCGGCAGCGCCAGCCCCGACTACTACGGCGGCGAGCGGCCGGGGAAGAACGAGTGGGCCAACTCGGTGGTCGCGCTGCGCGCCTCCACGGGCAAATTCGTGTGGGGCTTCCAGGTGGTGCATCACGACCTGTGGGATTACGATGTGGCGTCGCAGCCGGCGCTCATCGAGTTCCGGGGCAAGGCGGCGGTAGCGGTCACCACCAAGATGGGCAACGTCTTCGTGCTCGACCGCAAGACCGGCAAACCGCTGATGCCGGTAGAGGAGCGTCCCGTGCCGAAGAGCGATGTGGCCGGCGAGGAGGCATCGGCTACGCAGCCGTTCCCCGGATGGTCTCCCATGGTGCCGCAGAAACTGGCGGCGGAAGATGCGTGGGGGCCTACGCCGGAAGTGCGGGAATGGTGCCGGCAGCAGATTCTTGCGTTGCGCGGCTCTCTGCCCGACGAGGGCTTCTACACGCCGCCCAGTCTCAAGGGCACGCTGGTCTTCCCGGGTAATATCGGCGGGGTGAATTGGGGCAGCGCGGCGTGGGATCCGCGGCGCAATCTGCTATTCGCCGGCACCAACCGGCTGCCCGCCGTGGTGAAGCTGATTCCACGCGACGAATTGAAATCGGTGTACGACAATCGCGAAAGGAACCGCATGACCGGGGAGTTCGCGCCGCAGCGGGGGACGCCGTACGGAATGTACCGCGACTTTCTGATTTCTCCCGCGGGCACGCCGTGCAACGCTCCTCCGTGGGGCGCGCTGGTGGCGTTCGACCTGAATACCGGGAAGCTCCGTTGGGAAGCGCCGCTGGGAGCGCTCAAGCCGGAGCTCGGAAAATACGGCAACCTCAACATGGGCGGCCCCGTGGCGACGGCCGGGGGGCTGGTCTTCGCGGCGGCGGCGCTCGATCCGCACCTGCGGGCCTTCGACACGGAGACGGGGGCGGAGATCTGGACGACGGAGTTGCCGGCCAGCGCGCAATCCACGCCCATGACTTTCGAGTGGAAGGGCAGGCAGTACGTGGTGATCTGCGCGGGCGGACACGGCAAGGCCAAGGACTGGGGAAGCAAGATGGGGGACTCAGTGGTGGCGTTCGCGCTGCCGTGATTAAGAGTTCACCGCGGAGGCGCGGAGGAACGGAGACAAGCGCGGAGAAAACCAAGAGAAAGTCAAAACCGGGTCTCTCCCTCTCCGCGTTTTTTCTCCGCGCCTCCGCGGTCGCGAGAAACAATCGAAACGGGGTATCCTCTCGACCCAGTCTGACCGTGCTGTCGCCGCGTCGGTGGGGCGGGCCCAATGGTTCGCGCAGAACTCCCGCGTCCCGCTGCCGCCAGCGTACCGCCGCCCCCCCGTCCTCTCAGGTTTTGACTTTCCCTTGTTTTCTCCGCGCTTTCTCCGTTCCTCCGTGTCTCCGCGGTGAGTCTTGGTTCAGCCCTTTGCCGCGGCCACCCCGTGGACCATCGCCTGGAAGCCGGGGTACGCTTCCGGCCCCTGGGATTCCATCCATTTCACGAAGGCCGTGCCGACGATCTCCAGATTGTGGTAGGCGTGCGGATTCTTGGTGAAGGCGCGGAGCCCGGGGACCACCCCGCGCAGGCGCTCCCAAACGAAGAGGCACTCGCCGTTGGACTGGAAGAATAGGTCCTGGTTGAGTACGCCCGAGGTCACCAGGGAGGCCGCCATTTCCCAGTAGGTCGCCACCATCCGGGCGTAGGCGTTTTCCTGGCTTCCGGGCGGGGCGAGCTGCATCAGCTCTTCCATAGTCTTGACTTTTACGTTCGCGGCAAACCACTCGCGGGCCTGCCGCAGTTTTTCGTCGCGCCGCAGCTCATAAAGGCGAAGGATCAGGTTGGCATCGTCGTAGGTTGCTTGGGTAGTCGGCATATTGCCAATTATACCGAGGAGCCCCCCCGAGGAGACGACGCTGCAAACCGCGAGGCAGGGAACGTCGTCTAAACCGACATGACTCTCTGGCAAAATCTTCGCTACGGTTTGCGGACTCTGCGCAAGAGCCCCGGCTTCGCCACGGTTGCGGTATTGTGCCTGGCACTCGGAATCGGCGCCAACACGGCCATCTTCAGCCTGATCGATGCCGCGCTGCTGCGGATGCTGCCCGTGGCGCAGCCCGAGCGCCTGGTAACCGTGCGGAGCGCCAGTGCGGACGGGGATGCAAGAATGAGCTTCTCGTATCCCCAATATCAATATCTGAGCGCGCACGCAAGCGAACTGTCCGGCGTCCTGGCATACGCTAATATCGCGCTGAACCTGAGCACGGGCGCGGTGACGGACGCTCCCGCCGGGCAACTGGTCTCGAACAATTTCTTTTCGGTGCTGGGTGTGCCGGCGGCCGTCGGGCGGAGCCTGGTGGAAGGCGATGAGGCGGCGGCGGTCCTCAGCTACCGCTATTGGCGCAGCCGCTTCCACGCCGACTCCGCCGTCGTGGGCAGCACGGTCAGCCTGAATGGTCTGGCATTTACGGTCGCCGGCGTCGCGCCGCCGCGCTTTTTCGGCGTCGAAGTGGGCAACTCCCCGGACGTGTGGGTTCCGCTGGCAATGTGCGACCGCCTGTCGCCGGGACCGCCTCGCCTGCCGCTCCCCAATAACTTCTGGCTGGATCTCATGGCGCGTTTGCAGCCCGGAGTGGGCGTAGCGCGCGCCAGCGCGGAGATGGAGATCCTGTATCACCAGGGCCTCATCGAGCAGGCGCCGACCATGCGTCCCGCCCTCCAGGCGATGCTGCAGAAGAGGCACATCAAACTGGGTGCGGGCGACAAGGGAAGGGGCGGGCTGGGCGGGCAATTCGGCACGCCTCTGCTCATCCTGATGATGGTGGTGGCCCTGGTGCTGCTGATCGCCTGTGCCAACGTGGCCAACCTGCTGCTGGCACGGGCTTCGGCCCGCCGGAGGGAGAGATCGCGGTTCGCCTTGCGCTGGGCGCCGGCCGCGCGCGCCTGCTGCGGCAGTTCCTGACCGAGAGCCTGGTGCTCGCGATGGCCGGCGGCGCGCTGGGCCTGCTCTTCGCATTCTGGAGCGCGCAGGCGCTGACCGGCTTTCTCACCGGGCGGGCGCTGGATGTTTCGCCCGATGCGCGCGTGCTGGGATTCACCGCCGCAGTCTCCATACTCACCGGCCTGCTCTTCGGCGCGATGCCGGCCATTCAGGCGACTCGCCCCGACCTGACGCCGGCACTGAAAAACGACGCGGCGGCCGGCGCGCAGGGGCGCCCGATGGGGCTCGGAAATCTGCTGGTGGCCGGACAGGTGGCGCTGTCGCTATTGCTGCTGATCGGGGCGGGCCTGTTCATCCGCACTCTCGGGAACCTGAAGAACCTGGACGCCGGCTTCCATGCCGATCGCGTGCTGCTGGTCTCGCTCAATCCGGGGCTCAGCCGCTACACCCCGGAGCGCACGCGCAACTTCTACGGCCAGTTGCTGGAGCGCGTGAGCGCCCTGCCTGGCGTACGCTCGGCAAGTGTGGCGGACGCTCCGCTGCTGGGCGGCCGGTATGTCGAAGGACTCTCTGCCGAGGGACATCAGCCGGGGGCCGCCGATGCGGACGATGTGAGCATTCGGGAGGTCACTCCGCGATTCTTCGAGACCATGGGAATTGCGCTGCGGATGGGCNNACCGGTCCGGCGCACCGAAGGTAGCGATCGTCAACGAGACCATCGCCCGCCGGTACTTCGATGGCCGGAATCCCATCGGGAAACACGTGGGGCTGGGAGCGGCGCCGGACATGGAGATTATCGGGGTGGCCGCGGACACGAAGTATAACGGCCTTCGCGCGCCGGTCCCCAACACGCTATACGTGCCTATCGACCAGTTTCCGCCGGGGCCGGCGCGCACCCTGCACGTGCGTACGTCGGCCGAGCCCGCGCGGCTGGCCGCGGCGGTCCGCGAGCAGGTTCGAGCGATCGATCCGAATCTGCCCGTCAAGATGAGGCCTTTCTCCGAGTTGGTGGACGCCAACCTGGTGCAGGAACGGCTGATCGCCACGCTCTCCGGGTTCTTCGGAGGGCTGGCGCTTCTGCTGGCGTCGATCGGCTTGTATGGCGTGATGGCGTATAACGTCGAGCGGCGCACGCGAGAGATCGGGATTCGCATGTCCTTGGGCGCCGGCCGCCGCGATGTGCTGTGGATGGTGTTGCGCAACTGCCTGGCGATGGTGGCTGCGGGGGTCGCGATCGGAGTCCCGGCGACGGTGTGGCTGTCGAGACTGATCGCCCGCCAGCTTTTCGGCATCGCGCCCGGCGACCCGGCGACCATCGCCGCCGCGGCAGTGACGATGACCCTGGTGGGCGCCCTGGCTGGATACCTGCCCGCCCGAAGGGCCGCGAACGTAGATCCGATGGTCGCGTTGCGTTACGAGTAGAACACGGCCTTTCCCGGTTGATCTCCCGCGTGCGGCTCTGGGGAGGCATCGCCGCTCGTACAGCTTCACATCACACTATCTTGTCGGGGCGTTCCGGCTGGTACGCTGCGAGTAGACGGCGCACGGTCTCGGCAAGCGGCGGATCATCCGCCGCAGGCGTTGTGAAAGCTGTGATGGGTTAGGCCGCCATGGCTCCATCCCCTTCAACGCGCATCCGGGGCCAAGGGTTCAATCAACTGAATTGGCTCAGGCAAATCCGAGGTCAGCATTTTCCAGACCTCTTCCAGGTCCACACCCTCGTAAAAGTGGATGAGCTTGTCGCGGGTTCCGGCGATCAGCTTCCAGGGCACTTCCGGATGCGCCGCCCGGAACTCGGGCGACAATCTCTTGACCGCCTCTCCAATTACCAGGAGCTGGTGCAGTACGGCCGACTGGGTTTTCGCGTCAGTCAGGAACGCGTCCTTGTCCGCCGTCCCCTTGAACTCTACCGCCAGACGCGCCGCCTTCAAAATGTCGAGGAGGTGCGCTTCATCGCGAGGCAAAGTACGGCTCCGCGTTTTCCAGGATAGCCTTGCGCCGAATCCAATTCGAGCTCCGCTCGATGGCGCGCTGCGAGACGAGGTCCACCTTGCGGCCGACGATACCCGACAGTTCCTCTTCCATCGCGACGTGATCCAGCAGGCTCGGGTCTGCTTCCGGTGCGAACCTCACCAGCAAGTCCAGATCGCTATCCGGGCGAAAATCCTCGCGCAACGCAGATCCGAACACGCGCAGTTCGGCGATCTTCCACCGGCGGCAGAATTCCTCGAGCCGCCCTGTCGGAATGGGAATCTCCGTCCGCATGGCGTCCTTCCTTCACCAGTTTGCCACAACCGGCATCGCGGCCGGCCGCCGGCAGCATGCTATGGTTTTCGGTGAAGTAGCAATGGAAGAACCTCCCTTTTCGGAGCAGGCGCGCGCCCGAATCAAGGCAGCCATCCGGCCGAATTGATGCCCTTCTTCGAACGCTACGCCGAGAAACAGTTCGACGCGGAGGCCAAGGAGCTGCCGGCCTGTTTCCCCGATCCGCAGGCGTACTCGCTGCAATTGATCATGCTGCCGATGAAGGTTGCCATGCGGATCTGCCCGAGCAGCGGCATCATCCTGCCCGAAAATGTTGTGGCGACCGAATGGACGGACCTATACCGCACATTGAAGGCGGCCGCCATGAAGTCCGGCCGGAAGGGCCTCGGTGAAGAATTTGTCGGCGCCACAATTGCACTCGGTGCCGGAACCACGGCCGCGTTGGAAGCTACACCGCCGCCCACCGCGTCGAGCAAGGACAGTCCTCCCATCACACGATTTTGTCGGGGTGAACCGCTTCGATCCCGGAGAAGCGGGCGAAGTCGCCCACGTTGAAAGTCACAATCCGCGGGATGTTGCAGGCCTTCATCAAAGCAGCAAGCCGCGCATCGTGAACCTGCACGCCGATCACCCGGTTCGATACCACCAGCGTCTTCCAGGCGGCGTATGAGTCTGTGTTTTCACTGACGATCTCGAAAAAGCCCTCAATCCTGACCAGTTCCTCCTGCGCTTCCTCAATTGTGAATCCGAGGCCGTTGTTCGCGGCCGGCCGGGTGGCGACGTTCCAGAACTCCGCGACGTTCTGAACTGCGATGACCAGCGGCTCTTCCCTTTCCATGAGAGTTTCCAGGGCGCGAACCGCTGATGCGTGCATGGGGTGCGAGGGCTGTGCAGCGCGCAAGAGGATGTTCGTGTCGATCAGAGTACTCATTTACCTGCGGTCCGGATACATGCTGGCACGGCCGATGGCCTCATCCGGCAGCGGCGGCGTATCGCGGTGGCTCCTCGCCCACTGCACAAAAGCACGGGCTTTCTCTTGCCCGCTCGGTCCGGTTGCGACCGAAGGACCGTCCTTCTCGCGTTCCACGGTGGGTGTTAGCGCGCGCGCCAGCACACGGCGCGCTACCCTGTCGGCGGTAAGGCCCTGTTCCCGGGCTTGCGCCTTCAAGACCTCTTCGAGTTCGCCGGAAACTTCGATGGTCAACGTCATAAGGCGGTTCCTTCTGCTCCCTCTTTTCATTGTAAAGGATACGGACGGCTGTCACGTTCTCAAGCGGCGCGGGCCGGCGCGACTGCGGCGCCCCCATCGTCGGGGCTGACCGCTGAGCGCTGAACGCCCCCATCACACGCGGTACGTGTCGGCGCGCCACTGCTTGACGGCCCGCTTGATGGCGTCGGGCGTCATGTTCTCATCGGCGGCCTTGCGCGCCAGCGCCACGAACTCCGAATCCGGAGCGAAGCGCAGCGCGACGATCTGGAGAACTGCGAGCTTGGGGTCCAGCAGCTTGCCGGTCAGCACGAAATGGCGGAGGTTCTCCTCGGCGCGGATGGCGCGGTCCTGCGCCTTGAGGGCGAACACCCGGCTTATCAAGGCTATCATGATCGCGGAGATGACCAGCACCACGATCAGCGACGCGCTGTAGAGGCGCTGGTGGTCGCCCAGCGACTGATACAGGTTGACCACCGAACCGATGAGCGTGAGCAGCAGCAGCGGAAGCAGTACCTGGTGGAAGGGCGGAAAAACTCGACGGTGGTTGGCGTAGGTCTGGGTTTCCATGGTTTTAGTATACTGAGCATGGCAAGCATGAATCTCGGCAAAAGCTTCGGGGTGGGACTGGTTGCCGCCCTGGCCGGCACGCTCTTTGCCTTACAACTGCCGTTCCGCGAATATCCGGGCGTGGAGTACCAGTTGGGCTCCATCCCGCTGCCCGAGGACTGGCAGGAGAAGACCGAGTGGGCCTTCGCGCGGCTCATGTATCCGCCGGCTCCGGGAGGCCGCTACGGGCGCGGTTATGGCTATGGCTACGGCCGGTGGGGCACGCCGTGGAACCAGGGAAATGCCATTTGGACCCAGGATTATCCGCGAGCCGACCGCCATTTCGTGCAGGCCGCGAGCCGACCGCCATTTCGTGCAGGCGGTACGGCGGCTGACGCGGCTCCACGTTCGCTCCGTGGAGCAGCCCGTCAACCTGGACGATGGGGCGGTGTACGACTGGCCCTGGCTCTACGCGGTGCAGACCGGACACTGGCAGTTGACCGACGCGCAGGCGAAATCGATGCGCGAATACCTGTTGCGCGGCGGCTTCTTCATGGCCGACGATTTCTGGGGCGAGGGCGAATGGGAAGTCTTCATGTCCAGCATGCGGAAGGTCTTCCCCGAACGGCAGGTGGTGGAGCTGGAAAACAAGGACGAGATCTTTCACGTGATCTACGATCTGGACGACCGCTACCAGGTGGCCAGCATGGGCTCCGTGAACCGCGGCACAAGCTGGAAATGCGATGGCTGCCCGGACCACTGGCGCGGCATCTTCGACGACCATGGCCGCCTGATGGTGGCGATCACGTTTCAGTCGGACGTGGGCGATTCCTGGGAGTGGGCGGATGCGCCCTACTATCCGGCGCGGTATGCGGCGCTGGGAATTCGCATCGGCGTGAATTACATTATCTATTCCATGACGCACTGAGGGCCGTCTTGGTGGGGCAGGCTGCACGGACGGCCGGGGGCCATCACCAGAAGCAGACGTATCCTCTGTCCGAGTGCCCGACGACTCGCCCACGACTTCTCACAAGGACGTTTTATCTGGGGACTTGACGCTCTACGAGGCTTGCCTTCCGGACAGAATCCTCATCTACCTGCAAGTGAGCGATTACCATCAGGCCATAGACTCGATCTCCGGCCTCTCCGGACTGATACGGTTACACGCGGCGAAATGCCCCGGTTCGATCTCAACAAGTTCCGGTTTCGAATGCGAGCATTCCGCTACTGCCCATGGGCACCGCGTGTGGAAGCGACACCCGGATGGCGGATTCACCGGGGATGGAATCTCTCCGCTCAAGACCATTGGCCTGGCGACCTTGTCGATTGACCGTACAGCCGACATCAGCGCCTTTGTGTAGGGCATCAGCGGACGGCTCCCGATCTTCGCCGCCGGCGCCGTCTCGACGATGTGGCCCAGATACATCACCGCGACCCGGTCGGCGAGGTACCGCACCGCGCGCAGATCGTGCGAGATGAAGAGATAGGCGAGGCCGAATTCCGCGCGCAGGCCTTCCAGCAGATTCAGAATCTGCGCCTGGATCGAAACATCGAGTGCGGCAATCGGCTCGTCGGCGACAATCAGTTCGGGGCTCGCGGCCAGCGCGCGGGCGATGCCCACTCTTTGTCGCTGGCCTCCCGAAAGTTCGCGCGGGTAGCGCCTTCGGTAGCTTGGATCGAGCCCGACCTGCTCCATCAACCGGCTGACACGGCCCTCGGCGTCATGGCCTCGAGCGATGCGGAAAGACAAGAGCGGTTCGCGGATAATTGCCCCCACGGTCATGCGTGGATTCAGCGAGCTGTAGGGGTCCTGAAACACCATCTGGATGTGGCGGCGCAGCGGAAGCAGAGTCTCACCGTGAAGCTGAGCGAGGTCTCGCGGACCATCCGGCGTGAAGTACTGAATGGCGCCGGCGGAGGGGGTGTTGAGCCGCAGAATGGCGCGTCCCAATGTGGTTTTGCCGCAGCCGGATTCGCCGACCAGACCCAGCGTCTCACCCTTGCGGATGTCAAGCGATACGCCGTCGACGGCGCGAACCCTGCCTCCTTTCGCCGTAAATTCCACGCTCAGATTGCGAATCGACAGAAGAGTTGCGCCGTTCATGCTTTCGCCTCCCAGCACAGCGAAAAGTGGTCCGGGCCAACCTGCACAAAAGGAGGGGGCGCCTCGCGGCAGAGCGCTTTTGCGTCCGGGCAGCGGGGCGCGAAGGGACATTCATTCGCGTTCATATTGGTAAGCACCGGAGGCAGGCCGGGTATCTGGAACAGTTTTTCACGCTTTCCGTCGCCGGTCGATGCCACATCCGGAATCGATCGCAGCAGCGCCCGCGTGTAGGGATTGCCTGGATTGCGGAACAACTCGGCTGCGGGCGCGGTCTCGAACACACGGCCGGCGTACATCACCACCACGCGATCGGCCATTCCGGCTACCACGCCAAGATCGTGCGTCGTGAGGACCACTGTTGTTCCCGTCTCATCGCGCAGACGCCGGATCAAATCGAGGATCAGCGCCTGAATCGTAACGTCGAGCGCGGTCGTCGGCTCGTCCGCGATCAGCAGCTTCGGACTGGTGGAGAGCGCCATCGCGATCATCACCCGCTGCCGCATTCCGCCCGAGAGTAGGTGCGGGTAGCCGTCGGCGATTCGCGCGGGATCGGGAATTCCGGCCTTACGAAGCATGGCGATCGAGTGTTCCTTCGCCGCAGGCTTGTCGAGCCCCAGATGAAGCCGCGTCAGTTCCATCATCTGCGCCGAGATCCTCATCAAGGGATGCAACGAGCTCATCGGATCCTGAAAGATCATCGCGATCTTGCCGCCGCGCAGAGCTCGCAACTCCCGCTGAGAGGCTTTGAGCAGATCGCGGCCTTCGAAAAGAATCTCGCCTGCCCCTATCTCACACGGCGGTGACGGAATCAGGCGCAGAATCGAGAGGTTGGTTACGGATTTGCCCGATCCGGATTCGCCAACGATTCCGATGGTCTTGCCCTGCCTGACGGAATACGACACACCCTCCACCGCCGGGGCGAGGCCGTGCTCTGTGCGGAATCCGACCCGCAGGCCGCGGATCGAGAGCAGTGGCTCACTCATGCTCCAGCACCTCGCGCAACCCCTCGGCGAAGAAATTCAGCGCGACCAGAGATACCGCCATCAATGCCGCCGGCGCGATCAACAGGATCGGATGCACGGCCATGGCTTGCGCGCCTTCCGACGCCAGCACTCCCCACGATGGCACAGGCGGCTGGACCCCGAGCCCCAGAAAGCTCAGGAACGCCTCGGACAGGATCATCGACGGAATGGTGAGCAGGCCGTACGCAATCACCGGGCCGAGAGTGTTGGGGATGATGTGGCGCGCGATGATGCCGAGGTTGGATACCCCGATCGTCCGCGCTGCCTCGACGTACTGCTCGTGCTTGAGGCCAAGGACCTGTCCGCGCACGATGCGAGCGATATCGAGCCAGCCGACAATCGCCAGCGCCACCAGCAACAGGAAGAAGCTGCGGTCGAAAAGAGCCAGCAGCACGATGATCAGCATCAGAGTCGGGAGCGAATACAGAATGTCGACCAAACGCATCATGGCTTCATCGAGATGCCCTCCGAAGTAACCCGCAACCGCGCCGTACGCCACGCCGATCGCGACCGAGATCAGAGTCGCGAGCAATCCTACCGTGAGGCTGATACGGCTGCCGTAAAGCATCCGGGTCAGAAGATCGCGGCCCAAAATGTCAGTGCCGAAGGGATGCTGCGGAGTAGGATCGGCGAGGCGGTGCTCGATGTCCTGCTTCTCATATGTCGATCCGCTGTACAGATAAGTCAAGCCCGGACCGGCGATCGCCAGCAGAATCACGACGAGTACGACCAACCCTCCACCGGCCGCCATGCGCTTGCGCAGGAACCGCCGCCATGCCTGGCTCCAGGGTCCGGCGGACGGCAGGAGCTGATGATTGAGAGCCGGTGCGGCAACGGTGCTCATCGTTGGCCTCCGTAGGTGATGCGCGGATCGATCCACGCGTACGAGAGGTCCACCAGCAGGTTGGCGATCATCAGTGTGATCGCGCCGAATGCCGTAATACCGAGAATCAAGAAATAATCGCGATTGTTGGCGGCGTCTATGAAGTAGTGGCCCAATCCAGGAATCGCGAAGATCTCCTCCACCACTACCGTCCCGGTGACGAGCCCCGCGAGCGCCGGGCCCGTGTAGCTGACCACTGGCAGGAGCGCGCCGCGCAACGCATGCACCAGAACGACGCGCCATTCGGGCAGCCCTTTGGCGCGGGCCGTGCGGATGTAGTCCTGGCGTAGGGTTTCCCGCAACCCGCTTTGCGTCATGCGCGCGATGTAAGAAATGTAGATTCCCGCCAGGGTGAATGCAGGAAGCAGGATCGAGGAAGGAGTCGGAATGCGGATGATGCCCCACTCCCACCACCATTCGAGCCGCGCGGGCGGAAGCCAGTACAGCGTGAGGCTGAAGGCGACCACCAGCGCGGGTCGAGAACGAAGCTCGGGATCGAAACACCCAGCATCGTCATCGCCGAAATTGAGCGGTCGATCCAGGTGTTCGGCCGCAGCGCCGAGGCGATGCCTGACGCCAGTCCGATAAACAGCGCGATCAAATACGCCGCAACGCCCAGCACCGCCGATACCGGCAGCGCCTCGCCGATGATCTCGTTTAGGGTGCGTCCCTTATACTTGATGGAGTCGCCGAAATCGGGGACTGGACGGAAAGTATAGGAGTGAGTCTCGGAGTGATACGTGAAGCCGCCGAGCCGCGCCATGAAGCGCCAATACTGCACGGCTCGCGGCTGATCGAATCCATACTTGGCTTTCAGGTTGGCGAGCACTTCCGCAGACAGTACCTTGGGACTGCTAAACGGGCTGCCCGGAGCGAGATTCACCAGAAAGAAAGTGATGGTGAGTACGGCGAGCAGCACGGGGATCAGGATCAAAATCCTGCGAATTGCGTAGCGTATCATCGAGTTGCTCCTTTGTTCCAGTTGTGGTCGATCCAGACGTAGCGGAAGTAGACGTCGCCAACCATGTCATGAGTCCAGCCCTTCACGTACGGCTTGAACATGTAGATCGATGGCGCCGTGCTCAGCGGAATGATGGGCATCTCCCGCAGAAGCTGAGCTTCGCTTTCGGCGAATTTCTTATACCGTAACGCCGGGTCGAGGATCGCGTTTGCCGATTCGAGAGCCGCAAAGTAGGCGGCCCCGTCCCAACCGGCCCCATACTGAGAGGGTAGTGTTTTCAGATAGGCGCAGGGGTCGCCATAGGAGAAATTCCCGCCGAAACAGCCCATACCGGAAAAGTGGTCCGCGAAAGTTCCGCTCCAGAGTACGCTCCCTTCAGTCGGCGCAACATGGGCCTCAATGCCCAGATTCCGCTCCAACTGATGCGCGACGATCTGTCCAACCTCGAGGCCCCACTCGTCGTCGGGAACGTGGAGATCGAAGCGGAGCTGCCGTCCGTCCGGGTGGCCCGCCGCGGCCAGCACCTCGCGCGCGCCACCGGGGTCATAGGCCAGGAGATCATAGGACATGCCGGCGATCGTAACAGGAAGCGACTTCGGGGGCTCATATCCCACCGGAGAAACGGTCAGGGTTCTGAGGGGATCCACACCGAAAAATGCGGCAAACGTGGCCTTGTCAATCGCCATATTGATCGCGAGCCGCACCAGGCGATTGTCAAAGGGAGGCTGCCTCATGTTCATCACCAGAGAAACATTGGCCCACGCAGGATCGCTGTGGAAGTCAGGCTTGGATCCTAACCCGGTTTCAATAAGAGGCTCTCCGCGAGAATCTGACAAGACGCCCGGTTTTCAAGCAACTTTCAATACCCGCCTGACAGCGAGAAACCGNNAGGTAACGCAGGTTCTTGTAACCGCGGCCCCGATTGATCAGCATGCGGATGTTCGCGTTGACGACGGTTCCGTCGCTCCAGTGCGCAGGAATCGAATCGGGCGGCGCTCGAACTCCGTGGTTCCATTCCGAGGACAAGTCGTGGCTATTGGGCAGCCTGGTTCCATGCGGGTTCGGATGGCCGCGCAAATAGAACGTGTACTCCAGACCGTCGGAGGAGATTTCGTAATGGGTTGCGAGCGCCGCCATGGGGCGCGCGGTTACGGGGTCGCTCTGCGTGAGACCCTCGAAGAGAGCCTCGATCACGTTTGCTTCATTCGTGATCATGAACGCAACCGGATCGAGAGTGGCGGGTTCGAACTGATTATCGAACACGAGCCGTTGGGAATACTC
>OMOG01000271.1:22639-23536 GCA_900290305.1 Candidatus Sulfopaludibacter sp. SbA4
GGTTCGAACTGATTATCGAACACGAGCCGTTGGGAATACTGCGCTGTTGTCGTGCCGAAATAACGTTCGTCCTCATGGCAGCCGGCCAGCAGTAGCGCGAGAGAGCATGCGAAGATCGCTATCGGCACAGCAGCAGCCCGTTCCATACGGAAATGAAATTCCTTGATTGTATCAGCTTCTTTACGATTCGGGGCGAATAACGCGCCACTCGGAAAGAGGTCACCCTTAGGAGCGCGCCTGCTGGATTACTCCCCAAAAACGCACCTGCGACCGGTTGTCGGATTCCACACGGATCACCTGGTTCGCGTTGAAAAGTGCTGGCTCCCAGGATGCCGATTCGCCCGGTAAAGCCGGTCCGCTGCCCGACTCGGCGCTCACCTCCGGCGAGCAGGCTTAGGTTAACGCCTGTGACGGGTCGTGGAATTCACGCCGGGCGAGAGCTGGGCTGCGAACTCGTATTCATCAATGGGGTCGTCTACGACTCTCCGGGTGGACGGAGAATTGAGGTGGGGTATTCCCACAGGCAGTGCAGGGACCCTGCTTCCTGAGACTGTCCGTCATCATAGCTGTTAGTATACTGGTGCATGCGAGCCGTGGTTTTCGACAGGACGGCCTTCGGCGAGACTTTACGGGCGGGAGCGGCGTGGGCGGGATTGGGGGGTCGCCCTGGCCGGTACGGTCTTCGCCTTACAACTGCCGTTCCGCGAGACTCCCAGGCTATAGGACCGCGTGGTGGAGTGTCTGCGAGTCCGGCATTACAGCGAGTTATTCGGACATAAGCACTTTGACGACAGCAGCAGTACGGTGTGAAAGGGACGGTGCTTGGCCATGAATCCGTGGATCGCGAAGGCGCTGGTGCTCACAGGTACAGTGGTGATGATCGCCATTCGTGCGCCG
>OMOG01000700.1:0-780 GCA_900290305.1 Candidatus Sulfopaludibacter sp. SbA4
GCGCCGCCTGAGCATGGAAGACCTGCAGGTCACCAGCCGAATCCTAATTTCGAGCGGGACAGGGTGACGAATCCCTGGCTGTTACCGGCACGGTCGGTGTAGTCCCCGCCGGCGGCGCAGTTGCCCGGCGAGGGGCATGATAGCGAACTGACCTCGGCGAACCCGCCCTTGTTCAGGGCCCCCAGGCCGGGCACCTGGATCGCCGTCCCCCACACGCCGTTGTCCTCGCTGGCCACGAACCCCTGGGTGTTATGGGACCGGTCGGAGTAGATTCCGCCGACCGCGCAGTTGCCGGCTGAGGCGCATGACAGCGCCGGCATCTGGAGGTCCCCGCTGCCCGTGTTCAGGGCCGCCAGGCCGGGCACCGCGATCGCCTTGCCCCAGGCGCCGTTCCGCTCGCTGGCCACGAACACCTGGGCCTCCTGTCTGCTGCCGCGGGCGTAGAACCCGCCGGCGGCGCAGTTGCCCGGCGAGGGGCATGATAGCGAACTGACCGCGGCGAACCCGCCCGTGTTCAGGGCCGCCAGGCCGGGCACCACGATCGCCGTGCCCCAGCGGCCGTTCCGCTCGACGGCCACGAACCCCTGAGTGTTCTGGTGACGGCCGGTGTAGTACCCGCCGGCCGCGCAGTTGCCCGCCGAGGCGCACGACACCGACCAGACCGCGGCGTCCCTGCCCGTGTTCAGGGCCGCCAGGCCGGGCACCGCGATCGCCTTGCCCCAGCGGCCGTTCCGCTCGCTGGCCACGAACCCTTGGACCAGGCCGGACCGGCGGGTGTAG
>OMOG01000700.1:790-1246 GCA_900290305.1 Candidatus Sulfopaludibacter sp. SbA4
CCGCCGGCCGCGCAGTTGCCCGCCGAGCCGCACGACACCTCGTTGACCTCGGCGTCCCCGCCCTCGCTCAGGGCCGCCAGGCCGGGCACCTGGATCGCCCTGCCCCAGCGGCCGTTCCGCTCGACGGCCACGAACCCGTGCCCAACGTAGATCCCGCCGGCCGCGCAATTGTCCGCCGAGCCGCACGACACCGAGTCGACCTCGGCGTTGGCCACCAGGCCGGGCACCTGGATCGCCCTGCCCCAGCGGCCGTGCCGTTCGCTGACCACGAACCCGTGCTCAATGTCGGGCTGATCGGAGGGGAAGTAGTACCCGCCGGCCGCGCAGCTGCCCGCCGCGCCGCACGACAGCGACAAGAGGTGGACCTCCCCGCCCTTGCTCAGGGCCTCCAGGCCGGGCACCTGGATCGCCTTGCCCCAGCGGCCGTGCCGCTGGCTCGCCGCGAACATCTGGTCA
>OMOG01000700.1:1256-2992 GCA_900290305.1 Candidatus Sulfopaludibacter sp. SbA4
GTGCCGCTGGCTCGCCGCGAACATCTGGTCATGACCGCGGCCGTCGGTGTAGAGGCCGACGGCCGCGCAGTTGCCCGCCGAGGCGCACGATACCGAGTCGACGCCGGCGGACCCGCCCTTGTTCAGGGCCGCCAGGCCGGGCACCTCGATCGCCCGGCCCCACGAGCCAGCCGCCCGCTGCGCCGCCACGCGAGCGGCCGGGACAGCGGCGCCCGCCGCGCCCGCAGCCGTCAGCGCCCCGGCACCCCACACCGCAGCCACGCCCGCGACCACCAGCAGAACCCGGCATCGCCTCATCTGCTCCTCCGCGACATTCCGGAACGGCACGCACCGGCGGTCCTGCTCATCCCGGCCGGGCGCACCCGCTGGTGCCCGCACCCGCCAGTCACCTGTCTGTAATAGACCCATCATGGGCGCAGTCCGTACACCCGGCCGCCGCACGCGGTGCCGCGCAATGATCACCGCGGTGGCCATCCGTGCCAGGGATAGAGCGAGCAGTTTCATGATGTCCCCCCTTGTTCCTGAACGATCGATCGACCCATGTGCTTAGAGGACGCGCGAGAAGCCCGTCAGGTTAGCGTGATGGGAGGATTTCCCCATCACCCGGCCAGGCGAGCCGGCCGTACCTGATAGCAGACCGGGCCTAATCGGGTTATCCGGCGCATCAGGCTTCGGCACGCCCCGGCAATGGCGCGGGTGTCAATGAATCGAGGGCGGGGGAGGAAAGGCATCTGAGGAGACGGCGGCGGGCAGCGCCAGAACTGGCGCGCCATGCCTGAGGTGGCACGGCCAGCGACCCCTGCGGAACGGGCATGCACGGCGTCCGCCCCGCCCATCCGGTAGCAGCACCCAGTAACCGCTGCCGCCCGGGGAGCGGCGGCAGGCCGGCTGCGGTGACAGCCGGGCGCAGTTTGACCGCGCCCGCTAAGTCCTGGCACATCCGCACGTGCCGCGGGCCGGCTGGCACAGCCGCTACCGTGCCGGCCACCGCGGCCATGGCCGCCAGCACCGCAGCCGCACGGCTGCCCAGAAGCGGAATGACCCAACTCCTAATCTATATTGGCATATTCCCGTGCTATTTGGGTGAGGCAGTGTGCGGGACAGGAATGTAGGTGACTGGCGGGTAACCTGGTCTGGCCTCGGTGGTCTGAGTGCGGGCCGTTGTCAGATACCGGGTCAGGCCGCTCGTGTCTGGTTGCGGGCTGCTGCCAGATTTCTTCCCAGCGGTTGCTGGCTTGCTGGCAGCGCAGGGTCAGGATGCCGGTCGCGCCGCTGCAGGACCAGTGCATGCCTGACAATTTGAGGCGCTGCCCGATGACCGCCTTGCACCCGGCTTCCACGGCCCCCGAGCCGACGAACATGCCGAGAGAGCGGAAGTGCTGGTAGCGCATCCGGTGCGCGTTGTTCTCGAAGTAGCCCAGGGCTGTGTCCAGCGCCTCGGCTTTCGTCCCGGCGAGAGGGAACTGGCGGGCGGCGGCGGTGATGGCGCCGGTGTCGCGGGCGGCGGCGGTGATGGCGCCGGTGTCGCCGGCGTCCAGCTCGCCGAGCCGCTCGGCGAGCCATTCCCCGCGATGGGCGCCGAGCATGAACTCCAGCAGCCTGGCCAGGTCGTGCAGGTGCTCGCGGGCGTGGTAGAGGTCGACGATCTAGGTGGCCTCGGGGAAGTGCCGGCCGGCGAGGTTCCAGATCTTGTCCCGGTGACGTGGCTATCCGGCGTTGCATGTGACGACGCCAGA
>OMOG01000274.1:0-524 GCA_900290305.1 Candidatus Sulfopaludibacter sp. SbA4
CCTCGGCCCAGTGGATTGGGAAGAAGGGCGGGTTGTTTTCCGGCGAAGCACCAGAGCTTCAAAGGAAAAGCCCGGGGTCATGACCCGGGCTTCCCAATCTTCTACGAAGCGGAAGGAGGTGGGCTCCTATGCTCACATTGTGGCTGAAGATCGTCACTTTAGTGGTGACGATCAGGCTCGCCAAGGGCGAGGGTTAAGCTCACGATCCGGAAGGGTCGGTAGCCCAAACCTCGGGGCTGGGTGTTCGCACGCACCTAGCCCCGTAGGCCACATTATACCGCCGTTCGCGCGCGAGGGAAAGGGCGGACTGAGAGATCATTTCCCTCCAAGCGTGATCCAGTTGGATGTGTAGCCGGTTGGAACCACGTATCTGGACTCGCGAGTGCGGAAGACCAAAGTTCCACCTCCGCCGAAGCCGGAGTGGGATTCCGTGCTCGTGACGCGCGACCGGCTGCGAGGATCGGAGGTATCCGAAAAAACGTGGGTATCTTTGGCCTGGTGCACGGCATCGAGAACCATGGCGA
>OMOG01000274.1:533-983 GCA_900290305.1 Candidatus Sulfopaludibacter sp. SbA4
CGTTTCAAAACTCAGGCCCACCAGGAAATATTTCTCGCCCTCGACGTGGTGTTCGAGGTGCGTGATGCGGCCGCGGACGGCAGTGCCGGCCTGCACGAGCACCCGCCTGGTGGCGGGATCGACGATCGCCTTGCCGATCCTGGCCGACACCGGATCGCCGGCCGCAGCGCGGTCCGTATCGATCTCCTGGTCGAGAACCACCACGATCGGCAGTCCTGCGGGGAGGCTCGCAGTGTGGACTGGGACGGAGAGTTCGGAGCCGGTATCGGGCGAGGGAACGGCCTGGTCGAAACGCAGCACCGATTCGCCGCGGAACTCATGGCAGTCCCGATAAACGATGGCGTTCTCGGTAAAACCGGCGTCCCGGGCGATTACCTGAAGCCGCGTGTGGCGGGGAATGAGGTACTCGCCGCCGCCGATCCGCAGCGGCTCGAAATCCATGATGGTGGT